>CANKHJ010000026.1 GCA_947481635.1 Bradyrhizobiaceae bacterium
AAGGCCGGATCTGGTCGTCGGTGAAGCCGTACTTGACCCTCAGGAATGGCCAATAGGTGGTGCGTCCACCGGCTGCGATCAGCACCGGCTTGCCCTTCAAGGCGGCCAGCGTGTCGTTGCCGACGCCGGGATGCGACATCAGGACCTGCGGATCCTTCTGGAACATCGAGCCGATGCACAGGAAGGGCAAGCCTTCCCGGGCGTAGTTGATAGCCTCGAATGCGTTCGACATGATCATGTCGACGCGGCCGCCGAGCATCAGCGTCGACGGATTCTGCTGCGGGCCGCCCATCCTGATCTCGGCGTCGATGCCGTATTTCTTGTAAATGCCGTTCGCGACCGCCTGGTAGAAGCCGCCATGTTCGGCCTGGGCGCGCCAATTGGTCTGGTAGCTCACCTTGTCGAGCGTCTGTGCGCTGACGCGCGCGCCCGGAACCAGCGTGAGAGCGGCGGCGCTGCCCATCAGGCCGAGCGCGCGGCGGCGATTGATCCGGTATTTCATCATGGTCATGACTGACTCCCTGGCGTCTGTGCCCGGCGGGTCCCCCGAGGCATCCTATCCGGCCTTGCAACACCCGTGCCGACAGCGGATCGCAAATATTGGACACATCGCCGCCGGACGGCGGTCGCTGCCTATCTTTAAGGCAGTTGTGCGTTCAGACTGCACCGGTTTGGCGGATCTGTCCGGAACCGGTTCTGTGCTGTGTCAGGGTGACCGGTATGGTTCTTGCTCAGTTTCCGGGCACCGGATCATTCTCCCGGGCCCAGGGGGCTGCGTATGACTGCTTCGCGTCTTGCCGTTCGGGACTCTACGACCGGGCGATATGACATCGCCGGGTTCCTCGCCGCCATCGGCGACGTGCCCGTGGTCACCGATTCCCAGATCGTGCGGCGGCGTTCGCGCGATTTCTTCTGGTACAGCCCGATCCTCAACGAGACGCTGAACGGCAAGTCCGCCGATGTGATGGTGGTGCCGCGCGACGAGGCGGACATCGTGCGCGTCGCGGCGGCCTGTGCGCGTTTGCGCATTCCGTTGACGGTGCGGGCGGGGGGAACCGGAAATTACGGCCAGATGGTTCCGCTGGAAGGTGGCGTACTGCTCGACATCAACGGCCTCAACGCCATCGAGTGGCAGCGCGGCAGCGTCGTGCGGGTCCAGGCCGGTGCCAAGATGCATGATCTCGACGCGGCGTTGCGTCCCTCGGGCTACGAACAGCGCATGCATCCCTCGACCAAGCGCACCGCCACGATCGGCGGCTTTATCGCCGGCGGCTCCGGCGGCGTCGGCTCGATCACCTATGGCGGGTTGCGCGAACCGGGAAACCTTCTGGCAGCACGCGTGGTCACCCTCGAAGAGGAGCCGCGGGTTCTCGAATTGCGCGGCGATGCGGTCCAGACCATCAACCATGCCTACGGCACCAACGGCATCATCACCGCGCTCGAATTGCCTCTGGCGCCGGCCTGGCCGTGGATCGACGTGGTGATCGCGTTCGACGATTTCTTCGACGCCGTCGGCTTCAGCCATAAGCTGGCGCTCGCCGACGGCATCGTGAAGAAGCTGATCACGCCGATGATCTGGCCGATTCCGAATTACTTCGGTCCGATGAAGAAATATTGCCCCGAGGGCAAGAGCGTGATCTTCGCGATGATCGCGCAGCATTCGATGGAGAGCTTCAAGGTGCTGCTCGGCAATGCCGGGACCGTCACCTTTGAACAGCCGGTCGACGAGTCGCCCGGTTCCGTGCCGCTATATGAATACACCTGGAACCACACCACGCTGCAATGGCTGAAGCAGGATCGCTCGATCACCTATCTCCAATGCCTGATGCCGCATGACCGCATGATCGAATCGGTTCGCAAGATGTGGGCGATGTTTCCCGATGAAGTCTTGCCGCACCTGGAGCTCGTCCGGTTCAACGGCCGCGTGACCTGTTCTTCCCTGCCGATCGTCCGCTACACCACGGCCGAACGCCTGAACGAGATCATCGCGCTGCATGAGCAGCACGGCATTTTCATCGCCAATCCGCACGTCTTCACGCTTGAAGACGGCACGCGCCACAAGAGCAGCGACGCCGACCAATACGGGTTCAAGACCGAGGCCGATCCCTATGGCCTGCTCAATCCCGGAAAGATGCGCAGCTACGTCCCGGTGAAGACCTGATTCGGCTGCTCTATGTATATTGCCGCCGCGATGGCCCATTTCTGATTTGACCGGAGGATGTTTTGCGCAAGCATTATTGGAGCGACCTGACCAGCCCCGAATTCGTCGGTCTCGATCCGGAGACCACGATCGTGGTGCTTCCGATCGCGGCGATCGAGCAGCACGGCCCGCATCTCGCGGTCTCGACCGACACCGTCATCAACAACGGCATGATTGACGAACTGCTCAAACGGCTGCCCGACGACCTGTCGATCCTGATCCTGCCGACGCAGACGATCGGCAAGTCGAACGAACACCTGCGTTCGCCCGGCACGATCACCTTCTCGGCGGAAACCGCGTTGCGCGCCTGGGTGGAAATCGGCGAGTCAGTGCACCGCGCCGGCCTGCGCAAGATCGTGCTGGTGAATTCGCATGGCGGCAATGTCGACCTGATCAGCATCGTAACGCGCGAGTTGCGCGTCCGCTTGCAGATGCTGGCGGTCGCGACCCATTGGGGCCGGCTCGGCAATCCGCCCGGGCTCTATACCGACGAGGAGGAGAAGGTCGGCATTCACGCCGGCGACGTCGAGACCTCGCTGATGCTGTATTTCAGGCCCGACCTTGTCCGGATGGACAAGGCGGCCAATTTCGCGCCGAGCACGATCGCGATCTCGAAGGAATTCGCGCTGCTGCGTCCGATCGGCAGCCACGCCTTCGGCTGGATCGCGCAGGACCTGCACGCGGCGGGAGCCGCGGGCGACGCGTCGCTCGGCACCGCCGAAAAAGGCCGCGCGACCGCGGAACTGCGCGCCAACCAGTTCGTCAAGCTGTTGCGCGACGTGCGCGATTTCTCGCTCAATCGGTTGGCGTAGCTGGCAAATAACACTCTCGGTGTCATGCCCCGCCAACGGGTCGGCGCTTCGCGCCGCCCGATGACAGGCTCCAGCGGGGCATCCAGTATTCCGTGACCTATCGATAGGACACGGAGTACTGGACCCCCGCTTTCGCGAGGGTGACCAGCGTGGTTGGGTTTGCACTACGCCGTCGCCGCCCGCCCAGCCTCGAGCACCGGCTTCGCATAAAGATGATCGAGCTCGCGATAATCCGGCAATGTCGTGTCGATCTGCTTGCCGTTGACCAGCACGACGCGGTCCGATTGCGGGCGGCTCATCAATTCCTGGAACGAGCGCGCGCGGGTCAGCACCAGGTCCGCCGGTTCGCCGGCCGTGATCCGACAGAGTTTCGGAAGCCCCATATGCTCGGCTGACGCGGCGCCAAACATGCGCGCCCAGGGCCGGTCCGAATGGTCGAAATGGAGGATGCGCGTCGCCTCGCGGAACACTTCCATCATGTCGAGATCGCCATAGGCATGGAACGGGTCGCGGGTATTGTCGCTGGAGACCATCACCCGCACACCGGCGGTGTCGAGTTCATGCAGCGGCGCGACGCCGCGCAGGCGCGGCGTGCGCATCGCCTTGCGGTCCTGCAGATACATGTTCACCATCGGCAGCGACACGATCGCCACGTCGGCTTCCGCGAGCTTGCCGGCGATCCGCTTGAAATCTTCCTCCGAGGCGAGCGCCAGCGAACAGCAATGGCCGCACAGCACGCGCCCCTTGAACTTGTGGCGCAACGCGGCGTCGGCGATCCGCTCCAGGCTGACCGCGTCGGGCGCGCAGCTTTCGTCGACATGCAGGTCGAGCTCCAGCCCGCGCGCGGCGGCCATTTCGAACAGCTTATCGAGCACCGCGTCTATCTTCGGGCTCAGCTTCTCGCCCATGTAAGTGACGCCGCCCATGATGCCGCCGTGGCGCTCCACGATGTCGGCCAGCGCGCGGAATTGCGGCTCATCGTCGATCGCGATGTCCGCCGGGAACAGCGCCGACGCCTGCAGCGCGATCCGGCCCTTCCAGGCCTCGCGCATCTCCGCAAATACCGGGAACGAGATCGCGGCCTGCCTGCCGAGCGAGTCGAGATGGGTGCGGATCGCGGCGGTGCCGTGCGCATAGGCGCAGCGCAGCGAGAAATCCATGCGCTCGCGGACATCGTCAGCGACCCAGCGCGTTTCGCGGTCGGCCATCACGGCGCCGCGTGCGCCGTCCGGCGTGCCATCCGGGTTCGCGGCGCGAGGCCAGATGTGGCCCTTGTCGAGATGGGTGTGGACGTCGACAAAGCGCGGCAGCACGATCCCGTCGCTCAGGTCGACCGTCGGTAGGTCCGCCGCCACGGGAAACGATCCCGGCGCCCCGAACATCGAGACCTTCGTGCCGTCGACGACGATTTCGCAGGGCGTCAGCCGGTCGGCATCGCCGGTGTCCTGGAGGGCGGGGGCCAGGTCGACCGGCACGCGCGCATTGATGATCCGATAGGCCGCCGTGGCCGGAACCGTCAGGAACGAACGGGCGCGGTTGCCGTGCGGGCTGGCGGGAGACGCCGGAGCGTGAGGGACGGGCGTCAGGGTCATCGAGAGCTCCACATTTTCACTGGCTGGCCCGGCGGTTGCATTGATAATGAACCAGCCGGAGTGCGGGTCTTATCCGCCGGTCCGGAGCTTGCAAGGCTGATGCCAGCGATCGAACAGGACGCCAAATGAACCGCGCCATCTCGCCACCCTCGATGCGCGCGCCGCTGGCGCGCTACAGCCACGCCGTGATGATACCACCGAATGCACGCTGGTTGACCACGTCGGGGCAGCTCGGCGTCGCGCCCGACGGTTCGGTCCCGGACAGCGTCGAGGAGCAATGCGTGCTCTGTTTCGAAAACCTCAAAGCCATACTCGTTGCGGCGGAGATGACCTTCGCCGACGTGGTCCGTTTCAGCGCCTTCGTGACCGACCGCGCCTATTTCCCGATCTACGGCGCGGTGCGCGGCCGCTATGCCGTGGGTGATGCCTTCGCGTCGACCCTGGTCATCGTCTCGGGCTTCACGCTTCCCGAATTCAAGGTCGAGGTCGAGGTCACCGCCGCGACCACGCGCCCGGCTGCCGCTTAAAGCCCGTCCTGCACACGTGTTGGCACCGGAATTGCAAGATTTCCAGCGTTACACTGGAGAGATTGCCGATGTCCGAGACCGAACGCCTGCCGGAGTCCGATGCCGTGCATGAGGAGGCGCTCGCGGCCATGCTCGGACTGACCCTGTGGCGTGCCCAGGATGCATTGCCGGCGGCTACCGCCGAACAGGCGCCGCGCGGCGTCCTCGGCCGGCTTCCTCCGCTCGCATGGTCGCTGCTGATCCTGTGACCTGACGCCGAACAAACCGGGAGATCTAACGATGGCTGATCAGGCCGACATTCCTGTCGTGAGCCTTGCAGCTTTGCGCGGCGGCGGGGCCGCCGAAATCGACGCGGTCGCCGCCAAATTCGGCGCTGCGCTCGAAGACATCGGCTTCGTCACCATCGTCGATCACGGCGTCCCGACCGATGCGATCGAGACCGTCTATGCGCTGGCGCAGGAATTCTTCGATCGCCCGGTCGAGCAGAAACTCGAATGCATGCTGCCGGAGAAGGCCAAGTCGACCGGCTATATCCCGATGGGCGCGGAGAGCGTCGCCGCAACGCTGAATGGCGAAGAGGCGCCGGATCTCTGCGAGGCGCTGGTCTTCATCCCGCCGGAACAGGACGGCAAGGGCGGCCGCCGCAACATGTGGCCGGACGACTTCCCGCAATTGCAGATCGCGGTGTCCGACTATTTCACCAAGCTCGCGTCGCTGTCGCGCGATCTGTATCGGATCTCGGAGCTCGCGCTGGATCTGCCGCAAGGTTATCTCGCGCCGTATTTCAACGACCCCGCCTTCACGCTGCGACTGGTGCGCTATCCCGAGCAGAAGGTCGCGCCGAAGCCCGGCCAGCTCCGCTACGGCGCGCATCACGACTATGGTGGGCTGACGATCCTGCATCAAGATTCCGCGCCGGGCGGCCTGCAGGTGTTCGACCGCGGCGGAACCTGGCGCGACGTTCCGCACCGGCCCGGTGCGTTCATCATCAATGTCGGCGATCTGCTGTCGCGTTGGACCAACGATCGCTGGCGCTCGACCTTGCACCGCGTGGTCAATCCGCCGCGCGACGTCAAAGGCCCGACCCAGCGCCTCTCGGTGGTGTTCTTCTCAGGACCGGACCGGAATTCCGAGATCCAGGTTCTGCCGAGCTGCGTGACGGACATGAATCCCGCGAAATACGCCCCGGTCATTGCCGGCGACTATGTCCGCTCCAAGATCATGGCGTCGCACGATCTGCAGCGGCCTTAGCACTGATCTGGAAGCGGCCCTCGGTTTGCATTTTGTTCAGGAACTTCATCGGAGAGACAATCATGACACTTCATCTGTCCAGGCTGCGCGCGCTCCTCGCGGGAGGCGCGTTGTGCGCCGTGCTGGTTCCGGGCGCCGGACATGCCGCCGATAAATTCGTCTACGGGCTGAGCTGGCTGCCGCAGGCCGAGCATTGTGGATTCTTCCAGGCCAAAGCTAAGGGCTTTTACGAGGCGTCGGGTCTCGAAGTCGAGCTGTATCCCGGTGGTCCCGGCGTGAATATGGTGCAGCTGGTTGCGGCCGGGCGCGCCGACGCCGGCATGGGGACGGCGCTGACCACGCTGACGATGCGGTCACAGGAGATCGCGGGCGTCACGATCGGCGCTTTCCTGCAGAAGAGCCCGCAGACTTTGGTCGCGCATCCGGACCCGTCGCTGCAAAAACTCGAAGACCTCAAATCGCGCAAAATCTCGGTCGCGAATTTCTCGCGCACTCAGTTCTGGGTGTGGCTGAAGATGAAATACGGCTTCGAGGATTCGCAGCTTCGGCCCTACACCTATAATCCTTCAGCATTTGTCGCCGACAAGACCATGGTGCAGCAGGGCTACATCACCGAGGACGAATTCTTCCTTGGCAAAGCACTCGGTGCCGCGCCAAAAACCTTCCTGCTCGCGGATTACGGCTATCCCGACCACGCAACCTCGGTCTTCATGATGGAGCCCGTGGTCGAGAAGAAGCGCGATGTCGTGAAGAAATTCATGGACGCCTCGATCAAGGGCTGGACCGAATGCATGCGCGGCGATCCCAAGCCCGCATTCGAGCTGATCAAGTCTGTCTCGCCCGAGCAGTCATTCGAACTGTCGCAATTCAAGATCGACCAGATGAAGAAACTCGAACTGGTCGAAGGCGGCGACGCGGCCAAGCTCGGCATCGGCGCCATGACCGACGAGAAGTGGAAGAGCATGTTCGACACGATGTCGGCCGGCGGCGTGTTCGAGAAGCCGTTCGACTATCGCAAGGCCTACAGCCTGGAATTCGTCAACAAGCCGAAGTCGTAGAACATAACATCTTACGGCGTCGGCGCGGGCTGGAACAACAGCAGGTGCGTCCCATTCGGCAGCGGCGCCCAGAACGGGACGACCGGCAGCCCGACCCTGATGCGATCGAGATCGCAATGCACGATGTCGGCCATCACGTTGACACCGACATCGAGGGTCACGGCGCCTAGAATATAGGGCTCGTGGCCGCGGAACGTCTCGGGCGCGCGCTGAACCACCGTGTAGGAGAAGATCGTGCCGCGGCCTGATACTTCGCGCCATTCGAGGTCGCGGGTTCCGGTATAGATGCTGGTCGGGCGCGGATAGAATTGATAGCGCCCGGAGCCGCGGCAATATTGGATGACGACCTTCTTCTCGCGTGTCGCCTCCCAGAAGGGGCGAGAGAAGCTATAGGGCGCGACGTCGGGGCGGGGGACGCCGAGCGTATCGTTGGGCATTGTCATGACAGCCTCAGGCGTCCGGAGCGAGGATCAAGGCGACGCTGCTCGCCCAGTTGCGAATATAGGGAATGCCGCCAATGCCAGTGATCATCGCGTTGCGGGTGTTCTTGATCTGCCGTGGGCCGGCCTCGCCGAACAACTGACGCACGGCTTCAATCAGATTGGTGCCGCCGCCGGCAAGCCCCGGCTGGCCGGCCGAGATCTGGCCGCCGCCGGTATTGAGCGGCAAGTCGCCGGCCAGGCCGAAGTCGGTATCCCGGATGAAGTCGCATCCTTGTCCGTGTTTGCAGAAGCCGAGCATCTCAAGCTGCATCATGATCGCGATGATGAAATCGTCATACGGATGGAATGATGCGACGTCGCGCGGCGAGAGGCCTGAGGCTGCGAAAGCGCGCGCACCCGCCGCGGCATGCCCGGTCTTCGTCACATCGACAACCGGCTGATCGGATTGGTAGTTGGTGCGCTCGCCATACCCTTCTATCACCGCGAAGCGCGCAACGCCTCGCGCCTTCGCCATTGTCCGGCTCATCATGATCAGCCCGTTGGCGCCGTCGCATGGCATCACGCTGTCGAGCAGCCGGATCGGTTCGGCGATCATTCGCGAGTTCATGTAGTCGTCGATCGTGATCGGGACGCGCAGCTTGTCGCAAGCATTGTCGTTCAGCAAAGCATGCTCGCGTTGGGTGACCGCAAGCTTGCCGAGCGCCCGGTAGTCGAGGCCGAACTGATGTTCGTAGCGTCGCGTGATCAAACCGAAGGCGGTCGGAGGACCGAGCAGGCCATGCGGCTGCGTCCATTCGCCGTGAAAAGTCCGCGCGCGCGGCGCGCGTGCGCCGGCCGCATCGGCGAATAGCAGCAGCATCACCTGACACAGGCCGGCCTCGATCGCAGCGGCCGCGCGCACCACCGCTCCGGTCGCCGAGCAGCCGCCGATATCAAGTGATTGGCAGAAGTCGAGTTCGAGTCCGAGATAATCGGCGGTGGTCTGCGACCAGAAATTATTGCCGGCGCCAATGCTCGCGGCATTGACGATCATGCCGTCGATCTCTTTTTTGTCGAGACCGACCTTGGCGATCAGGTTTTCCAGGACCTCGGCGCCCAGTTCCCAGACGTCGCGCCCGCCCTTGTCCGTGATCTTGGTTTCGGCGTAATCGAGGATCACCGCATCGCGCAGAGCCATCTGTCTCCCCCCGTTCCGTCGTCAGACGGCCTTGTCATTGCTCTTCGTCACAAGCAGCGCATCCAGCGCCACCGCGCCCTTGCCGGCCGGATAGACCCCCAGCGGGTTGATGTCGATCTCGACCAGGTCTGGCATGGTCAGAATGATGCGTCCAACCAACGCCGCGGTATGCGCAATCGCGGCGACGTCGACCGGCGCCGAACCACGAAACCCCCGCAACAATGCAGCGCCGCGCAGTTGGCGCACTTCATCCATGACCGCCTCGGGCGCGAGATCCGCCGGCATCAGGCGTACGTCACCGAGCGCCTCGATCCAGATTCCGCCGAGCCCGACTAGCAGCACCGCGCCCCAATGTGGATCGCGGCGCGCCCCGACCACGAACTCGAGCCCACGCTCGGCCATGCGTTCGACCAGCACGCCATCGAGGGTCAGGCCCGGATCGGCCCGCGTGACATTGGCGATGAGTTGTTGCCAGGCGGTCCGCAAGGTGTCGCGATCCGGGAGGTTGAGAATGACGCCGCCGGCTTCGGTCTTGTGCAACAGCGTCGCCGCCTGCGCCTTGATCGCGACCGGGAAGCCGATGCGCTCGGCGATAGCGACCGCCTCATCCACGGATGTGGCGAGGGCGCCCTCCGGCACGTTGATTCCCGCCGCCGCGAGGCATTGCTTGCCGCGCCATTCCGGCTGTGGACCTTGCGTCAGTTCGGGCATGCCGGTGAAGGCATGCATCGCCATGTCGATCCGGGAACGCGCAAGCATGCGGCCGTAATGGGTGACGCGCGCGATGGCGCGCAACGCCCGTTCGGCGGAATGCGACAGGACGATGCGGTGCTGCCGCGCGAGCTTCAGGAATTCGGGATTCTCGGGCAGCGTCTCGCCGAACATCACCAGGATCATCGGCTTGGGGTGCTTCTCCCATGCCGCGATCAGCATTTTCAGCCGTTGCAGAGCCGACGCTTCGCTGCCGCCCGCGAGCGCGGCGACAAGGCTACCAATACCGGGATCGCTGAGGAGGCCGATCGCGCCGTCGCGCACGATCTCCGGGTCCTGCGTCGCCTGCGTGGCGATGTCGAGCGGGTTGCGCGGCGGGACGAAGGCGGGCATTCGCGGTCGCAACGTCGCTTCGACCGAAGCCGACAAGGGTGGAATAGCAAGGCCGATGGTTTCGCAATAGTCATGCGCGATGGCGCAGAATGCGCCCGACGTCGTCATGATTCCGACGCCGCCGCCGGTCGGAGCCGGAAACCGCGTCAGCAGTTCGCTGACATCGATCAATTCTTCCAATGTTTCGACCAGCGCCACGCCGGCATTGGTGGTCTGAACGCTCATCACGCCGTGATCGCTGGCGAGCGCGCCGGTATGCGAGCGCGCCGCATTCTGAGCCATCGCGCCGCGCCCCGAATGCATCATCACGATCGGCTTGCCGCTGGCGCGCGCCTTGCGCGCCGCAGCCAGGAATTCGGACGGGCGCCGGATGTGCTCGGCATAGATCGCGATCACATGGGTCGACGGATCGTCGATCAGGTATTCGAGCAGATCGGCGAGCTGCAAGCCGGCCTCGTTTCCGGTCGAAATCATGTAAGAGACCGGCACTCCGCGCATCTCGATGGCGCGGCGCAGATGCCCCATCAGGCCGCCGCTCTGCGAGATGATGGCAAGCGCCGGACCTGCCCCCCGGTCGTATTCGGGAAGCGCGCCGCCGGGCAGAAAGCCGACCGTGAAGCGGTCGACATAGTTGGTATAGCCGAAACAATTCGGGCCGATCAGCGCGAGGCCGCCGTCGCGGGCAATGGCTGCGACCGTCTCCTGCACGGATCGCTCTTCCTGGCCGAGCTCGGCGAATCCCGAAGCGAACACTACCGCCGCACCGACGTGGCGCCGTACGCAGGCTTCGATCGCCTCGCGCACGGCGGTTGCCGGCAAGGCCAGGATCGCGAGATCGACACGCTCCGGCAAGTCGTCGATGCTCGCCAGGCATTCCCGTCCGTCCAAGATGGTGCCGGCGCGACCAACCAGATGGATATCGCCGGCAAAGCCGTTGACCGCAAGCAGCTTGAGCGCGACCTGGCCTGCCGACCCGGGACGCGCCGAGACGCCAACGATCGCGACCGATCGCGGCCGCAGCAATCGCTCGACGACCGGAAGATCGTTTGAAGATACCTGCATGATCACGCTGGCCGTCCCGGCACTGCCAGCGGCGCTGCGCGCTTCTCGACAAACGCATTCAACCGCTCCAGTGACGCGGGACTGCGCACAACGGCGGACGCGAGTTCTTCCACGAACAGGGCATCGTTGTGATCGATGTCGCCCATCCGCGGCAGCACGTTGGTGATCGCCCAATTCGACATCGGCGCATTCTTGGAGATTTTCAGCGCGATCTCCTTGGCCTTCTCAAGCGCTTGTCCGGTCGGCACGAGGTATTGAGCGAGCCCGATGCGTTCTGCGTCCACCGCGGGCATGATGCGGCCGGTCAACATCATGTCGCACATGCGCGAATAGCCGATGATGCGCTGGATGCGGACCGAGCCGCCACCTCCGACGAAAATGCCGCGCTGCCCTTCCGGCAGGCCGAAATAGGAGGTCTCGTCCGCAACGCGGATATGCGCCGCCGACGCCATCTCCAGGCCGAGGCCGACCACCGCTCCCTTCAACGCCACGACGAACGGAATCGGACCGCGGGCCACGATGTCGAGCGTCTCGTGCGAGGGCCGGCGATAGCGCTTCTTCGGCTGCGGATCGCCGGCGGCCATGTTCCGGGCGGTCTCAGCCAGATCGAGTCCGGCGGAGAAATGATCGCCATGCCCGAAGATGATGCCGACATCGGCCTCTTCGCCGGCGCGGACCACCGCGGCACGCAGCTGCGTCATCACCATGGCGCTGATCGCGTTACGCTTGTCGGGGCGATCGATGCCGATCAACGCGAGGGGACCATCGAGTTCGTAGGTGATGTATTGCCTGGTGGACATGGGTTGCTCCGATGTGAGGGCCGTTGCGCCGCGCGCTGGCGGCAGTAACGCGGGAAACATCCCGCTATTCAAGGCGGTTGATTGCATCACCGCCATGTGCAGCGCGGCCGCATCGATCCCGAATGGCTATTGGGGCGTGATCTGCGCGGCCTTGACCGCTTCCGCCCACAAGGCGAGGTCTTTCTGGATGCGCGCGCGGATCTCGTCCGCGCCCTCATGCAGCAGCGCCGCGCCGTAAGTCGCGAAGTGCTTCGAGGTCACTTCGGATGCCATGACGTCCTTCATCCAGGCGTCGATCTTTGCGATCACCGGCTGCGGCGTGCCGCGCGGCACGAAGATCGCGAACCACGGGCTGAAGTCGAAGTTCGGAATACCGGCTTCCTGCATCGTCGGCAGGTCCGGAAAGATCGAACTCCGGCGCGCGGAGGTCACGGCAATGCCGCGGACTTTTCCGGCTTTCATCTGGCTTAGGCCGAAGGTGCTGTCGAGGATGAAGAAATCGAGCACGCCGCTGGTGATATCCGGAATCGCTTCCGGTCCGGTCCGGTAGGCGACCGGCGCGGCCTCAGCTCCCACCCGTGTCAGATAGAGATGCGCCGCAACCTGCGAGATATTGGTCGCATAGCCGAATTTGTTCTGCGGACGGGATTTCAGGAGCGCGGTGAGTTCGCTCACCGTCTTGGCCGGCGAACTCGGCGGCACCGTCATCACGAAGGTTCCGATCGACGTCGTGCGGATCGGCACGATGTCCCTTTCGACATTGACCGGGAAGTCCTTCACCATATGCGGCGCCGCGCCGATGGTTGAGCCCGAGCCATATAATAGAGTGTAGCCGTCCGGCTTGGCGTTGGCCGCGAGCGTCAGCGACAGGTTGCCGTTGTTGCCCGGCTTGTTGTCGACCACAAAGGCCTTGCCGGACAGCTTCTCCAACTGCATCGCAATCGGCCGCGCCAGGATGTCGGCGCCGCTGCCGGCCGCAAAGCCGACGATCATATGGATCGGCCGATTTGGATAATCCTCCTGCGCAACGGCCGGAATGCTCCATCCGACCGCGACGATGAGCAGCGAAAGCGCGCAGTGGGTCCGCATGATCGTTGTCCTCCCTGTTTGTTGGGCCGATCATGACACCGACATCGATGGGGAGTCGATGCTGGCCTCTTACCCCCCCCTGCAGGTCCCCTGTAGGGGAGGGTGAAGAAGCACGCCCCTTACTGCTGAACTTTCGCGCCGCTGGATTTCACCACCTCGCCATAGAACGAAATCTCATTCTTGATCCGCGCGCCGAGATCCTCCGGTGTGCTGGTGCTGACCTGCATCCCAAGCCCGGTGATGCGGTTCGCGATCTCCGGATTGGCCAGGATGCGGCGGATCTCGCCGTTCAGCCTGGTCTGCACGTCGCGCGGAATGCCGGCCGGACCCATCACCGCGAACCACGCCATGCCTTCGAAGCCCGGAATGCCGGCTTCGGTCATGGTCGGCAGTTCGGAGACCGCCGGCCAGCGGGCTGCGCCGGTGACGGCAAGTCCCTTCACCTGGCCGCCCTGATAGACCGGCATGGTCGACGACATGTTGCCGAACAGCATCTGGATGTCGCCGCGCAGCAGGCCTTCGATCGCCTGCGGGTCGCCACGATAGGGGACGTGGGTCATCTTCAGATTGTTGAGCAGCTTGAAGCGTTCGCTCGACAGATGGTTCAAGGTGCCCGCGCCGGGCGAGCCGTAATTCACGCCCTCCGGCTTGCTGCGGATGAACTCCACCAGCTCCTTCACGTTCTTCACCGGGCTGTCCTTCGGCACCGCGATGAGCTGCGGGATCTGGGCGACCAGTGTGATCGGCGTGAGATCCTTGGTCGGATCGTAGGTCAGGTTGCCGTAGAGCGTGACGTTGATGGTCAGCGCGCCGAACGCCGTCAGCACCAGCGTGTATCCGTCGGGCTCGGTGGTCGCGACAAAGCCAACACCGGTATTGCCGGTCGCGCCGGGCCGGTTCTCGACGATGACGGTCTGACCCCAGGCGGTTTCCAGTTCCTTGGCGATGATCCGCGCCAGGATGTCGGTCGGTCCGCCGGGGCCGAGCGGCACGACCAGCCGAATGGTGCGGGCCGGATAGGTCTGCGCTTTTGCGTCAACGGTGAACGCATGCAGGAACAGCAGGCACAGCACGGCGGCAATGCCGTTACGAATGAACCTCATCGTGTCCTCCCATGTATTATTTGTTGGTGACGAACGGGTCCATGAAGCAGGAGGCTGGCGTCACCCCCCGTTCCAGGACCACGCCTTGTGCCGCCTCGCAGAAGGCCGGCGGCCCGGCCAGATAGACGTGATAATCGGTCAGGTCGTCGAAATCGGCAGCGATGACGCTGCTCAGATGGCCGACGCGAAGATCGTGCGCGCCCGAAGGCTCCGAGAGCGCGACGGTGATACTCAGGTTGGAATAGCGCCGCGCCAGTTCGGCAAGTCGTTCCTGCTGATAGAGGTTGGGTCGGTCGCGCACGCCGAAATACAGATGCAGCCGCTGCTTCAGTCCGTTGGCCAACGCGGTTTCCGCAATCGACTGGATCGGCGCCAGGCCGGAGCCGGCGGCGCCGAGCAGGATCGGGCCGAGATGCTCTTCGCGCAGATAGGCGGTGCCGAACGGCCCGCGCAGGGTCACCGCTGTGCCGGCGGCGAGTTCGGTTGCGGCGTAGCTGCTGACGCGTCCGCCGGGCAGATGCCGGATATGGAATTCGAGCAGGTCGACGTCAGGCCGGTTCGCCATCGAGTATTCGCGAGCCGGCAGGCCGGGAAATGTGAGATGCGCGTATTGCCCTGCGCTGAAGATGAAGGGCTGTCCCGAGTCGTTGCGTAACTGGATCACGGTGATGTCCGACGCGGGATGCGCGACCGCAACCACGCTGCAGGTGATCTCGCGGACCACATGGCTGACTTCGCCGTCGAGTTCCGCGACCGAGACGACGCAGTCTTCGAGCGGCTGTGCCTGGCACGCCAGGATCAGCCCGCGCGAGCGCTCGTGCTCGGTCAGCACCATCGGATTGTAGAAGCTGCCGAGGTCGACGCTGCCGCTGATCAGGTAGGATTTGCACGAGCCGCATTGGCCCTGCTGGCACAGAAACGGATAGTCGATACCAGCGGCGAGCGCGGACGAGAGGATCGTGTCTCCGTCTTCGACCAGGATATCCTGGTCAAATTGCTCGATCCGGACGCGCCTGGCGCTCACGAGTGTCTCACCGTGCAAACACCGGAAGGCTGGTCGGACGCCGGCTGGCTGTGCGATCCATGAACACGATCTCGTCCGAGACCAGCCGGTAATCCGGGAAGCGCCGGATGAATCCGTCCAGTGCCACCCGCAACTCCATGCGCGCGAGGCTCGCGCCCAGGCAATAATGCACGCCGTGGCCGAGCGTGACGTGGCGGTTCGGATTGCGCGCGAGGTCGAGCCGGTCCGGATCGGGGAATTGTTCCGGATCGCGATTGGCCGATCCCAGCATCAGATGCAGGATCTGCCCTTCCTCGATGTGGTGGCCCTCATAATCGAAACTCTCGCAGGCGGTGCGGATGCTGCGCTGTGTCGGGGCCTCATAGCGCAGGAATTCCTCCGCCGCGAGATTGATCAGCTTGGGATTGGCTTTCAGCTTGGCAAGCTGGTCAGGAAATTGCTGCAACCGCCACAACGCCATCGCGATCGCGCTGCGTGACGTCCCGCCGCCCGCGGTCGCCATCATATTGCAGGTCGCCAGCACCTCCATATCGGTCAGTTTCTCGCCATCGACGTCGGCCTGGACCATGGCGCTGATCATGTCGGCGCGCGGCCGTGCGCGCCGCTCGCGGATGATTGGGATGAAATAATCCTGCTGCGCATCGAGGATCTGGCGCTGCTCGTCGGCCAGCTTCTCGCGATCGGGATTGACCGGCTGAAACAGAAAATTCGAGCAGCGGTCGCTCCAGTGGCGCAGCATCGCCTCATCGGACATCGGCAGGCCGAGCAGGTCGATCATTACCTGCACCGGGATGCGCGCCGCGAAATCGAGATAGGCGTCGAACTGGTCCTGCCCCTCGAGGCTGTCGAGCAGGGTCTCGACGCGCATCTGGATCTTCGGCCGCATCGCCTCGATCGCGCGCGGCGTCATCGCCTTCATGAACAGCGCCTTGAGCCGGTCGTGATAGGCGCCGTCGCGATAGAGGAGCCAGCGGGTATAATGCTCGATGATGTTGCTGAAGCGATCGGTGTCGGTGGTCGGCAGATAGGAATAGAGCGTCTCGACGCGATCGACGCTCAGGTCGGGGCGGGTCTGCAACACGAAGACATCGCGGTAGCGCGTGAAGTACCAGGCCTGCGCTCGCTCGGACCAATGGATCGGTTCGGTCTCGCGCGCCCTCTGGTAAAACGGATAGGGGTCATGAACCGCCGCGGCGGTAAACAGCCCAAAGCTGTCCTGCGTGTCATCGATCGAGAGCGTGTCGGTCATTGCGTATCCCGGGCGGTCAATGCTGCATCGCGTGGGGTGTCGGGCGCTGGGACGGCGACGTCTGCCAAAGCTCGCGGCTTGCCAGACGCGCACCCTCGGCAAGCGCGCCGAGCTTCGCCCACATGATCGACGGATGAAATCGTTTCAGGAACGGGCCGGGTGAGAAGCCGCAATCGCTGCCTGCGATCACGTTCTCACGCCCGACCAGCTTCGCAAGCCGGACGATGCGTTCCGCGACCAGCTCCGGATGCTCGACCACATTGGTCTGGTGACTGATGACTCCGGGCACCAGCACGCGGCCCTCCGGCAGCTTGACGTCTTCCCAGACGCGCCATTCGTGCTGATGTCGCGCATTGGCCATTTCGAGCACATAGCCGCCGGTCTTCACCCGCAGCAGGAGATCGACAATCGAACGCAACGGCACGTCGGTGGTGTGCGGGCCGTTCCAGCTTCCCCAGCACATGTGAAACCGGGTGCGTTCTTCCGGAATGCCCTTGAGCGCGTGATTGAGCGCCTCGACTCGCACCGCCGCCCATTTGCGATAATCGTCCATCGATCCGCGCGGCTGCATCATGTCGTACCAGCTCGCGAGATAGGCATCGTCGACCTGGAGGATGAATCCGGCATCGACGATCGCGCGATATTCCTCGCGCAGCGCATCGGCGGCCGCGAACAGGCCTTCTTCCTCGGTGCGATAGAACTGGTCCTCGCGCTCCGGCAGCATGCTTCCCGGCGCGACCGCGGTGAGAAAGCCGCCGGTCACGTTCACCGCTTTCAGCGCGTTCCTGAAATTTGTGAGGTCGCGGTTCAGCGCCGCGTGGCCGTTATAGCGCAGCGGCCCGGTCACCACCCAGCGGCGCGCGAAGGAGCGTTCGCGGCCGAAGAACACCCGGGTCGGGTCGTAGTCCGCATAGAACTCCGCGAAGTCGCTCCGGTCCTTGCCATGGATCGGCGAGCGGAATTTTTCGCCGGGCTTGAGTTCCAGATGCTCCAGGCCGGACAAGCGGTCGACTGCGTAATTCGCCCAGGTCCACGATTTGCCGAATTCGCCGTCGCTGACGAGATCAACACCGACGTCGGCCTGCTGCCGCACAACATCGGCGACTGATGACGCCAAACATTGCTGATAGCGCGCGTTGTCGAGCGGCGCGCCGCCGTCCAGCGCCTTCTCCATTTGCTGATAGAGCGCGATCAGGTCGGGAGGCCGGATCAGGCTGCCGACATGAGTGGTCAAGATACGATTGGCGCGCTCTTCCATGCCGGATCACCCGCCGCCGACGCGGCCGGCGATCGGCGCCCATTTCTCGACCTCCGCGCGCATGAACTCGCTCAGCTCCGCAGGCGACATCGCGCGCGCCTCGGCGCCGTCCTGGGCGAGCTGCTTCTGCACCGCGGGCGAGGAAAGACCGGCATTGATCGCGCGGTTCACGGCGGCGACGATCGCGGGCGGCAATCCCGCCGGCGCCGACAAGGCCCACCACGTCGTCGCGGTGAGATCGGGATAGCCGAGTTCGGCGAGCGTCGGGACCTCCGGCATGTCGGCCAGCCGTTGCGGTGACGAGATGCCGATTGCGACCAGCTTGCCGGCGCGAACCTGCTCGCGCGCGGTCGAAATGCTCATCATTCCGACTTTGACGTGGCCGGCGACCAGGTCGAGCAGCGCTTCGGCGCCGCCCTTGTAGGGAATATGCTGCAGCTTCAGCTGTTCCTTGGCGGCGAGATATTCCGCCACCAGATTGCCGACGCTGCCGACGCCGGGCGATACATAGTCGATCTGCTCGCCGGCCTTTGCCCGCCGCATGAAGTCCCTGAAGTTGGTTGACCCGAAGCTCGGATGCACCACGAACAGGTTGGGCGCACCGCCGAAATAGGCGATGTGGGTGAAGTCGCGCACCGGGTCGAAGCCGGCATTCTTGTTCATCGCCGGCGCCAGCACGTGGGTCGACATCCCAGTGAGCGCAAGGGTGTAGCCGTCAGGAGCAGACCGCGCCGCCTCGCGCGAGCCGGTCACACTGCCGCCACCCGGCCGGTTCTCGATCACGAATTGCTTGCCGAAGGCGGTGCTCAAGACCTCCGCGAAGGTGCGGGCCATCGTGTCGGACGCTCCGCCCGCCCCATAGGGAACGATGACCTTCACCGGCCGTTCCGGCCATTGGGCAAGCGCGGGCGTGGTCGATGCGAGGGCAGCGACCAGAAATGCGATGATTCGCGTCATGGCGATCCTTCCCGCGCGATGCCGGCAGTATCACGGCTCTTTTCGCGCAGTATGCTTGGCCTTGGGCCGGATGAGCAGGGCTTAAGTCGTCGGTGTCCGCACAGTGGACAAAGCAGGGGCAAATATTGCGTCGAGCCCGGGGCCGGGCTCAGCTTGACGGGCAGGATTCCGAAGATGAATCCGCGACGAGAGGAGACGTCATGAACAGGCACCCGCTGCAGCCGGTTTCCAAGGATGACGTCGCGCGCTTCCGGGAAGACGGCGCAATCTGCATCCGTAACGTGTTCGATCGCGAATGGTGCGCGCGCATGAACGCCGCGGTCGAGCGGCTGCTGGTCAACCCCGGCAATCGCGCCCGCGAGGCCACCAAGGCCGGGGATCCCGGCCGTTTCCATATGAATGTCTTCATGTGGCGCTGGGACGCGGACTTTCGCGAGTTCGCGCTGACGTCGCCGCTGCCGGAACTCGCCGCGACGCTGATGGAGCAGGACCGCGTGTCGCTGTTCTACGACCAGGCCTTCATCAAGGAGCCGGGCACGCGCGAAGTCACGCAGTGGCATCACGACCTGCCGTATTGGCCGGCGCTCGGCAACGACATCATCTCATGCTGGGTCGCGCTGACGCCGGTGAATGTCGCCGGCAGCGGCGTCGAATATGTCGCGGGCTCGCACAAGTGGGGCAAGTTCTATCAGGCGGTCACGCCCGATAAGGACGGCCATTTCAGCGCCAGCAGCTTCGAGCCATGCCCTGATTTCTCGCAGCTCAAGGGCGATCCGAAATACAAGTTCATCTCATGGGACTGCGAGCCCGGCGATGTCATCTGCCATCATCCGCTGACGGTGCATGGCGCCGGCTCCAACCCGTCGCCGAACCGGCGCGCGGCGATCTCGATCCGCTACGCCGGGCGCGATGCGCGCTGGGATCCGCGCGCCAATGTGATGCGCTGCGAGGGCGAACCCGAGACCAAGCTCAAGGCCGGCGATCCGCTCGTGCTCGATGGCGTGTTTCCGGTGACGTGGGAGCGCGAACGCGCTCACGCATGAAGTAACAAACGGGGAGGAGAAGACGATGAACAGGATGCTATTTGCGGCGACTGCACTCGCTGCGGTTTCCATCGGCTCCGGCGCCAGCGCCCAGGAGAAACTCAAGTTCGCGGTGTTCACGCCCGACAACGAGATGACCCATCAGATCGTGATGAAGCCGTGGGCGGAACGGGTCAACAAGGACTCCGGCGGCACGCTCGACATTCAGACCTTCGCGAATGGCGCGCTCGGTCGCAATCCTGCGCTTCAGACCAAGATGCTGCAGGACGGCGTCGCCGATATCGCCTGGGTGATCCCGTCTTATACCCCCGGTGTCTATCTCGACGATGACGTGTTCGAGCTGCCGAACGTCATTCAGGATTCGGTCGAAGGCTCGGTTGCCGCCTGGAAGATGCTGCAAAAGGGCCAGCTGCGCGGTTACGACCAGTTCTACATGATCGGGCTTTTCACCTCGTCGCCCTATACCTTCCACACCAATTACGCGGTGCGCAAAGCCGAAGACCTCAAGGGCAAGAAGATCCGCGCCGTCGGCACCATCTCGACGGAATCGATCAAGGCGCTGGGTGCGGTGCCGGAAGGCATGCCGTTCCCGCAATTGCCGGAAGCGATCTCGCGCGGTGTCATCGACGGCACCACCGGGCACCCGATTGCGGTCTATGATTTCGGCGTGTCGAAGGTCACCAATTATCATTATCTCGGCAAGATCGGCACGGTCACGCTCGGCATCTTCATGAACAAGGCGAAGTTCGACAGCCTGCCGGCGCAGGCCAAGGCCGCGATCGAGAAGCATAAGGGCGAAGCATTGTCGCGCGCCTTCGGCAAGATGTCCGAAGACCGCAACAGCGAGTTGATCGCCGAATGGAAGAAGGACTCCAAGCGCCTGGTGGTCGAGCAGGACAAGGACCAGATGGCGGCATGGGACAAGACGCTGGCGCCGGTTCTCTCGACCTGGGAAGCCGCCGACGCGCGCAACAAGACCCTGCTCACCTCGATGCGGCAGGAACTGGGTTCCAGCCGCACCAGCAAGTAACCGCGAATCGGGCAGCGCCGTCTCGACCGGCGCTGCCCGACCGCTGAAACACGCGCGAGAGTGGATTTTCCGCCGATGCCCGCGGCAGCGCCGCCGTCTTTGCTGAGCCGGCTTGAGGGCGTCGCGGTGATCTGCACGCGCGCGCTTTCGATTGTCGGTCTCGTCGCGCTAATGATCCTAGCGTTCATCACGCTGGCGAATGGCCTGCTGCGTTGGCTGATCAATCAGCCGATTGCCGGCGTGGTCGACGTCGGCGCCTTGGCGATCGCCATTGCGGTGAGCTGCTGCATGCCGATCGCGCTGATGGAACGCAGCCACATCACCTTCCGCCTGATGTCGTCGTTGCACCCGGGCCTCGGCCGGCTGCTCGATCTCCTCGCCGACATTGCGGTGACCATCGTGCTCGCTCTGATGGCGTGGCAATTCTGGGTCTATGCTGGCGGCCTCGCGATCTCCGGAGAACGGACTTATGTGCTGAAAATTCCCGCGGCCCCGTTCTGGTACGCGGCCGACGTCATTCTCTGGGTTGCGGTGCTGGTGCAACTGGTCGTGGTCGCGCTCGACATCGCCAACCTGGTCAACCCCACGCCGCGACGGTCGGAACACCAACCCCGATGAGTCCTCTGGAAATCGGCGGGCTTGGCATTCTCGCGCTGTTCGCGCTGATGCTGATCCAGATTCCGATCGGCTTCGCGATGATCATCGTCGGCGTCGTGGGATTCGCGTTGCAGGGGGGATGGGGTCCCGCGGTCACGCTGCTGGTCAATGAGCCGTCCGGCGTGCTCTCCAGCGCCGAACTCGCGACCGTGCCACTGTTCCTGCTGATGGGAACCTTCGCCAGCGTGGCCGGTTTCTCGACCGATATCTACAATCTGGCGGCGGCCTTCCTCGGACATCGGCGTGGCGGCCTCGCCTATGCGACCATCGGCGGCAGCGCCGCCTTCGGCGTCGTCTGTGGGTCGTCGACAGCCACCGCGGCAACTTTCGCCAAGGCCGCGTTGCCGGAGATGCTCAAGCGCGGCTATTCGCCGGCCTTCTCGACCGGCACGATCGCGGCCGGCGGCACGCTCAAGTCGCTGATCCCGCCGTCGATCGTCATGATCCTCTATTGCATCGTGTCGAAGGCCTTCATCCTCGATCTGTTCCGGGCCGCGATCGTGCCGGCCATTCTGGCGATCGCCGTGAACCTGATCGCGATCGCCATCATGGTGCGCCTCAATCCGGCGGCAGCACCGCTCGGCCCGCGTATTCCCTGGGAGGAGCGCTGGGCGGCGCTCAGGGCCGCTGCGCCACTGCTGTTCCTGGTGATCGCGGTGTTCGGTGGCCTTTACAGCGGCATCTTCACCGTGACCGAGGCGGCGTCGGTCGCGGCGGTGCTGTCGCTGCTGTTTGCGCTGGCGCGCGGCCGGCTCAACTGGACCACGCTGTGGCAGGGCCTGCGTGAATCCGCGTCCGCGACCGGCATGATCTATGTGATGATCATGGGCTCGCTGATCTTCACGTATTTCCTCAATCTCGGGCGCGTGCCGGAGGCGTTTGTCGGCTGGATCGCCCAGTTGAACTGGCCGCCGCTCGCCATCGTCGCCGGGCTGCTGCTCGCCTATCTCATCCTCGGCGCGGTGTTCGACGAAATCTCGGCGATGCTGATCACGCTGCCGCTGGTGCTGCCGGTGATTCAGAAGCTCGCTCTGGCGCTGATGCCCGGCGTGTCGCAGGACATGGTCTCGCTGTGGTGGGGCATCATTAACGTCGTCATCATCGAACTCGGCATGATCATCCCGCCGATTGGGATCATCGTGTTCATCCTGCATGGGCTGGCGCCGCAGATCGCGATCCGTACCATCTATCGCGGCGTGACGCCGTTCATTTTTGCCGATCTGGTGCTGCTCGCGCTGCTCACGCTTTTTCCAGCGATTTCGCTCTGGCTGCCGAGGGTGCTGCCGGCGTGACTGTGGCGGCTTTGGCCTCGACACCGTTCCGGCCGCTGCCGACACGGTCAGCGATCGTCGACGCCAATCCAATCAACGGCCCGAGGAAGCGCTGCTTGGCTTCTTCCGTCGTCAGCGCCGAGGCGATCCAGATCATCGACACGCAGCCGAGCACGCGATCTCCGACGATCGGCACCGAGATGCCCGAGGCCTTCGGATTGATTTCGCGATCCTGCAGCGCATAGCCCTGCGCGCGGATCGCGGCCAGCAGCGCGGTCAGCCGTCCGGTATCGAATTTGTCCTCGGTCGAATCCGAATGGGCCAGCATGTCGATGATGGTCTGGCGTTCGTTATCCGGGGCGAAGGCGAGATAGGCCCGGCCGGCAGCGGTGCGCAGCATCGGCAACCGGCGTCCGACCATGCCGTAATCGATCGAGAGCGAGCTCGCCGGATGGGTGGTCTCGCGGATCAGCATTCGCCCTTCCTCCAGCGTCATCAGCGCCAGCGGCCAGACCAGGGTCCGGGTGAACTCCGTCATCAGGGGCTTGGCGATATCGGTGATCCATTCGTCGTCGACAAAGCCGTCGCTCAGCGTTCGCACCTGCCGGGCTAGGCAGAACCGGTCGACCGAGCCGCTGCGGGTCACGAAGCCGGCGCGGCTCAGCGTTTCCAGCAGCCGATACACCGTAGGGCGGGGGAGGCGTGTCTCCTGCGCTAGCTCGACGACCGAGGCCACCTTGTGCCGGTTCATGGCCGCGAGCACGGCAAGGCCGCGCTCCAGCGCCCGCACGCCGCGCGCCCCGCTACTATCGTTTCCGTCCCCATGGGCCATCGTTATGGTCCCTAAAGCACTCCGTCATGGCCGGGCTTGTCCCGGCAATCCACGTCTACCTTCGTCATGTAAGGAAGACGTGGATGCCCGCGACAAGCGCGGGCATGACGGCGGTTGCGTTGGCATTGGTGCCGCTCTGGATTGTCCACTCTGCGGACATCGAGTCAAGCGCGCTGGGCGGCTGCGGGAGCGCTGGTTAGCGTTAGGAGGAAAGCATGCGGGAAGAGGAAATCGCCATGTCGCAAGCCGCCGCACAGCAGGCTCAGACCGAGCCGCGCGTCCAGCTCAGCATGAGCCATATCGGAATCTATGTGCACGACGTGGCGAAGATGGAAGATTTCTACACCCGCGTGCTCGGCTTCACGGTGACCGATCGCGGCCAGGTCCGCGGCGCGGATATCGTGTTCACCAGTTGGGACCCGCGCGACCATCATCAGGTGATCCTGGTCGCCGGCCGCCCGAAGGACCTCGCGTTCAATCACATCAATCAGATGTCGTTCAAGGTCGCCTCGGTCGAAGACCTGCAGACGGTGTGGCGGCGCGTCAAGGATGAGCCCGGCGCCAGCGACCTGCGTCCGATGGATCACGGCAATGCCTGGTCGCTCTACTTCCGCGACCCGGAGGGCAATCGCATCGAGGTGTTCTGCGACACCGAATGGTATATTTCGCAGCCGTGTCTTGAGGACCTCGACCTCTCGCTGCCGGCCGATCAGATCCGCGCCAAGTCCGATGCGTTCTGCCGCACTGCGCCAGGATTCAAGCCGATCGCGGAGTTTCGGGCCGAAGTCGCCAGGAAGATCGGCGTGAAGGCACCGTAAGCACGCACCCATCCATGGCCACGCCCGACTTCGACGTCGCGATCATCGGCTACGGGCCGGTGGGCGCAATCCTGGCGAATCTGCTCGGCCTGGGTGGGCTCAAGGTGGTCGTCTTCGAACGCGAGAATTCCGTATATCACTTGCCGCGCGCGACCGCGCTCGATGGCGAGGGCATGCGCCTGTTCCAGGCGATGGGTCTTGCCGATGCGCTGCGGCCGAAGCTGAATGTCAGCCGCAACATCCGCCATATCAATTCCGAAGGTCAGCTGCTGGTGCTGCTGGAGCGCGGCGGCATCGGCCCCGAAGGCTGGAATAACGCCTACCGTTTTTATCAGCCGGAATTCGAGGGCGTGCTGCGCGCCGGCGTCGCACGTTTCCCCGCCGTCGACGTGCGGCTGCGCTCGGACGTGTTCGCGCTTGACGAGGACGACGATCACGTCCGGGTACGCTACGAGAATCTCGCCAATGGCGCGCTCGGCGCGGTGACCGCGCGGTACGTCGTCGGCTGCGACGGCGCACGCTCCACGGTGCGGCGCTTCATGGGCGCCGCGTTGCAGGACCTGCGTTCGCATGAGCGCTGGATCGTGCTCGACATGATCCTCGACACGCCGCCCGCTGGCGTGCCGGACGCCACCGACGAGACCGGTGCGATCGTCGATGCGATCCAATATTGCATTCCGGCGCGGCCGACGACCTTCATTCCGATGCCGGGCAAGCGCCATCGCTGGGAATTCATGCTGATGCCGCATGACGACCCGGCGACGATCACGCGGCCGGAATCCATCTATGAGCTGCTGAAGCCGTGGAATATCGATCCGGACAAATCGCAGATCGAGCGCGCGGTGGTCTACACGTTCCACTCGGCGATCGCGACCCAGTGGCGCCGCGACCGGCTGCTGCTGGCCGGCGATGCCGCGCACCAGACGCCGCCCTTCCTCGGCCAGGGCATGGGCGCCGGCTTGCGCGACGTCGCGAACCTGGCCTGGAAGCTGCGCGATGTGATTGCCGGCGATGCGCCCGAGCATCTGCTGGACAGTTACGAGACCGAGCGTATGGAGCATGTGCGCGCCTTCATCGAGCTTGCCGTCGCGCTCGGCGGCGTGATCCAGGCCACCGATCCGGAAAAGGCTCGCCAACGCGACAAGGAATTGCTCGCAAACCCGACGATGCTCAAGCCGCTGACGCCGCGGCTTGGCCCGGGCCTGCATGGCGACGCGGCTCCGCCGGCCGGAACACGGGCGATGCAGCCGCGATTGGCCGACGGCGCCCGCCTCGACGATCGGGTCGGCTATCGCTCCTGCGTGCTGGCGCTGCCACGCTTCATCGAGACGCTGCCGCCCGCCACGCGCCAGACGCTCGATGAATCCAAGCAGGTGCTGGTGCCCGCCGATGGCGAGGCCAAAGATTACCTGACGCGCCTGAATGCGAGCGCTATCGTGATCCGGCCCGACCGCTATATCCTCGGTGTGGCCTCGACCATTGACGAGTTAGAGGCAATCCTCGCGCGCCTTCCGATGCGTGTGAGCACACCCCAATTCCTGGCCGCAGCCGCGGCCGCCTATACCTGACCGGAGATGATGATGGCCGTTTCGCGTGTTCCTACCAATGCGGTCGATCATGTCGGCAGCCTGAAGCGGCCGCCCGAATTGATCCGGGCGTGGAAAGCATGGGAGGCGGGCGATCTCGACTTCGAGGCGCTGCGCAAGGTGCAGGACGACGCCATCCGCGACGCCATCGCGCTGCAGGAAAATCTCGGCCTGCCGATCGTGACCGATGGCGAATTCCGTCGCGGCGGTTGGTCGCGCGGCTTTCTCAACGCCGTCGATGGTTTCGAGTTTCGGGCCTCCAAGCTGACCTTTCGCAACGAGGAGGGTTTCTCGACGCCGTCGCCCGCGCCGGTGGCCTCGCGCAAGGTGCGCCGCAAGCAGCCGATCGTGACCGACGATTTCAAATTCATCAAATCGGTGGCGAAGAATCGCGCCAAGGTGACGATGCCGTCGCCGTCACACATGCATTTCGGCCAGTTCAAGGATGCGGTCGACCGCAAGGTCTATCCTGAGGTCGAGCAATATTGGGACGACATGATCGCGGTGTTCCAGCAGGAGATGCGCGATGTCTATGCTGCGGGCTGCCGCTATCTTCAGCTCGACGAAGTGCCGCTTGCTTTGCTGTGCGACGAAAGCATCCGAAAGCTCTCGCGCGACGAGGGCGACGATCCGGACAAGCTGATCGCGCTTTATGTCGATGTCCTAAACCGGGCGATTGCCGGTCGTCCCGACGATCTGACCATCGGGATGCATCTTTGCCGCGGCAACATGGAGGGCCTCTGGATGGGCGACGGCGGCTATGGGCGGATCGAGGAGGCGCTGTTCGCGAACTGCAATGTCGATGCGTTCCTGTTGGAGTATGATTCGCCCCGTGCCGGCGATTTCGGGCCGTTGCGTCACGTGCCGGCCGGCAAGCGCGCCTATCTCGGCATCGTCAGCACCAAGAACCCGGTGCTCGAATCCAGCGACGACCTGATGCGCCGGATCGACGCCGCCGCCAAATACGCGCCGATGGACCGGCTCGGCCTCTGTCCGCAATGCGGGTTCTCCAGCGCCGCGATGTCGAAATTCGCGGTGCTGCCGAACAAGGTCACGGTCGATATCCAGACGCTCAAGATCGAGCGCATGGTCGAAGTCGGCCGGCGCGCCTGGGGCCACGTGTGATGAAGGTCTTTGTCGTCGGCATCGGCTCGACTGCGCTGGGGCGCGCGCCGGACAAGTCGGTGAAGGACCTGACACGCGAGGCGGTCGATCTCGCGCTGGCCGATGCCGGCGCGTCGATGGCCGATATCGGTGCGGCGTGGTTCTCCAACACCCGCCAGGGGATCATGGAGAACCAGAACACGATCCGCGGCCAATGCGCGCTGCGCGCCATGGGCTTCGAGGCGATCCCGATCGTGAATGTCGAGAATGCCTGTTGCTCGAGTTCGACCGGGCTGAACCAGGCCTTCGCCCAGATCAAGGCCGGGCTTTGCGACACCGCGCTCGTGGTCGGCGCGGAGAAGATGTTCTATCCGGAATTGAAAGACCTGATGTTCAAGGCCTTCATGGGCGGCTGGGACGTCCACGACATGGAGCGTAGCAAGGCGACTTTGCTCGGGCTCGGCGAAGGCCTTCCGTTGCCGCCGGAGGCGAGTGCCGATACCGGGCAGCACAGCGTATTCATGGACATCTATGCCTCGCTGGCGCGGCAGCATATGCGGCTTTACGGCACCACAGCGCGCCAGCTCGCCGCCGCGGCGTCGAAGAGTCATTTCCACGGCTCGCTGAATCCGCTGGCCCAGTACCAGCACGACATGAGCGTGGATCAGGTTCTCAACGACAAGCTGGTGGCCTGGCCTTTGACCCGCTCGATGTGCGCGCCGATCAGCGACGGCGCGGCGGCGTTGGTGGTCTGCTCCGAAGACGGGCTGAAACGCTTCGGCCGCGGCCGTGCGGTCGAAGTGCTGGGCAGCGCCTTGGTCAGCGGATCGAACCGCGCGCATGACGACTTGAGCCGCCATATCGGGCGCGTCGCCGCCAATCGCGCTTATGAACAGGCCGGCATCGGCCCGAAGGATATCGGCGTTGCCGAGGTGCATGACGCCTCCGCCTTTGCCGAGATCGTGCAGAGCGAGAATCTCGGGCTCTGCGCGCCGGGCGAGGGCGGCGTCATGGCCGAGCGCGGCGATACGCGACTCGGCGGCCGCGTGCCGGTGAACACGTCGGGCGGGCTGGTGTCGAAGGGCCATCCGATCGGTGCCACCGGTGCCATTCAAATTCATGAACTAGTAATGCAACTGCGCGGCGAAGCCGGCCCGCGCCAAGTCGAAGGCGCGCGGTTTGCGGCGGCGGAAAATGGCGGCGGGTTCTTCGGCATCGAGGAAGCCGCGACGGTGGTCACCATCCTGGGCCGCGCCTGATGCAGCCGATCGAGTTCTTCTTTCGCGCAGCGCGGCGCACACCGAACGAACTCGCGGTGATCACGCCGGACCGGCGCCTGACTTTCGCTGAGTTGGCCGCGGAGGTGCAGCGCGTCGCTGCCTATCTCAATGCGCAATATCCAACGCCGCAGGCGCGGATCTGTGTCGGTTGCAGGAATTCCGTCGAGCACCTGATTGCGATTCTCGCCGTGCTGGCAGCGGGCAAGACCTGGGTCGCGCTCAATCCGCGCAATGGCGATCCGGAATTGCAGCGCAGCGTCGAATTCGTCGAGCCGGTTGCACTGCTGGCCGATGAGGCAATGGCTGCGCGCATCGACGCCAAAGGCCTGCCGGTGCATCTGCTCGATGGTCCTGACGCCGGCACGGTGTTTCGTCATGCGCGCGACAGCAACGCGCCGTTCTTGCCGACCTATCTGCCGCTCGACGGCATCCAGGCGATCAAGTTCACCGGCGGCACCTCGGGCACGCCGAAAGGCGTGATGCAGTCCTATCGCGGTTGGAACACCAATATCGTGACGCAGCGGCAGGCCTATGGCTTCACCTCGCGGGATCGCTATCTCGTCTCCGCGCCGCTGACCCATGGCGCATCGACCTACATCCTGCCGATCCTCGGCGCCGGCGGCACCTTCGTGTTTCCGGAAGACATCAAGCCCACCGCGTTGATCCACACCATCGCCGAGCATGCGGTGACGACCCTGTTCGCCCCGCCGACCATGGTCACCATGCTGGTCGAGGCCGCACGAGCCAGCGGCGAGCCCACGCCGTCGCTGCGCCACCTGATCTATGGCGGCGCCGCGATGCGCCCGAACCGCATCCAGGAGGCGCAGGAGGTGTTCGGCCCGGTCATTGCCGCGACCTATGGCCAGACCGAGGCGTCGCAGGTGATCAGCATCCTGAGCGCGGCGGAGCTGATGCAACCGGAGCTCATGACCTCCGTCGGGCGGCCCAGCCTGTTCACCGACGTCGCCATCATGGACAAGGACGGCCGTCTGTTGCCGGCCGGAGAACACGGCGAGATCGTGGTGCGCGGCGACCTGATCATGAACGGCTATTGGCGCATGCCGGACCAGACCGCCGCGACCATCATCGACGGCTGGCTGCATACCGGCGACCTCGGCCTGTTCGACGAGCGCGGCTACCTGTTCCTGCGCGACCGGCTGCGCGAAGTGATCATCACCGGCGGCTTCAACGTCTATCCGAGCGACGTCGAGACGGTGCTGTCGAAACACCCCTCGGTGGCGCAATGCGCGGTGATCGGCATTCCCGACGACCGCTGGGGCGAGGCGGTCCATGCGGCGGTCGAGCCACGTGACAATGCCGAGATCGACGCGCAAGCGCTGATCGCCTTCGTCAAGCAGGAGCTTGGTTCGGTCAAGGCGCCGAAGGCGATCCACGTGTTTGCGTCGCTGCCGATGAGTTCGGTGGGGAAGATCTTGAAGACCGAAGTGCGCGAGCAGATCCTCAAGAGATAATACGCGACTCTCTCGATTGTCGTCGCCCGGCTCGACCGGGCGACGCAGTAAACGCCGGCCGGGCGTACGAACACGCGTCCTACCAACAATTGCCGTTCGGTGAGTACTGGATCGTCGGCTTTCGGCTTTCGCGGACGATGACAATCGAGAGCGTCGCGCTCACGCCACGTGCAACGCCTGAATGCTGCGCTCGATTCCCGCGCCGGCTTCCTTCAGCGCCGGCACCAGGTGCTCCAGCAATTCTTCCCGCGACACCGCCGACCGGAAATAGGTCAGGCCAACCGTCGCCAGCACGCGGCCGTCATTCATGATCGGCACCGCGACCGTATTGGACGACCGCGGTTCCGCGTGCGCAATGCGCTCGGCGTATCCTTTGCTGCGGATCGAGCGCACCATCTGCTGCACGACTTTCGGCAGATCCTTCGGCCGGTCCTCGGGGTCCTGTGACGAGGCCAGCATGCGCACCAGCAATTGTCGCTCGTCGCGCGGGCAATAGGCGAGATAGGCCCGCCCCAACCCGCGCGACATCAGGCTGAGCCGCATGTTGATCGTCGCATGGAACGGCGATACCGGGCTGTCCGCGATGGTGCTGAAGCGCACCACCACTGCGTCCTTCTCCAGCAGCGCGATCGCGACCGGCCATTTCAGCGTGCGGGTGAGGCCGATCGCCCAGGGCCGCGCGGCCTCGATCACCATCGGCGCGCCGTGGAAGCCGCTGCTCAGCGTCGCGACCTGCGACGTGACCTGATAGCCGCGCAGCCGGTGGTCGCTCGCGACATAGCCCGACGCCATCAGCGTCTCGAGCAGCCGCACGATGGTCGGCTTGGGCAGGCCGGTGCGGTGATGCAGTTCGCCGACGGTGGTCACGCGCTGCTTATTGAGCTCGGCTAGCAATCCGAGTGCGCGCTTAACCGATTGGACGGGCGGAAACGACGGCATTCAGCCTCGCTGGTGCGCGGACTTCAGGCTTGGGCAGAACTATAAAGGTCTTCCGCAACGACGAGAACGACTTTGCCGACCTGCTGGTTCGCATCCAGCACCGCATGCGCGTCGGCAACCGCGGCGAATGGAAAGGTCGCGTGGATATTCGTCTTGATCCGCCCGGCCTCGAGCAGCGGCCAGACCTGTTCGACCAGCTCGCGCGCGATACGGCCCTTATATTCGGGCGGGCGTGGCCGCAGCGTCGAGCCGGTGAGCGTGAGGCGGCGGCGTACGATATTGCGCACATTCACTTCCGCCGTGGCGCCGAGATGGCTTGCGAGCAGCACCAGCCGGCCGTCAAACGCCAGCAGGTTGAGCTGGCGTTCGGTATAGTCTCCGGCCTGCCCGTCGATGATCACGTCGACGCCGCGCCCGCCGGTAAGTTGCCGGATCTCGGCGGACCAGTCGCTGGTCTTGTAATTCACCGCCGCTTCCGCGCCGAAGCTCCGGCAGATCTCGCATTTCTCGTTGGTCCCCGCGGTCGCGAGGACCCGCGCGTTGCGCAGTTCGCGCGCGATCTGCATCGCGGCCATGCCTACTCCGCTGGTGCCGCCTTGCACCAGCAACGTCTCTCCTTCCGCCAGCCGGCCGAGCCAGATGACGTTGTTCCAGACGGTGAAGAAGGATTCCGGCAGCGATGCCGCTTCGACGAAGCTGAAGCCCTTCGGCAGCGGCATGCATTGCACCGCCGGCACCGCGCAATACTCGGCATAGCCGCCGCCATTGACCAGCGCGCAGACGGCATCGCCGACCCTCGGCCAAGCGACGCCGTCGGCAACCTTATCGACCACACCTGCGACATCGAGGCCGAGAATATCGGTGGTGCCCGGCGGCGGCGGATAGAGGCCGCGACGCTGCTGCACGTCGGGCCGGTTCACGGCCGCGGCGGCGACGCGGATCAGAACGTCGCCCGTAGCGATGGCCGGAATGGGCATGTCGACGATCGAGAGGACTTCGGGTCCACCCGGCTGCTTCACCACGACGGTTTTCATGTGAAGCGCCTGCGCTTTATCTAGTTCGTCGACGGCATCGGATATTCGTCGGCATTCAGCACCAGGCCCGGCTTCTTGGAGAAATCCATCCGCGGGGGCGCGAAGATGTCGATCAGCCAGGAGCGCTCGTCGCCGATGTTGCGGCTGGTATGCAGCACCTTGGATGGGATCACCACCACCGAGGGACTGCCGACTTCGAGATGCTCGTCTTCGCGCCAATCGGCTTTGTCGGTGGTCCAGGGATAGCGCATGTGATGCACGTAGGTGCCTTCTAGCAGCAGCGAGGCCTGCTCGAAATCGTCATGCGAATGCGGTGAGAGCTTGGTGGTGTCGCGCGGCGCATTGCGTTTGGTCAGCACGTTGATCATCAGGTTGGTGGTGCGGAACAGCCGCATGTTGGTGTCGGGCTTGTCGTAGGAATACGGCTTGTAGCTGCGCAGCTTGAAGCCGGCCGGCGGCGCGGGCCATGGCGCGAGCGGCGCGACGTCCGGAGCTCCGTTGGCATAGACGGCGGAATTGGCGGCGGCAGCGGCCATGTCGGTCGCCTGGTTCGAAAACACCCGTACGATCCGGCCGTCGCCCGCTGCGATGACATTGCTCGCGCCCGGCGGCACGATGGTCAGCGACTCGTCCGCGACAGCGATGCTGTCATTGCCGGCACGGATGGTGGCGCCGGTGCCCGAGAGCAGCACCACATATTCATCGGGATTGGTGTCGCGGGCGAGCACGGCGCCGGCCTTCACCTCGGAAATCGCCACCACGAAATTCGCGCCGCGCGTGATCCAGGTGCGGCTTCCCGCGTCCGTGACCTGTGGCGCCGAGTCATAAGCCGTGCCGCAGCTTGCTGCCCTGATCTTGCTCACGCTCAAATCCTCCCTTCAGGCCTTTTGTTCGGTCTTCGCACGCAGCGACCCGATCTCGGTCAGCGCCTGCGCCGCGGCGCGCCGCATGAAGCCCTGGTCCGACGACACCACGAAGGTGGTCGCGCCCTGTTCCTGCAGCCATGCGGCTTCCGCCTTGCCGCCGACAAACACCGCGATCGGCTTTCCAGCCTTGCGGGCCGCGGCACCGATGCGTTCCACCGCGTCGCGCACCGGCGGTGCGTCGGATGAGTCCGCGCCGAGCGCCACCGCGAGGTCGCCGCGGCCGATGAACAGCGCATCGATCCCGTCCACCGCGGCGATGGCGTCGATCTCGTTCAAGGCTTCCGGGTCTTCGATCTGCGCGATCACGGTGGTGGCTTCATCGGCGGCATCGACGGTCTGCCACATCGATGAGGCGCCATAGCGCGCGTGGCGCGGCGAGCCGGAATAGCCGCGCTTGCCGTTGCGATAGCGGCACGCCTTTGCGACCTCCTGCGCCTGTTGCGCGGTCGCGATATGCGGCACCAGCACGCCGGTCGCGCCGCAGTCGAGCACCGAGAGAAGATGCGCGGGCAGGGCGGATGCCACCCGCACCAGGCCGGCGGTGTTCGAGGCGCGCGCCGCAAGCAAGGCGGTGTCGATCGCGGCGCGGTCGAACGGCGCATGTTCTTCGTCGATCACCACGAAATCGAAGCCGAGATCGCCGAGGATCTCGGTCGCATGCGTCGTTGGCGTCTTCACGAAGGTGCCGATCAGGTGCTCGCGTGCGAGCAGACGCCGGCGGAAGCTTGTCATCTCAATGTGCCGTCGCGGGCGTCGTATTGGCGCCGAGGCCGGCCAGCCGCATCGCGTTGAGGCTGATCATCTTGCGGATGTCCTCGTCGCTGTAACCGAGCGCGACCAGCAGCTTCACCATCAGGCGGAAGCCCTGAGCCGGCGATGGGCAATTTGGCTGCCCGAGGTCCGATCCGAAGAAGGTCTGATCGATGCCGGCGGCATCGATGTAGCCCTTCAGTTGCTCGGGCGAGAAGCAGGTGAAGCGCGTCTCGACGAACATGCAGATCGAATGCTCGATGAACACTCCGGCCTCGGCCAGCGCCTTGATGTCCTTATTCACCGCGCCGACGGTGTAGCTCGGATGGTTCACCAGCAGCCGCTTCACGCCGCGCTTGCGGGCTTCCTCGAACAGCGGCCACACCTCGCTGATATGCAGGTGCCCGCAGGACATCACCGCATCATATTCGGCAACCATGTCGAGGATCGGCTTCACCGCATCGATCAGGTCGCCGTGCTCGTCGACCACTGACAACGCGGTCGGGCGCCGCATCGCGGATTTGGCGACCAGCAGCTTCTTGTTGTGGCCCTCGCGGATATGGTTGGCCGCCGAGACCGTCGGCATCCAGACGATCTTCGAGCCCATCTTGAGCGCATGCTCGACCGCATAGACGTTGAACCCGCCGAGCGCGTTGTTCAGCACCACCGAGCCGAGCGGCTCGACGTCAAGGTGCGCGTAGCGCTCCTTGATCAGGTCGACGATCGGCGCGGTCGGATAATAGTGATCCTTGAACAGCACGGCGCGCATGCCGTTGGTGGCGGCTTCCTCGACCGCTTCGATGTGGTCGACCAGCCGCTCCATCACCGAGGGGCCGCTATGACAATGCAGGTCGACCGCGCCGCGCATCAGGTCGTCGACCTTCGCCTCGGAGACCGCGGCCATGCCGGGATGAACGCCAGTGGGTTTCTGTTCCATGGGATTTCTCTCCGCGCGTTTTTGCGCCGACGGGGCGTCAACTTTCACTGAGAGTGACATTTAGACGCGCACCCCGTCCAGCGGGGGTTAAAAGCCTGCCGTTTCGCAATGCGAAACGGCAGTGATGCGCCGCCGTTGCGGGATCAGATCGGCTATGCTGGCCTCAACAATCATCTGGGGGAGAAAGACCATGCGCATCAGCAAGACAGGCGTGACCACCTTAGCGCTCGCGGCCGGGCTGATCGCGGCGCTGCCGTCGCTCGCCGCCGCCCAGGCTTGGCCGACCCGAACGGTGACCATGATCGTGCCATTCCCCGCTGGCGGCCCGGCCGACGTGCTGGCTCGCACCGTCGCCGCGGAGCTCAGCGCCAAGCTCGGCCAGTCCTTCGTGATCGAGAACAAGGCCGGAGCCGGCGGTAATCTCGGCGGCGCCGCGGCCGCCAAGGCCGAGCCAGATGGCTACACCATGATGTTCTCGACGCCGGGCCCCGCGGCGGTGAACAAGCTGATGTATGCCAATGCCGGCTATGACCCGGAGAAGGATCTCACGCCGGTCATCCTGGTCGCCAAGTCGCCGCTGATCATCGTCGCCAACAACGATGCGCCGGCGAAGGACTTCAAGGAAATGGTGGCCTATGCGAAGGCCAATCCCGACAAACTCAATGTCGGGCATCCCGGCAACGGCACGCTCGGCCACATCACCTCGGAGCTGATCCAGCTCAACAACAGCATCAAGATGACCGACGTCCCGTATCGCGGCACCGCGCCGCTCACCACCGACGTGCTCGGCGGTCAGGTCCATCTCGCGATGGATTTCATCACGACCTACATCCCGCTGGTGAAGGACAAGCAGATCCGCGCGCTCGCCGTCACCAGCAGCGAACGCGTGAAAAGCGATCTGCCCGACGTGCCGACCGTCGCGGAGCTCGGCTTCACTGGCTTCGAGGCGACCGCGTGGTACGCGATCCTCGCCCCGGCCAAGACGCCCGCCGACATCATCCAGAAGGTCAACGCGACGGTGAATGCGTGGCTGCAAAGCCCGGTCGGCAAGGAGACCCTGGTGAAATTCGTGATGCAGAGCGCCGGTGGAACTCCGGCCGACGCCAAGACCTACATCTCGAGCGAACTCGCGAAGTGGGGCCCGGTGATCAAGGCCGCAAACATCGCGCTGAATTGATTCTTTCTCTTACCTCTCCCCGCTTGCGGGGAGAGGTCGGCGCGCCAGCGCGCCGGGTGAGGGGGAGTTTC
>CANKHJ010000027.1 GCA_947481635.1 Bradyrhizobiaceae bacterium
CGCCATCCGAGCCTTGCTTTCCGTTCCGGTCGGACCTTGCGTCTTGACCAGGTCGAGCAGTGCGTCGCGTGCCACCGGGCCGCAGCCGTCATTGTCTGACACATTCGCGAGCTTCAGCGTGCGGATGCGTCCCGCGATCGCGTCGCAGGCGCCGCCGACGAACACCATGTCCTGCAGGAGCTGGGTCAGCGTGCCCTCCTGCGACAGGCGCGGGTCGTCACGGACGGCGATCATGAAGCCGTCGGTCCAGCGCTGCATCTGGCGGCTGCGATCGATCCGCGATGTGTTGAATACGAATTCGATCTTCGCCTTGTCCATGCCGTCGAGCTTGGAGATCAGCACGTCGAAGCCCCACGTCGTGATCTCCGTCGGGGTCACCATCTCGCGCACCAGCGCCTGATCGTCATAGGCCTTCACGAGTTGATAACGGGCATGAGTGTTGCCACCGCGCGCCATCACGATCAGCATGCGGAACGCCTCGCGCGCGTCCTTCTGGTTCTTGGCGCCCTTGAACGCCGCGAGGATGCGCGCCCAATAGGTCTTGAACTGCTCGTCGGTGATCTTCGGGACGTCGCCGGCGGCGGCCGCTCCCGGCTTGTTCGCGGGCTCCGTCGCGAGCGCGACGGTCTGCGCCGCCGGTTTGCTCCCCGAAGGTTGAGCCGGGTCCTTGCCCAGTCCGGCATCGACCCATGCCCCAAGCGCGGCGCGCGCCTCGGGCCCGAAATAGCCCTGAGTGTCGCCCTGGTAATGTCCGGCAGCCTTCAGGTTCGTCTCGATCTCGGCGCGCAGGTTCTGCGGGATCTGCCGCATCAGCGGCACCATCCGGTCCTCGGCCAATCCTGCCGGCGCGACGCGGAAGCCTTCCATCAGCGCTTCGGCGATCCGCTTCGGCTGGAAGTCGCTCATGCGGCTCTGGATGAAGAAGCCCATGAAGTCCTGTGTCGAGATCGAACCGAGCCGGTCGTTGTAGAGCGCGACCTGTTCGGTGGCGATGTCCCGCAAGGTCATCTGCTTGGTGCTGTCGAAGCGCGCCTCCCACAGCAATGCGCGCCGGGCCTCGACCGAGTCGCGCTTGGCGGCTTCGCGCAGCCAGCGCAGCTGCTCGCGCGGGTTCTTGGGCGTGCCGAGGCCATCGTTATAGGCCTTGGCGAGCAGCAGCATGCCGTCGATGTCGCCGAGCTCGGCGGCGCGCTGCAACGACTTGGTCGCGGCAACATCGTCCTGCGGGAACACGCCACCGCGACGCAACAGCTTGCCGTGCAGCGTGAAGGCCGGGCCGACATTCTTCGCCATCAGGCGCTCGAGTCCGCCGCGCACCTGGCCCGCATCGGGGTTCACGCCGCCGGCGCGCCGCTCCAGCAGCCGTACCATCGCGCGGTCGTCGGTGTCGGCGGCCTTCTCGACCAGCGCATGGCCGAGCGATTCGTCGCGCAATTGATCGTGGCGCGAGAACGCCAGCTCGATCAGCGCCGCCATCGCGCCGGGCTCACCGACCGCGGCGGCCTCCATCATCGTGAACAGGAACCCCTTTGGATTGTTCAACTTCGCGCTGGTGTGAACCGTAAGCATCTCGGCGAGGCGGATCCGCCTGTCGACATCGAGATAGGCCGCGTATTCGAGCAGCGGCGCCGCCGTCAGCGGCTCGCGCCGCACGACCCGGCCCTCGACATGGAGCTGTCCGAGCGTGCCGCGCGCCTCGCTGCTGTAGCGTGCCTTGTCGTCGCGCAGCAGGGCCAGCGCGCGCGGCACATCCTTGGCGCCGCCTTCGCCGCCGATCAGCATGGTCGCGAGCAGCGCTGCCGCGCTGCCATTGTCAGCGCGCCAGGCGTCCTCCAGCAGCACACGCGCCCGCGCGAGATCGCGCTTCGCGCCATCGAGCCGCAACGCCCGCGCCAGGGCAATCTTGCCGTCCGGGTCGGTGGCGACCGTCTCGAGCAGCGCAAATCCGCGCTCGCGTTGCTCCGTTGATCGCTCCGGCCGGGTGAGGATTTCGCCGAGCAGAATCTTGGCGTGCAACGCCGCGCCTGCCGGCGCTAACGGGACGGCCTTTTCGGCCCATTCCAGTGCGGCAGCCGGGTCACGTTTCGACACGCCGCCAAAGAACAGGACCTGTGCAAGCGTATAGGTCGCTTGGGGATGTCCGAGTTCGGCTGCCTTGCGCAATGCCGCTTCAGCCGCGACGCGCCCGACCACGTTCCTGTCGCTGCCGCGTTCGCGGAAGGCATGGATGGTGTAGATGGTGAACAGCGCCTCGGTGTCGCCCTTCGCCGCCAAGGGGCGCAGCACCGCGAATGCGGGTTCCAGCCGGCCGTCGGCCAGCAGGGCCGCCGCGAATTGGCGTTGCACAGCCGCATCGTTTGGGCTGGCTTCGGCGGCGCGCTGGCACGCCTCGATCGCGGCCAGTGCCTTCTTGGTCATGTCCGCGGGCTGCGCGTAGTCCGGCTCGTCGGCCAGCCTGCGCGTGCATTCCTGACTTAATGAGGTTGGAGGCGAAGCCTCCTGCGCGATCACGGGTCCGGAGAGACAGACGAGCAAAAGGGGCAGAAGCCGACGCTTCATCGCGACACCTGACGGTTGCCCCCCCGTCGACCTCTTTTATAGCACCATGAGCGACGATTTCGAGGGGGTGGTGGTGCCCAGAATGCGCGAAGGCCGCCTGTAAAATACCGCCGACCTTTAATTCCGCTGGCCGAGGGATATATCGTTCCTCATGGCGCCACGCGGCTTCACGCTGTTCGACACACCCATCGGGCCCTGCGGCCTGGTGTGGGGCGAGCGCGGCGTCGCCGGCGTGCAACTCCCGGAGACGAATGAGCGTTCGACCCGTGCGCGGGTGGTAAAACGCTTTCCGGATGCACGCGAAGCACCGCCGCCGGCGGCGATGACGAAGGTGATCGGACGCATCGTCGCATTGCTCAACGGCAAACGGACCGATCTGTCCGACATTCCGCTCGACATGGACGGCATGGAAGATTTCAACCGCCGCGTCTATCAGGCGGCGTTGCGCATTCCGCCCGGCAAGACGCTGACCTATGGCGAGATCGCGGCGCAGATCGGCGAACGCGGCCCCGGCGCGGCGCAAGCGGTCGGGCAAGCGCTCGGACGCAATCCGATTCCGGTCATCGTTCCGTGCCATCGCGTGCTGGCTGCCAATGGCAAGACCGGCGGCTTCTCGGCGCCTGGTGGGGTCGCGACCAAGCTGCGGCTGCTGGCGATCGAGAATGCGAGCCGCGGCAGCGAGCCCACCTTGTTCGACTGGGCCGAGCATCCCGCGAAGGTCCTTCCGTCCCGCTGAATCCCATGTGGTCACCGACGGCAGCGGCCATGTACAGGTCGCAAGACGCGGTGTATCAAGCCGCCAACAACACCAATGATGCGGCCCGTCGGGGACCGACATCATGCGTATCGAGCGAGGAAATGATGCTGTTCCCCACCACCCTTGTCGGTTCTTATTCTCAGCCGGAATGGCTGATCGACCGCGCCAAGCTCGCCGAAAAGGGCCCGCCGCGCATCCGGCGCACCGACTTGTGGCGCATTCCGGATGAATTCCTCGAACAGGCGCAGGACGACGCGACGCTGATCGCGATCCGTGCGCAGGAGCGCGCGGGGCTCGACATCATCACCGATGGCGAGATCCGGCGCGAAAGCTATTCGAACCGTTTCGCGACTGCGCTCGAAGGCGTCGACATCGAGAATCCCGGCATCGTGCCGAGCCGCAGCGGGCGGCCGGACCAAGTGCCGCGCATCGTCGGCAAGATCCGCCGCAAGCATGCGGTGGAGGCGCGCGATACGAAATTCCTGCGCGCCAATACCGACAAGACCATCAAGATCACGGTGCCGGGCCCGTTCACCATGGCGCAGCAGGCCAAGGATGAGTTCTACAACGACGAAGTCGCGGTCGCGATGGACTACGCCATTGCGGTGAATGAGGAGGTTAAGGACCTGTTCGCCGCTGGCGCCGACATCGTGCAACTCGACGAGCCCTATATGCAGGCGCGGCCAGACAAGGCGCGCGATTTCGGCATCAAGGCGGTGAACCGCGCGCTCCAAGGCGTCACCGGCAAGACCGCGATCCACCTCTGCTTCGGCTACGCCTATATCGTCAAGAACAAGCCGAACGAATACGCCTTCCTCACCGAGCTGGAAGATTCGGACGTCGATCAGATATCGTTCGAAACCGCCGAGCCGCAATTCGACCTGTCGGTGCTGAAGAAGATGCCGACCAAGGACATCATCCTCGGCGTCATCGACCTGTCGAAGATGGAGATCGAGACGCCGCAGATCGTCGCCGACCGTATCTTGCGCGCGGTCCCGCATGTCGATCCGAAGCGGATCGTGGTGGCGCCGGATTGCGGACTCAAGTTCCTACCGAACCAGATCGCCTATGCCAAGATGCGTGCGATGGTCGAAGGCGCGAAGATCGCGCGACAGAAGGTCGGCGGGTAATTATCGGGTGCCCCGCTTTCGCGCGGACACGAGAGGTTAGGTCCCGCGGCCCGGCAGGATCGCGGTGGAGCCGCCGTCGATCGGGATGATCGCGCCGGTGATGTAGCTGCCGGCCGGCGAGGCGAGCAGCAGCGCGAGGCCCTTGATCTCGTCGGTATGCGCGACGCGCTTCATCGGCACGCCGTCCGCGAACACCTTCGCTGTCGCCTTGTCGGTATGCAGGCGTCCGCCGCCGATATTGGTGAGGAACGGGCCCGGCGCGATCACGTTCACGCGCACGTTGTCGAGCGCGAAATCCGCCGCCGCCTGACGCACCGCGTTGTGCAGGCCGGCCTTGGATGCGGCATAGCCGTAGCTGACGATCGGCTCGGCGGTCAGCCCCGCGACCGATGAGGTCACCACGATGCTGCCACGCTTCTGCGGCCGCATGTGCCGCGCCGCATGCGCGATGGTCAGCAGGTTGCAGGTAAGGTTGACCTCGACAACGCGGCGGAAGCCTTCGAAATCGATCGCGGTCAGGCTGCCATTCGGATCGACCAGGAAGCCGCGGCCGTGGCTGATGCCGACATTGGCGAACATGATGTCGAGCCGGCCATGCTTCGCAGCGAGCCCGTCAATGGTGGTGCGCAGCTTGTCGGTGTCGGCGATGTCGAGCACCTGGCAGTCGACGTCGCAGCCGGCGGCGCGCAGCCGCGAGGTGGCCGCCTCCAGCCGCTCCGGTGTCTTGCCGGTGAGCAGCACCTTGGCCCCGTTCTCGGCCAGCACCTCGGCATAGGCGAGCCCGATGCCGCTGCCGGCGCCGGTGACCATGGCGACGTGGCCTTCGATATTGAACAAAGCCGACTGCTTCATGGGGTCGTTCCTGACGTGAATGCGCCGTCGCAAATTGTGTCTCTGGCCTTAGCCTAAATGCAGCCCGCGGACTAATGACGCGACCGCTTCCGGCGCCTGGACATGCGGGTTGTGTCCGCAGCCGTCGAACTCGACAGCGTCGCGATCGAAGGTGAGCAGGTCTGCCAGCGCCACAGCCGGGTCGTTCGACCCGCGCCCAAGCCGCATCGGCGCGCGGCACATCGCCACCATATCGTCGAGCGGCGGGCCGGCGACGCGCACCGTCGCGGAGTCGGCGCAGAGCCGCCAGTGGCCGCCTTCTTCGCGGATGCCGGCCTCGACGACCGGTGAATTCGCGTCCGCGATTCCGTTCAGACCGGCGACCAGCAGGAATCGCTCGGCTGCGGCCTCGCGGGTATCGAACCGGCGGACCGGGCTTTCCGCGACCTTGGCAAGCTTCGCCATCTCGTCGTCGGAGAATCCCTTCTTGGCGCCAAAGGCGGTGAGCCGCGCCACGCTGACGCCGAACATGCCGCTCGCCAGCACCAGCCCGACCGCGCCGCCCATCGAATGGCCGACGACATGCACCGCCTCGCCCGGCATCAGCAGGTCGGCGACGTCCACCGCGTGGTGCGCGAGACTGTAGTTGCGGGTATGCGCCGAGCGGCCATGGCCGCGCAGGTCGGGGATGATGACGCGCCCAGGCCAGCGCAGCGCCTCCACGAATGGGTGCCACACCGCGCCGTTGACGCCGAGGCCATGCAGCAGGATCAGAGTCGGGTCGCCGGTGCCGATCGTTTCGACAAAGAGCCGTCCTGTCATCATGACCGTTGGTGTCCTGCGTACGGCCGTGTATCGGCTCGGCTCGAGCGCCGCAAGCTTCGGCGCTGACGCATTCTAGTGAATTTCTCGATCACCCGTCGACCACCCTGACCGACACGGATCGGCGCCGGAGTTATGCTGTGGTTTCCTTGCTCGATGCGGGCGCGCCCGCTAGAGCGGAATGAACGCAGACTGCCGATGGGGAGAACGCCATGACAGCTAGGATCGACGAGATCGCCGACGGCATTTATCGCATCTCGGTATTCGTGCCGGAGGTCGCACCGCCGGCCGGCTTCACGTTCAACCATTTCCTGGTGCGCGACGAGCAGCCGCTGCTGTTCCATACCGGCAAGCGCAAGATGTTTCCGCTGGTGTCGGAAGCGGTGGCGAAGCTCATGCCGGTCGAGACGTTGCGCTGGATCGGCTTCGGTCATTTCGAGGCGGACGAATGCGGCGCGATGAACGAGTGGCTGGCGGCATCGCCGCATGCCGAGATCGTGCATGGCATGGTCGGTTGCCGCCTCTCGATCGAGGATATGGCCGACCGTGCGCCGCGCGCGCTGGCTGACGGCGCGGTGATCGAGACCGGCCGGCGGCGGTTCCGCTATATCGATACGCCGCATGTCCCGCACGGATGGGATGCCGCGGTGCTGTTCGAGGAGACCGAAGGGACGCTGTTCTGCGGCGACCTGTTCTCGCAGTATGGCGACCCGGCCCCGGTGACGTCGTCCGACGTGGTCGAGGCCGCTACCGCGACCAACAATTTTTCGTATTCCACCAGCCTTGGGCCGGCCACGGTGCCCACCATCCGCAAGCTGGCGGCATTGAACCCGCGCCTGCTCGCGATCATGCATGGCTCGTCTTACGCAGGCGACGGAGGTGGCGCGCTCAATCAGTTGGGCGACCGTTACGACGCGTATCTTCGCAGCATGACGACTGGATAGTGGCATGCTACTTCACGCGAATTGAACATCATGGGAGAGACGCGATGAAGGCTGCGGTGGGTACCCCGAACGGGCTCGAATTACGCGACATTCCGCAGCCGAGGCCGAAGGCCAATGAGGTGCTGGTGAAGGTCCGCACCGCAGGCCTCAACCGCGCCGACCTCAGCGCGGCGCGCGGTACCGGCGGCCATGGCGCCGTCGGCGCGACCGTCGGGCTGGAATGGTCCGGTGAGGTGGTCGAGGCCGGCGCCGAGGTGAAGCACGTCAAGGCCGGCGATCGCGTTGCCTGCTCCGGCGGCGGCGGTTATGCGGAGTATGCCGTCAGCGACTGGGGCCGGGTGATAAAAATACCCGGCAACATGGATTTCGACACGGCGGCCTCGCTGCCGATCGCGCTCTACACCATGCACAACGCGGTGGTCACCGCTGGCCGCATGCAGGCCGGCGAGAGCGTGCTGATCCAAGGTGCGAGTTCGGGCGTGGGATTGATGGGATTGCAGATCGCGAAGAGCAAGGGCGCGAAGCTGGTGATCGGTTCGTCCACCAACGACGAGCGCCGCGCCAAGCTGAAGGACTACGGCGCCGACATGACGATCGACACGCGCGACGAGACCTGGCCCGACCACGTGCTGAAGGCGACCGACGGCAAGGGCGTCGACCTGATCGTCGACATGGTGTCCGGCGCGCTGGTCAATCCGAGCCTGCGCGCAACCAAGATCCTCGGCCGCATCGTCAATGTCGGACGGCTCGGCGGGCAGACCGGCGAATTCAACTTCGACACCCACGCCGCGCGGCGCATCGATTATATCGGCGTCACCTTCCGCACGCGTTCGATTGAAGAAGTGCGCGAGATCGGCAAGCGCGCCCAGGCCGATTTGTGGGATGCGCTCACCGCTGGCGAGATCAAGCTGCCGATCGACCGCACGTTCAAACTCGACCAGGCCGTGGAAGCACAGGCCTACATGAAGGCGAACAAGCATTTCGGGAAGATCCTGCTGACGATGTGAGACGGACGCGACACCACTCACTGCGCGTCATGCCCGGACTTGTTCCGGGCATCCACGTCTTCCTGCTGTGCTGATGCAAAGACGTGGATGGCCGGGCATAGGCAAGCGAAGCGACGCCGTCCTTCGGACAGCTTTGCCCGGCCATGACGGAGAGTGAGGAACGAATGAAGCAAACGCCCGTCCTCATCGTTGGCGGTGGTCCCGTCGGTCTCGCGCTGGCGCTCGATCTCGGCTGGCGCGGCGTCGAATGTCTGCTGGTCGAGCAGGGCGACGGCGAGGTGGTGGACGCGAAGATGTTCGCCACCGGTATCCGCACGGTCGAATTCTGCCGGCGCTGGGGTCTTGCGGAGCAGGTCAAGAACTGGGGCTTCCCGCACGACTTTCCGTTCGACAATGTGTTCGTCACAGGCCTGAACGGCTATGAAGTCGGCCGCATCCCGATGCCGCCGCTCAAGGACATCGCGCCATTCCCGACCAGTCCGGAGCAATTCGCGCATTGCCCGCAATTCGTGTTCGACCCGATTCTCGCTGCCGCGGCGCGCGCGCAGCCGTCGGTGACGATGCGCTATCGCACCGAGCTGGTGTCGTTCCGCGACGATGGCGACGGTGTCACCGCTGAACTGCGCGACACGACCACCGGCGAACGCGAGCAGGTGCGTGCGCAATATCTGATCGGCTGCGACGGCTTCGGCAGCATCGTGCGCAAGACGCTCGGCATCGGCATCCAGGGCAATGATTTCATCAACCGGTCGGTCAACGTCATGTTCGACGCGCCGGCCTTGTGGGACCAGCACGACAAGGGCAAGGCCGGCCGCTATGTGCTGATCGACGAAACCGGCGCCTGGGCCAGCCTGACACCGGCCGACGGCGCCGACCGCTGGCGGCTGATGATCCATGGCGAGAAGGACATGGACCCGGAGGCGCTCGACGCCACGGCCGAGGTGCGCCGCGCCATCGGCAGCGACGCGCCGTTCACCATCGTCAAGGTCGGACACTGGGTGCGCCGCCGCATGGTGGCCGACAGTTATGGCCGCGGCCGCGTCTGGCTCGCGGGCGATGCGGTGCATGTGATGCCGCCGAATGGCGGGCTTGGCATGAATACCGGCATCGGCGACGCCGCCGACCTCGGATGGAAGCTCGAGGCGGTGGTGCGCGGCTGGGGTGGGCCGCAACTGCTCGAGAGCTACGAGACCGAGCGCCGGCCGGTCGGCATCCGCCAATGCGACGAGGCGATGCTCAACTTCGAGCGCTACGGCTCGCGCAAGGCGACGCCGCATGTGACGCAGGCAACACCCGACGGCGAGCGGGTCCGCGCCGAGATCGGCAAGCGGCTGGCATCGTCGAACTCGCTCGCGTGGGAGAACCCGCTCAATACCCACCTCGGCTATCGCTACGACTCGCCGATCATCGTCCCGGATGGCGTGCCGCCGCCGGAGCCGGAGGATTCGCGCCTCTACACCCAGACCAGCCATCCCGGCGGCCGCGCGCCGCATGTCTGGCTGCCGGACGGCCGCTCGACGCTCGACCTGTTTGGGCGGAACTTCGTGCTGTTGCGGCTTGGCCGCGATGCACCGGAAGTGGGCCCGCTCGGCGCTGCGGCCCAACGCCTTGGCATGCCGCTGGATGTCGTGGCGCTCGATGGGCCCGTGATCACGACGCTCTACGAGCGCAAGCTGGTGCTGGTGCGGCCCGATGGGCATGTCGCCTGGCGGGGCGACCGTTTGCCGGCCGATCCGGTGGATCTGCTCGACCGGGTGCGCGGCGTGGGCCATGCTGCGGCGCAGGCCGGCCAAGCGGCCTGAGACTGTTGGAGCGACGGGTGTTTCGGCCTATTATCCGCCCAAAGTCAGAGGAGGAATCGCGATGAACGTGCACGCGCAGCCGCAGGCTCAGTCTAAGGTGAAGCCCCTTAGCGAGGCGCCGGAGCGGCTCCATCACTATGCTTTCGTGATCAAGGATCAGGAAGCCAATCGCAAATTCTTCGAGGAGATCCTCGGCATTCCGCTCGCCGCGACGTGGTGCGAGGTCGCCTACAACGCCTCGGTGAAGCGTGACATCAGCTATTGCCACACTTTCTATCCGCTGGCGGATGGTGGCGCGCTCGCGTTCTTCCAATATGCCGATAACGACGTCTACGAGGCGCTGCGCGCGCTGCGTCCTGAGATGGGCCAGCATTTCTCGATGAAGGTCACGCCGAAGGCTTACGACGAATTGGCCAAACGCATCCAGGGTGCCGGCGCACCGTTCCGCGAGACCGATCACGGCTATTGCAAGTCGATCTACACCGCGAGCCCGGACGGCCTGAAGCTCGAATTCACCATCGACGCGCCGGATGTGGAGCAGATCAACGCCATGCGGCTGAAGGACTGCCACTCCGAACTGGCGCGCTGGCTGGCCGGGGATCATCGCCCGAACAACCACGACCGCCACGGCGATACGGCGTAAATCGTGCCCGTTCAGTCATAAAAAAACGCCGCGCTGACCGCGCGGCGTTTTTGCTTTAGGTGCTGTTGCTATCGCCCCGTAAATTTCGGCTTCCGCTTCTCGCCGAAGGCTTTCATGCCTTCCTTGTTGTCTTCGGTGCGGATCAGCACCGATTGGCCGAGCCGCTCCAGCATGCGGCCGGTCTCAGTGTCGACATTCTGGCACATGTTGATGATCTGCTTGGCCATGCCCATCGCCTGCGGCGCGCGCGTGCAGAGCTGGCGCGCGAAGGCCATGGTGCCTTCCATCAGCTTGTCGGCCGGGAACACGCGGTTCACCAGGCCGATGCGATAGGCCTCCTGGGCATCGACCGGCAGCGCCGCGATCATCATTTCCTTCAGCCGTCCGATGCCGATCATCTGGATCAGCCGCGATGCCGCGCCCGATGCCGGGATCACGCCGAGCTGGATTTCCGGGAGCAGGAAATACGCGCCCTCCGCGACCATGCGGAAGTCGCAGGCGATCGACATCTCGACGCCGCCGCCAGCGCAGGTGCCGTTGATCGCGGCGACGATCGGCTTCTCGCACGCCTCCATGTCGTCGAACATCTCGTGGTTCGCGCGCACATAGGCGCGGTACTGCGCTGTGTTCAGGTTGTTCTCGTAGTCGAGGCCGTTGATGTCGCGGCCGGAGCAGAACGCGCGGCCGGCGCCGGTCAGTACAATCACGCGCACCTTGTCGTCGAAATTCGCCTGCCAGATCGCCGACCGCATCTCGCGGATCATCTGCTCATCGAAGGCGTTGAGCTTGTCCGGCCGGTTCAGCGTGATCAGCATGATGCCGTCTTCCGGCTGCGCCACCGTGATGGCGCGCGGCGCCTCGACATGCTGCAGGAATCCGGTCGGCTTGCCGTTAGCGTCGAGCGCGACGGTCGGATGCGTCTTGTCGGTCATTGATCTTTCCCATTCAACGTATAGCGCCCGTCCTTGAGCCGCTTCAGGCTGCCGTCGGCATAGAGCTTGTCGAAGGTCCGCAAAATCTCGCGGCCGTCGCGCGAGCCGGTCGCGGCCATGACATCTAGATAGGTGGCTGGGCCCTCGGCCAGCAATTGCTCGACGGTCCGCTGGTCGCGCTTCGGCAGCACCGGCGGCGTCGGGATCGTGAACTCGAAGCTGTTGGTCTTGCCGAACGGCTTGGTGCAGTCGAAGCCGCCCTTGGCGCCGGTTCGCGCGCCGTCGAGCGAAGGATCGAGCGGCACCGCGCGGAATCCCGATGCCGAGACGAAATCGCGGTCGGCCTGGAAGCGGGTCGAGAGCGCCCAGTCGACCTCCTCGTTGGAGAAAACGTCGATATCCTCGTCGACCACGAACACGTGCTTCACGTCCGCTGTGGAGCAGAACACCGCGGCTATAGCGTTGCGCGATTCGCCCGGATAACGCTGCTTCATCGAGACCCGCACGTTATACATGCCGCCTGACGACGCGGTGCAGCACACCGCCACCGGCTCGCGGATCGCCTGGCGCAGCACCGACCACACCGCGGCCTCGGTCTTCGCCGCGGCGAGCTGCGCGGTGTCGGTGCAGTTCAGCCGCTTGCCGCCGATGGTCACGGTCTGGAACAGCGCGTCCTTGCGGTGCGTAATTGCGGTGAGATGGAATACCGGGTTGTTCTTCAGGATGCCGTAATAGCCGATATATTCGCCATACGGCCCTTCCGGCTCCACCAGCCCGCGCGGATCGAGATAGCCTTCGAGTACATATTCGGCATCCGCCGGTACGCGCACATCGATGGTGACGCATTTCACTACCGGCAATGGCGCGCCGCGCACCGCGCCGACCACATCGAATTCGTCCATCGGTGTCGTCGATGCCACCGCCGCGAGGAAATCCGCCGGATGGTTGCCGATCGTGAAGGCGACCGGAAGCTTCTCGCCCTTCGCCACCGCCTGTTGATAGATTGCGCGCAGGTCGCTCGGTGCATTGAGGTCGATGCCGGCGGCCCTCGGCCCACGCAGCATCAGGCGGCGGCAGCCGAGATTGGTCCAGCCATTCTGCGGATCGATCGCGAAGTCGATGCCGGCGGAGATATACGGCGCGCCGTCGAGAGTGTGTTGAAGGTTCACCGGCAGCTTAAGCAAGTCGGCATCGTCGCCGGTCAGCACCACCTGCTGCACCGGCGCATCCTCGCGCTTGACCTCGACCGGCTTGTGCGGCTGCTGCAAGCGTTCGCGCAACACCTTGGGGAAATTCGCCTCGTCGGTGTCGAGCGAATGCGCCAGCCGCGAGCGCCCGCCCATCAGGTTGCCGACCAGCTCGGCGCGCTCGGGGCCGACCGCGGTGAACCAGACCGCCTTGGGATTCTCGTCGAGCATCGCGGCGACGTCGACCAGATCGATCGGATCGTTATGCATGATGCACTCGCCTTGCTGCACCATGCGCTCGGCGAAGCTGCGCAGTCGGAATTTCTCAGTGTCGGGTTGGGTCATGGGCGTCCCAGGCTGTTGTTCAGCTTATCCGGTATCATCAGCGACCGGTCGAATGCGGTCAAACCACGGCGCGGGCGAGAGCCGGGTTCACTTCGGTTCCGTAAAGCTCCCAGGTCCGAGCCATGTCCTGGCTGTCGCGAAAGGTCGCAAGAAAATGGCCGGCGCCGGTCTCGCGGCATTGCCGGATGACCTCGTCGCTGACCTGCGCGGGCGTGCCGCTGATGAATTCCTCGTCCCCGATCGAAAACGAGCGAGATATCGGAGTGTCGAGAGCCGGCCGATTGCCGATCCGCGCCCGTGGATCGGCGGCGAGGCGCGCCAGCGAGCCCTTCCTTTGGCGCTCGGTGTCCCGGCGCGCGTCCTCGCCGCTCGCCCCGATCGCGACCTGGCGGCGCAAGCCAAGCTGTTCAGGCCCCGCGGGATGGCCGTGGCGTGCGGCCTCATCGCGATAGGCGTCGAAGATTTCCTTCACCTTCGGGACGGGATGGAATCCAGTGCAGATTTTGACGCCGCGCTTCGCGGCTTTGCGCGCCGAATCGGCGCTGACCACGGTGACCCAGAGCGGCGGTGTCGGTTGCTGCAACGGCCGCGGGACAAGTCGCAGATTGTCGAGCTGCCAGTATTTGCCGTGATGCGTGATCACGCCCGCGCGCAGCGCGATGTCGATGATCTCAACGGCTTCATCGTTGCGCTCGCGCGCCTCCTCGACGCCGAGTTGGATATATTTCATCTCGTTTGGAATGCCGGCCGAGGTGCCGACTTCAAGCCGTCCCCCTGTAATATGATCGAGCATGCCGATCTCTTCGACGATCCGCCAAGGTTGATGATAGGGCAGCACCATTCCCATCACGCCGAGCCGCAGCGTCCTGGTGCGCGCGGCGACATGGGCGATCAGGAGATTGGGAGAAGGGCTGTAGGCGCCGCCGAAGTGGTGCTCGCTGAAGAAAATGCCCTCGAATCCCAGCGCTTCGGCGCGCGGCCACAACGCCAGATAGCCGTTGAAATAATCGGCGGAATGCTGCGGATCGAATGTCGATTCGAACTCGGGCGACCCGAAGAATTCGAACACCCAGGATTTGATCACCCGGCCCCTCCGACTTGTATGCCCGCGGTTGTTCTCACCGCTTGTCCCAGTAAGGCGCGCGCAGCAACGTCTTGGCGATCTTGCCTGGTCCACTTTTCGGCAGCGGCTCGGCGCTGATCTCGATCGCCTTCGGCAGTTTGTATCCGCCGATCAGCCCGCGGCAATGGGCGATCAGGTCGTCCGGCGTGACCTGATGTCCCGCATTGAGGAACACGAAGGCGCGCACCTCCTCGCCCCAGCGCTCGCTCGGCACCCCGATCACGGCCGCCTCGGCGACGGCCGGATGCGCGAATAGCGCATTCTCCACCTCGGCCGGATAGACGTTCTCGGCGCCGGAAATGATCATGTCCTTCTTGCGCCCGACGATTGCGTAGTGCCCGTCGGCGTCGGCGACGCCGAGATCGCCGGTGCGATACCAGCCGTCCGGCATCGCGGCCTGCGTGGCCGCCGGGTTGCGCCAATATTCGCGCATCACGCGCTCGCCGCGTACCGCCATCTCGCCGATCGTTCCAGCCGGCAACGCATTGCCGGCATCGTCGATCACCTTCAACTCGATATGCAGTACCGGCTGGCCGGCCGAGTTCTTGCGCCGGCCGCCGTCGCGCGCGAGATCGCTCGGGATCTGCTGGCACACCATGCCGGAGACTTCGGTGATGCCATAGGCCTGCACCAGCGAACAGCCGAGCGCCGCGGTGACGCGGTGATACATCGCGTCCGGCATCGGCGCGCCGCCGTAACTGATGCGTTCCAGCGACGACAGGTCATAGTCGCCAATGGCCGGGTCGCGCTCGATCATGTCGAGCAGCACCGGCGGCAGGCTGGTCTTGGTCACGCGTTGCGCCTGCACGATCGGGCCGAAATCCTTCGGCTCGAAATGCGCGATCACGTGCAGCCCGCCCACCATGCTCACCGCCCAGATCGCAAAGGCATCGACCAGATGGAACATCGGCGGCGCGTGAAACCAGACGTCGCTTGGGCTCAACTCCAGCGCAACGATCGAGTCGAGCGCGCTGGTGATCAGGTTGCCATGCGTCAGGCAGACGCCCTTGGCCTCGCCGGTGGTGCCGCTGGTGAAGAAGATCTGCGCGATGTCGTCGCCTTGGGTCTTTACCGCGCGATCGAGCTGCGCGCCCGCCGCGATCAGTTTTTCGTATGCAGTGTCGGCGCCGGGCAATTCACGATCGTCCCACATGATTGCGGGCGTTGTGCCGTCATAGGGCAATGCCTGGAGCAGGAGCTTGGCTTCGGTGACGGTGAGGATCCGGGTGATCTCGGCCGGCGCGATCCGGATATTCATCGGCACCAGGATGATGCCGGCATAGGCGCAGGCGAGGTTGACCTCGAGATAGCGGAAGCTGTTACGCGCCAGGATCGCGACGCGGTCGCCAGGCAGAATCCCGCGCGCCAGCAGCGCGCCGGCGAGCTTTTTCGCGCGCTGCGCCAACTCGCCATAGGTGAAGCGCACGCCGCCATCGACGATGGCCGGCAAGGCCGCCTGCAACGCGGCGGCGCGATCGACGATCCGGGAGAGCGGCAGCATGGCCGGAGCTAATAGCAGGCGAAGCGGTTGCGATCCAATTCGCCGAAGGATTCCAGCACGCGCTGCAGGTCGGTGAACAGCCGGTCGCGTTCGTCGTCGCCGAGGTGGGCAGCGCGCGCCAGCCAGTCCTCGAACGGCTCGTGCCCGGCGGGCGACATCAGTTGGGAGCGGCGGCCCTCGACCACCGCAAGCAGCCGCGGCTCCTGCGCGTCCTGATAGCGGGTATGGAGATAGTCGAGGATGTCATCCTCGATGATCCGTGCATCGAGCGTCACCATGAACGCGCCATTGCAGGCGCAGCCCGCCGGATGCGCCGCGGCGCTGCGCGCCTGTTCCCACAGGGTGGCCAGTGTCTCGACGCGCCGGTCGGTGGTGGGCTTCTGGAACGGGAGCGACATAAGGAGGTGATAGCGCGCTATGGGGAGGCTGCAAAGCGCCGCAGCGCCCATTCCGGGATGGCGGAAATGCGACCTGCATTTCGCCTTGATCCAACGGCCGCTTTTGTCCACTGATGCTTCTCCAGTCGCCGGGGCGAGGAGGATGTCGTTTTGAGTTCTGTCCAGACCCGTGAGGCCAAGCGCCCGCTGCGGTTGGCCGTCGATATCGGCGGCACTTTCACCGATGTGGCGGCATTCGATGAGAGCGGCGACCGCCTGCTGTTCGGAAAGTCCTTGTCCACCAACGCGACACAACTGGTCGAGGGCATCCAGCACGCGGTGGACGGCGCGGGAGCCTCGTTCCGTGACGCCTATCTGTTCCTGCATGGCTCGACGGTCGCGATCAACACGCTGCTGGAGCGCACCGGCGCCAAGACCGCGCTGCTGGTGACGCGCGGCTTCCGCGATATCTACGAGATCGGCCGTGTCAACCGGCCGGATGCCTATAACCTGTTTTTTGGCAAGCACGAGCCGCTGGTGAAGCGCTCGTTCCGCTTCGAGGTGCATGAGCGGCTGCGCGCCGATGGCGCGGTGCATCTGCCGCTCGACGAGGATCAGGTGCGCGCGCTCGCCCGCGAGATCAAGACGCGCGACGTCGAGGCGGTCGCGATCCTGCTGCTGCATTCCTACCGCAACCCGGCGCATGAGCAGCGCGTGAAGGAGATCGTGCAGGAGGAGATGCCCGACGCCTTCGTCTCCGCCTCGCATGAGCTGTCGCAGGAATACCGCGAGTTCGAGCGCGCTTCGACGGTGGCGGCCAATGCCTATATCGGGCCGCGCGTCGGCACCTATCTGCGCCAGATCGAGGAACATCTCGCGCAACGCGATTTCACCGGCACCTTCTATGCGGTGCAGTCGACCGGCGGCCTGTTCCCGGTGGCGCATGCGCGCGAGCATTGCGTGCGCATGCTGGAATCAGGCCCGGCGGCAGGCGTGATCGGCACCCAGGCGATCTGCGAACAGCTCGGGCTGCGTGATGCCATCGCCTTCGACATGGGCGGCACCACGGCCAAGGCCGGCGTCATCGCCGATGGCCGGCCGCTGACCACCGGCGCAGCGCTGATCGGCGGCTACGAGCGCGCGCTGCCGATCCAGATTTCGATGATGGATATCTTCGAGGTCGGCACCGGCGGCGGCAGCATCGCGCGCGTGATGGAAGGCAATTCGCTGCGTGTCGGTCCGCATAGCGCGGGCTCGCTGCCTGGCCCGGCCTGTTATGGCCGCGGCGGCACCGAGCCGACCGTTACCGACGCGAATCTTCTGCTCGGCCGGCTCGATCCGGATCATTTCCTCGGCGGAGAAATGAAGCTCGATCATGCCGCAGCCGAGCGAGCGATGCGCGAGCGCGTCGCCGCGCCGCTCGGGCTCGATGCGGTCCAGGCCGCCGAAGGCATCATCCGCATCGCGATCACCGCGATGGCGCATGCGGTGAAGGGCGTTACGACCGAGCGCGGCCTCGATGCCGGCAGCTTCGCGATGGTGGTCTATGGCGGCGCCGGACCGCTGCATGCCTCGGCGATCGCGCGCGAACTCGGCATCAAGCGCGTGCTGGTGCCGTTCTCGCCCGGCCATTTCTCGGCTTACGGCATGCTGTTCGGCGACCTGCGTTACGATTATGTGCGCTCGTGCTTCGAGAAGCTCGCCACCGCGCCGTTCGACCAGTTCGAAGGCATCTATCGCGAGCTGGAACAGCAGGGCCGCGCGGCGGTCGCGAGTTCGGAAGTGCATCCCGAAGAAATCCACGTCACGCGTTATGCCGATATGCGCTATGTCGGCCAGGAACACGCCGTGACAGTGGAATTGCCGCTTGCCTTGTTCGCAGCGCAGGACCGCGCCGGCATCAAGGAGCAGTTCGACGCGCTGCATCTCACGCGCTACGGCACCTCGGCGCCGAAGGAGCCGGCCGAGATGGTGTCATTGCGCGCGACCGTCACCGGCCTGATGCGCAAGCCACCGCGCCAGGCGCTCGCGAAAGGTGACACCGTGCCGGTGGCGGGCGCGCTGCAACGGCGCAAGGACGTGTTCTTCCGCGATACCGGCGGCTTCGTCGCGACGCCAGTCTATACCCGCACCGCGTTGCTTGCCGGCAATCAGATCGCCGGGCCGGCGCTGATCGAGGAACATGCCTCGACCACGGTGCTTGCGCCGACCGACGAACTGACGGTCGATCCGTTCGGCAATCTCGATATCGCGATCGGAGGACGCAAATGAACAAACACGACCTCGATCCGATCACGGTCGAAATCATCCGCAACGGCGTGCTCGCCGTCACGGAGGAGATGAAGACCAACCTGATGCGGACGGCCTATAACCTCATCATCTACGAGGCGCTGGACTTCACGGTCGGCCTGTTCACCGCCAAAGGTGAAACCGTATCGATCGGCCTCGGGCTGCCGATGTTCATCCGCGGCATGGCCGAGACCGTGAAGGCGATGATCGCGCGCTACGGCCTCGACAACATCGAGCCGGGCGACATCCTCGTCACCAACGATGCTTACATCACCGGCAGTCATCTCAACCACATGACCTTCGCGCTGCCGGTGTTCCACAATCGCGAGCTGATCGCGTTCACCTGCTGCATGGCGCATTGGATCGACGTCGGCGGCACCATCGGCGGTGCGACGACCGATATCTATTCCGAGGGCCTGCAGGTCCCGATCCTGAAATACCGCAAGGCCGGCGTTGTGAACCAGGATCTGCTCGACATCATCGGTATCAATGTCCGGATCCCCGAGCGTGCGCTTGGTGATCTTCGGGCGCAGATCACCGCGGTGACCACCGGCGAGCGCCGCTTCCTCGAACTGGTCAACCGTTACGGCAAGGACAATGTGCTCGGCTCGATCGCCGTGATCATGGATCACTCCGAGGCCGTGGCGCGCGCCGGCACGCGGTCGATCCCGGACGGGATCTATACGGCCGAATCCTTCATGGACGATGACGGACTCGACATCGGCCGCCGCATTCCGATCCAGGTGAAGGTCGAGGTGCGCGGTGAGGAAATGACGGTCGATCTCTCCGAGGTCAGTCGCCAGGTGCGCGGCTATTTCAATTCCGGCGTCACCACCGGCCATGCCTGCGCGCAAGTCGCCTACAAGTGCCTTACCACGCCGACCGATTATCCGGTCAATGACGGCGCGTTCCGCTCGCTCAAGGCGATCGTGCCGATGGGCCGCGTGATCAGCGCCGAGCGCCCGGCGCCGATGCGCTGGTGGATGACCTTCCCGATGACGGTGATCGACACCGTGTTCAAGGCGCTGGCCGATGCGATCCCGGAGCGCGTCATCGCCGGACATCACGCCGACCTCTGTCTCGGCACCTTCCACGGCATCTCGCCGTTCGACGGCCGCTTCTTCATCGGCTCGAGCGGTCCGCTCGGCGGCGGCTGGGGCGCCAAGCATAACGAGGACGGCGTCTCGGCCACGGTCTGCATCAATGATGGCGACACCCATAACGGCCCGACTGAGCAGCTCGAAGCGAAATATCCGCTGCTGGTCGAGCAGGTCGCATTGCGTCCGGACTCAGGCGGCGCGGGCAAGCAGCGTGGCGGCCTCGGCACCGAGGTGATCATCCAGGCGCTCGGCGGGATGGGCGTCGACACCTATATCGACCGCGTGCATTGCAAGCCCTGGGGCCTGCATGGAGGTCACGACGGGCTCGGCAACGGCGTCGAACTCAAGCTCGGCAAGGATTGGAACGCCGGGCTGCCGAACGGCAAGGCGCTCTCGGTGCGGCTCAAGCCGGGTGACGCTTTGAAGCTTCAGGCCGGCGGCGGCGGTGGCTTCGGCGATCCAAAGGAGCGCGATCCGTCTAAGGTCGCGCATGACGTGACGGAAGGTTACGTCACGCCGCAGGCCGCCCGCGAGCATTACGGCGTGGCGCTGGATGCTGCAGGCGCGGTGGATGTCGCGGCGACCAAGACGCTGCGGACGAAGAAGATTCAGGCTGCGGAATAGACGCGGCGGAATTTACTCCGCGGCTTCCTTCACCGGCTGCGGCAGCTTCTTCGTTTCCGGGTCGACATCCGCCGCACCGGGCCACACCGAATGGCTGATGTCGAACACCACCCCGTCCGGCCCACGGAATTTGATCTCCCAATGCGCGGTCGGCGGCATGTCCTTCGCGGTCGTGATGTTCGGCGCACCGAGATCCTCGAGCCGCGTGGTCCACGCATCCGGATCGTCGACCACCACGCCGAAGTGGTGGAAGCCGACATAGTCGAGGCCGACACCGGTCTGGTCCTTGGCGAATTTCAGGATCGCGATGTTCAGATGCCCGTCGGTCAGCAGCACGCCGGAGCCGTAGGGCGCGACCTCGGGATTGTCGGCCAGGCCGAAGCGCGAAATCTCACGAAAGCCGAACGCGTTCTTATAGAAATCCGCCGTCTTGCCGGGATGCTCGGCGGCGAAGGCGATGTGTCTGATCTGGGCCATGGCGCTCTCCCTGGAAGCGACCAGGATAGGCCGCGGACCTTATCGGGTCAAAGCTTCACCACCGCCTGAGGCGGCTCGCCGCGCATGAAACGCTCGATATTGTCGCCGGCGAAGGCGGCCAGGGCCGCCGATGCGCCGCCCACAGCGACATGCGGCGTCAGGATCAGGTTGGGTGCGGTCCAGATCGGATGATCCGGCGGCGGCGGCTCGGGGTCGGTGACGTCGAGGCCGGCGCCGGCCAATTTGCCGGAGACCAAGGCAGCGGCCAGCGCGGTGGTGTCGGCCACCGGCCCGCGTGCGATGTTGACCAGGAACGCGCCGTCTTTCATGCGCGCGATCCGCGCGGCATCGAACATGCCCTTGGTTTCGTCGGTCAGCGGCGTGGCGATGGCGACGATGTCGGCCTCGGCCAGCACGGCATCGAGTTCCTTGATCGGCCGCACCACGTCGGCATGCGGCGACGGCTTGGCAGAGCGTGACACGCCGATCACGCGTGCGCCGAAGGCCTTGGCCATCCGGCCGATCTCGCGGCCGATCGAGCCGAACCCGACCACCGCGATGGTTTTGCGGTCGAGGCTCGCCATGCGCCCCATCACGCTCGAATCCCATTTACGCTGCGCTTGCAGCGTCAGCGACTCGGGGACGCGCCGCTGCAGCGCCAAGATCAGCGCGAGCGCGTGCTCCGCCACCACCGGCGAAAGGCTTTCGCCGGCGGTCGCGATCGTCAGCGTGTCGGGGATTTTTTCTTTCAGCAACCGGTCATAGCCGACGGTGAGAAGCTGGAAGAAGCGCAGCTTCGGGGCATTCTCGCGCGCGGCCTTGGCGATCGCCGCGGTATAGTTGAACACCTGCAGCGTCAGCACGTCGGCTTCGGATAGCGCCGCGAGCACCTCGGCCTCGCTGGTCGCGTTGATCACTGCTGCGCCGGCGATCTGCGTCAGGCGCGCGTTCATCGCACGGCGCGATGCCGGCGAAGCCCAGAGTACGATTCGCATTATTGTTCGTCCTTCACCGGATTACGCAGTGTACCGACGCCGGAGACCGAAACCTCGACCACGTCGCCCGGCACCAGCCATTTCGGCGGATCGAATCGTGCGCCGGCGCCGACCGGCGTCCCGGTTGCGATCACATCACCCGGCTTCAGCGAGATGAAGGTCGAGATGTAGCGGATCAAATATCCGAACGAGAAGATCAGGCTCTCGGTCGTATCCTGCTGCCGCAACTCGCCGTTCACCTTGGTCTCGACCGCGATCGGCTTGTTCGCATCGAATTCGTCGGCGGTGACCAGCCACGGCCCCCATGATCCGCTCGCCTCGAAATTCTTGCCCTGGGTCACGTTGAATTTGCTGTGGCGCAGCCAGTCGCGAATCGTGCCCTCGTTCATGCAGGACACGCCGAACACGTGATCCCACGCATGCTCCTCCGGGATGCGCCGGCCGCCCTTGCCGATCACCAGCGCGATCTCGCCTTCGTAGTCGAGCTGCGGCGATTCCGGCGGCCGGATCACCGGCTGTTCGTGCCCGACCAGCGTTCCGGGCGTGCGGATGAAGATGCTGGGGTATTTCGGCGCTTCGGAATTGTCGCGATATTCTTCGTTGCGGTTGGCGTAGTTCACGCCGACGCAGATGATCTTTTCGGGATTCGGCACAGGAGGCAGATAGCGCAGTCCCGCGAGCGGCAGATCCCCGCCGGCACCGGTGACGGCGGCGGCCATTTCCCGCTGCGCATTCGCCGCGATGGCGTCGCGCAGCGTCGGATAGCGTGCATGGAAGCGCGCACCGAGATCGATGACGCCATCGCCTTTGACCGCGCCCCAGGTCGCCTTACCGTCGCGCTCGAATGACAGATAGCGCATTGATGCCCCCGCGATGTCAGGCTGGCAGCGTCAGACGAACCCTTGCTGCCGTTGACGCGGCACTCAGTTACATATGAAATAATCGGCGTCAAAGCCCACAAAATGCCGGGGAGCGAGATGCCGCATCTGATCGTCGAGTATTCCGCGAACTTCGCAGCCGATGTCGATCCACAGAGGCTCGCCAAGCACCTGGCCGATGCCGCGGTGGACACCGGCGTGTTCCCCGTGGCGGGCCTGCGGGTCCGGTTCCATCCGGTAGAGGATTATCGGGTCGCCGACGGCCATCCCGACAATGCGTTCCTGCATCTCATGATCCGCATGGGCCATGGCCGCGACCTCGATACCCGCAAGCGGGCCGGCGATGCGATCTTCAAGGCGCTCTGCGGCTATTTCGACGCAGCCTACGCGCGGCGGCCGATCGGATTGTCGATGGAGATGGTCGAGATCCATCCCGATCTTAACTTCAAGCAAAATAATATGCGCGACTACATCAAGGCGCGTGGTGTGCAGGCGGCGGAATGACGACGAGAGAGACGGTCGAACGATGATTCTCTATTACCTGCAGAAGTTGCTGTTTCAGCTCAATCGCGATCCAGCGACGCGCAAGCAATATGAATCCGATTTCGACGGTCTGCTGATGGAATATGACCTGACCCATGAGGAGAAGGAAGCGCTCGGCAAGCCGGATATCGGCCTGCTTTATGTGCTCGGCGTGAACGGGCAATTGCTGATGCACTATGCTGCGTTGAAAGGCTATGCGTGGCCCGATTACATCCAGTCGATGAAGGACGGCGTTGCGCAGCATGGTCCGGTGCGGGCCGGCATCTACACGATGGTGGAGGACTGACATGGCTCTGGTCTTCGCAGGCGTCTGCAGCCATGCGCCGGGCATCACCGGCCGCACCCACCTCGCCAAGCCCGAGGACAAGGACTCCTTCCACGCCGCCTATGACGGCATGCGGGTATCGCTCGAAGAGACCAGGCCCGATGCGCTGATCGTGATCGGCGCCGAGCATTTCGCCAATTTCTTCATGAACAACATGCCGACCTTCGCGATCGGCATGGGCGACAGCTACGAGGGGCCGATCGAGGACGAGGCCTGGCTCGGCATCAAGAAGCACAAGGTCCCCGGCAACCGCGATCTCTCCACCCGCCTGATCCAGCGTGTGATGCAGGATGTCGACGTATCCTATGCCGAGGAATGGAAGTTCGATCACGGCATCATGGTGCCGCTCAACTTTCTCACGCCGCGCTACGACCTCGACATCATCCCGATCAACATCAATTGCCAAGGGCCGCCGCTGTCTCCGCTCGCGCGGTCCTATGCGCTCGGCCAGGCCTTGCGCCGCGCTTGCGACGAGACACCGGAGCGCATCGCGCTGGTCGGCACCGGCGGCATCTCGCATTGGCCGGCGACGCCGAATTCAGGAAAAATCAACGAAGACTTCGACCGCGAGTTCCTAGGCATTTGGGCGGCAAACAAAAAATCCGAGTTGCTGGCCTACACCGACGAAGACATTTATCGCCGTGCCGGGCAGGGCGGATTCGAGATCCGAACCTTCATCGCGGTGGCCGGTGCGACCGCCGGTGCGACAGCCGATATCCGCTATTATCGGCCGATCCCACCCTTCGCAGTGGGGTGCACCATCGGCGTCGTGAATCTGCAGCAGGCAGGTATGCGCACGGCGGCGTGAGCCATGCCGAATTACACGCATTGCGGGCACCACAGTCCAGGAATATTCGGCCCGACAACGCGTTTGCCTTGGGATGCGGCACTTTGCCCACCCATGCCGCGTGTGTTGTGGCAGCGCTTGACTTGATATATCAGCCAGCTTCACTGATATATCAGCACCCCCGCGGGGGCGAGGAAGCTGCCCACCATTAGGTGGCGATAACGGGCCAGGGTCCTTCAAGGGTCCGGTCAAACAACGGGACGGAGAACGCCAATGTTTAACGCACGCATATGCGCGCGCTCGTTTTTGGGCGCGGCGTTGTTGATTGGATCCTTCGCGGCGGCGCCTGCGGTCGCTGCGTGGGAACCGACACGGCCGGTCGAATTCATCATTCCGGCCGGCACCGGTGGCGGCGCCGACATCATGGCGCGCACCATCCAGGGCATCGTCACCAAGCATAATCTGATGAAGCAGCCGATGGTCGTCATCAACAAGGCTGGCGGCGCGGGCGGCGAGGGCTTCCTCGACGTCAAGAATTCCCGCAACAATCCCCACAAGATCGTCATCACGCTGTCGAACCTGTTCACCACGCCGCTCGCGACTGGCATTCCCTTCAGCTACAAGGATCTGACCCCGGTTGCGATGCTCGCGCTCGACGAGTTCATCCTGTGGGTCAACGCGTCCTCGCCGCACAAGACCGTGAAGGACTTCCTCGCCGCCGCGAAGGCCGCGAACGGCACCTTCAAGATGGGAGGCACCGGCTCGAAGCAGGAAGACCAGATCATCACCGAGGCGATCCAGAAGAGCAGCGGCGCCAAGTTCATCTACATCCCGCAATCGGGCGGCGGTGCGGTGGCTGTGCAACTGGTCGGCGGCCACATCGACTCCACCGTCAATAATCCGAACGAGGCGGTGTCGCATTGGCGCGGCGGCAGTGTGCGTCCGCTCTGCGTGTTCGATTCCAAGCCGCTCCCCTACGACGAGAAGATCGCCGGCGATCTGGGCTGGAACAGCGTCCCGACCTGTAAGTCGCAAGGGCTCGACACCGAATATCTGATGCTGCGCGGCATCTTCATGAGCCCCGGTGCGACCAAGGATCAGGTCGAATATTACATCGAGCTGTTCAAGAAGGTTCGCGCGACGCCGGAATGGGCCGACCTGATGAAGAGCGGCGCATTCAATCAGACCTTCATGGTCGGCGATGAATACGCCAAGTGGGTCGCCGTCGAAGAAAAGCGCCATCAAGACCTGATGAAGGACGCCGGCTTCCTCGCCTCACAATAAGCGAAGGTCTAGCGCGCCGGCGGCGCACTCCGCCGGCGCAGTCCTTTGGTTTCAAGTCGTCCGTTCAAGTCCTGATTTCGTGAGCAATCCAATGTCCGACCATGCAAGCGGCGGCGACGCCGGGCCATCACACCGTGTTGTTGAACTGGGCGTCGCCGCCGTCATGGCGGCGCTCGGTGTGGTCGTCATCATCGGTGCCATGCGCGCCGGCATCGGCTGGGGCGCGGAAGGGCCGAAGGCCGGCTTCCTGCCGTTCTATTTTGGGCTCTTCATCCTCGGTGCGAGCCTGATCAACTTTATCCAGGCCTGGTTCGATCCAGGCCGCAAGTTGTTCGCGGACTGGTCGCAACTCCGCCAGGTGATGTCGGTGGTGATTCCAACCACGGTCTATGTCGCGATCATTCCCTGGCTCGGCATATACGTCTCGTCGTTCCTGCTGATCGCGGTGTTCATGCGCTGGCTCGGTCAATATGGCTGGCGGATGGTGGCATTGCTGTCGGTCGCAGTGCCGGTCCTCGCCTTCGTCGTGTTCGAGCGCTGGTTCATGGTGCCGTTGCCGAAGGGCTTCCTCGAAGAATTGCTCGGCTACTGAGGCTCAGTCTCGGATTTCCGGGATGCTGAAAACAAACAAGATACGGGAGGCCGGCTGAGTAGCGCCGGCATGCGGGATAGACATGGAAGAAATCGGCAATCTCTTCACCGGCTTTGCAACCGTCCTTCGGCCCTTCAACATCATGGTGATGGTTCTGGGCATCGTGCTGGGCGTCGTCATCGGCGTGCTGCCGGGTCTCGGCGGCGCCAATGGCGTCGCGATCCTGCTGCCGCTGACCTTCTCGATGTCGCCGACCTCCGCGATCATCATGCTCTCCTGCATCTACTGGGGCGCGCTGTTCGGCGGCGCGATCACCTCGATCCTGTTCAACATTCCGGGTGAGCCGTGGTCGGTCGCGACCACCTTCGACGGTCATCCGATGGCGCAGCAGGGGAAGGCCGGCGAGGCGCTGACCGCGGCTTTCACCTCGTCCTTCGTCGGCGCCCTCTTCGCGGTTGTCGTGATTACCTTGATCGCGCCGCTGGTCGCCAAGTTCGCGCTGCAATTCGGCCCGGCCGAGAAATTCGCCGTGTATTTCCTGGCGTTTTGCAGCTTCGTCGGCATGAGCAAGGAGCCGCCGTCAAAAACCGTCGCCGCCATGATGATCGGTTTTGCGCTGGCCTCGGTCGGCCTCGATTCGATGACCGGGCAGCTGCGCCTGACCTTCGGCATCGAGACGCTGCTCACCGGCTTCGACTTCCTGATCGCGGTGATCGGCCTGTTCGGCATCGGCGAGATTCTTCTCACCATGGAAGAGGGCCTCAGCTTCAAGGGCAAATCCGCCAAGATCAACGCGCGCGTCGTCTGGGAAACCTGGAAGGAATTGCCGCGCTATTGGGTGACGTCGCTGCGCTCCTGCATCATCGGCTGCTGGATGGGCGTCACGCCGGCCGGCGCCACACCCGCGTCCTTCATGAGCTATGGCATCGCCAAGCGCCTGTCGAAACGCGGCCGTAATTTCGGCAATGGCGAGATCGAGGGCGTCGTGGCGCCGGAGACCGCGGCGCATGCCGCGGGCACATCTGCGCTGCTGCCGATGCTTGCGCTCGGCGTACCTGGTTCGCCGACCGCCGCGGTGCTGCTTGGCGGCCTGCTGATCTGGGGCCTTCAGCCCGGCCCGATGCTGTTCGTCGAGCAGAAGGACTTCGTCTGGGGCCTGATCGCCAGCATGTATCTCGGCAACATTGTCGGCCTGATCATCGTGCTCACCACGGTGCCGCTGCTGGCCGCGATCCTGCGCATCCCGTTCAGCATCATCGCGCCGATCATCCTCGTGCTATGCGCGATCGGCGCCTACACCGTGCACAACTCGACCTTCGACGTCGTGATGATGCTGGTATTCGGCGTGGTCGGCTACCTGCTGAAGAAATGCAATTATCCACTCGCGCCCTTGGTGCTGGCGATCGTGCTCGGCGACAAGGCCGAGGAGGCATTCCGCCAATCGCTGCTCGCGTCACAGGGCAGTCTGGGGATTTTCTGGTCCAACGGCCTGGTCGGCACGATCATGGCGCTTGGCCTGATCGCGCTGTTCTGGACCGCCATTCAGACCGGATGGACTCGCCTGGCGGCTAAACCCGCTGTTTGATGCCAAAAATCTTGTCAGGCCCTGATATATTGTATAACAGCATAATCCGTCACGTCATTCACTCAGTGTGCGTTCCATGAATGCCCATCCCCGGATTCCGGCGACGGTCACGCGCGTGGCGGTCCCTCCTCTCGAAGACACGTCGACCTTCGCCGACCGCGCCTATGCGGCGCTCAAGGGCGTGATCCTCTCACTCGACATCTACGGACAGCCACACGATGTGCGGCTCGACGAGCGCCAGCTCGCGCAGGACCTCGGCATCAGCCGCACGCCGGTACGTGAGGCGATGGTGCAGCTCGAGCGCGAAGGCTTCGTCCGCGCCGTGCCGCGGCGCGGCATCTATGTGGTGCGCAAGAGCAAGCGCGAGGTAATCGAGATGATTACCGCCTGGGCCGCGCTCGAGAGCATGGCCGCGCGTTTGATCACCCAAAGTGCCGAGGACAACGACATCGGCTCATTGCGCCAGATGTTCACGACCTTCGAGAATGGTGAGCTGCATGCGCGGCTCGACGAATATTCCGAGGTGAATATCGAATTTCATCAGGCGATCATCCGCATGAGCGGCAATGCCGTGCTGATCGATCTTGCGGAAAACCTGTTCACCCATATGCGGATGATCCGGCGCCGGACCATCGGCGAGAAGGATCGCGCGATCCGCTCGATCCACGATCATTTGACCATCATCGAGGCGCTTGAAGCACGCGACACCGAACGCGCCGAGCGGCTGGTGCGCGAGCATGCGCTCGGCCTTGCCGAGCACGTCGCGACCTACGCCACGTACCTGGACTGATCCGGGCCGGTACGCCCAGCAGGCAAAGAATAAGGAGAGCGTCATGGCTGACGCAGCAGTGAAGCAAGGCCCCGCGGCCGAGGTGGAGCAGGAGCTGACGGATGGCTTTCATCTTGTCATCGATGCGCTCAAGCTCAACGGCGTCGAGACGATCTACGGCGTGCCCGGCATCCCGATCACGGATTTCGGCCGCATGGCGCAGGCGGAGGGCATCCGCGTCATCTCGTTCAGGCACGAACAGAATGCAGGCTACGCGGCATCGATCGCCGGCTTCCTGACCAAGAAGCCCGGTGTCTGCCTGACGGTTTCGGCGCCCGGCTTCCTCAACGGCCTCACCGCGCTGGCCCATGCGACCACCAACTGTTTCCCGATGATCCTGATCTCGGGCTCGTCCGAGCGCGAGGTCGTCGACCTGCAGCAGGGCGATTATGAAGAGATGGACCAGCTCGCCATCGCCAAGCCGCTCTGCAAGGCGGCGTTCCGCGTGCTGCATGCCGCCGACATTGGCATCGCCGTGGCGCGCGCGATCCGCGCGGCGGTGTCGGGGCGTCCGGGTGGCGTCTATCTCGATCTGCCGGCGAAGCTGTTTGGCCAGGTGATGGATGCGACGGCTGGAAAGAAGTCGCTGGTCAAAGTGATCGACGCGGCGCCGGCGCAGCTTCCGGCACCCGATGCAATCAAACGTGCGCTCGACGTGTTGAAGGGCGCCAAGCGCCCGCTGATTATCCTCGGCAAGGGCGCGGCCTATGCGCAGGCCGACGATGCGATCCGCAGCTTCGTCGAGAAGAGCGGCGTGCCGTTCCTGCCGATGAGCATGGGTAAGGGCCTGCTGCCCGATACGCATCCTCAATGTGCGGGCGCGGCGCGTTCGACCGTGTTGGCGCAGTCCGACGTCGTCATGCTGATCGGCGCCCGCCTTAACTGGCTGCTCTCGCACGGCAAGGGCAAGACCTGGGGCGCCGAGCCGAAGAAATTCATCCAGATCGACATCGAGCCGAAGGAAATGGACTCCAACGTCGAGATCGTGGCGCCGGTGGTCGGCGACATCGGCTCGTGCGTCAATGCCATGCTCGCGGCGATGGGCACCTGGCCAGCGGCGCCGGCGGACTGGATGAAGACGGTGACCACGAAGCGCGACGAGAACGTCGCCAAGATGGCGCCGCGCCTGATGAACAACAACGTGCCGATGGACTATCACGGTGCGCTTGGCGTTCTCCGTACCATCGTCAAGGAGCGGCCTGACGCCATTCTCGTGAACGAAGGCGCCAACACGCTCGACCTCGCACGCGGCATCATCGACATGTATCAGCCGCGCAAGCGTATCGATGTCGGCACCTGGGGCATCATGGGGATCGGCATGGGCTATTCGATTGCGGCCGCGATCGAGACCGGCAAGCCGGTGCTCGCGATCGAAGGCGATTCGGCGTTCGGCTTTTCCGGCATGGAGGTCGAGACGATCTGCCGCTACAAGCTGCCGGTCTGCATCGTCGTCTTCAACAACGACGGCATCTATCGCGGCACCGACGTCAATTCCGTGAGTTCCGACCCGGCGCCGACCGTGTTCGTCAAGGGGGCGCGTTACGACAAGATGATGGAGGCCTTCGGCGGCGTCGGCGTCAATGCGACGTCCCCGGACGAGCTCAAACGCGCCGTGAACGAGGCGATGGATTCAGGCAAGCCGACGCTCATCAACGCCGTGCTCGATCCGGCGGCCGGTAGCGAGAGCGGCCGCATCGGCAACCTCAATCCGCAAAGCGTGCTTCGCAAGAAATGACGCAGTGACGACCGGTCTGCCCGAGCAGGCATGACTTTTAAGAGACAGGGGACGTAGGATGGCAAAGCGCACGAAGAAGAAGGCGGTCACCAAGGCCAAAGCGAAGCGTGCCGTGAAATCGGCCGCGAAGACTGTGAAGAAGGGCGTGAAGAAAGTCGCGCGCAAGGCAAAGAAAGCGGTCAAGGCTGTCAAATCTGCTGCTAAATCTTCCACGACGTCGCGCAGCACTTCTGAACAGCGCCGTCTTGCAGCCGCGGAACGGCGTGCGGACCGTGCCAAGCGCCGCGCCGATCGCGCCAAGGCGCGGGCCAAAGCCACGACCTCGCATTCCGCGAAGCCGCGTCGTAGCGCGACCAGTGGATTGTCGCGCGCCGTCGCGGGTGCCGCATCGGGCGTCGCCGCGCGCATCCGCAAACTGGTCAAGGGCAGCGACGCGCCACAGATGTCGGATGCGCCATGGGGGCAGGCCGGCAAGGCGCTCGATGGCGTGAAGATCCTCGACTTCACCCATGTGCAGTCGGGCCCGACCTGCACCCAGTTGCTCGCCTGGTTCGGCGCCGACGTGATCAAGATCGAGCGCCCCGGCGTCGGCGACATCACGCGCGGCCAGCTTCGCGATAAGCCCGGCGTCGACAGCCTCTATTTCACGATGCTGAACCACAACAAGCGTTCGATCACCATCGACTCCAAGAATGCCAAGGGCAAGGAGATCATCGAACGGTTGATCAAGCATTGCGATGTGCTGGTCGAGAATTTCGCGCCCGGCGCGCTCGATCGCATGGGCTTCACCTGGGCTCATATCCACAAACTGAACCCGCGCATGATCGTTGCGTCGGTGAAGGGCTTCGGCCCCGGCCCCTATGAGGACTGCAAGGTCTACGAGAACGTCGCGCAATGCACCGGTGGCTCGGCTTCGACCACCGGCTTCCGCGACGGTCCGCCGCTGGTCACCGGCGCGCAGATCGGCGACTCGGGCACCGGCCTGCATCTCGCGCTTGGCATCACGGCGGCGCTCTATCAGCGCAATCGCACCGGCCGCGGCCAGCGGGTGCTCTGCGCGATGCAGGACGGCGTGCTCAACCTGGCGCGCGTCAAGCTGCGCGACCAGCAGCGTCTGGCGCACGGTGCGTTGTCGGAATACAGCCAGTTCGGCCAGGGCATTCCGTTCGGTGATGCGGTGCCGCGCGCCGGCAACGATTCCGGCGGTGGTCAGCCGGGTCGCATCCTGAAATGCAAGGGCTGGGAGACCGACCCGAACGCCTACATCTATTTCATCACCCAGGCGCCGGTTTGGGAGAAGATCTGCGATCTCATCGGCAAGCCGGAATGGAAGACCGAAGCCGATTACGCCACGCCGAAGGCGCGGCTGCCGCGGCTCGAATTCATCTTCGAGACCATCGAGCAATGGACCATGACCAAGACCAAGTTCGAGGCCATGGAAATCCTCAACCAGGATGACATCCCGTGCGGGCCGATCCTGTCGATGAAGGAGCTCGCCGAGGACCAGTCGCTGCGCAAGACCGGTACTGTGGTCGAGGTTGAGCATCCGACCCGCGGCGCGTATCTCACCGTCGGCAATCCGATCAAGATGTCGGACTCGCTCACCGAGGTGGAGCGCTCGCCGCTGCTCGGCGAACACACCGAGGAGATCCTGACCGAAGTGCTCGGCTATTCGGCCGACGAGGTGACGGAGATCAAGGGCTCAGGCGCGATCACCGCGCCGGAAAAGGGCGCCCGCGCCGAAGCGGCGTAGAACGATCGGTAGTGGTCGTCCCCGCGAAGGCGGGGACCCAGTACTCCGTGTCCTCTCGATAGGTCTCGGCGTACTGGATGCCCGCCTTCGTGGGCATGACGAGCGGTGCAATATCAGGCGGGGAAACACATGCGTATCGTGGTGCACGGCCAGCAGGCCTTCGGAAAAGCCGTCCTCGAAGCGCTGCTGAAGCGCGGCGAAGACGTCGTCGCGGTTTATGTCGCGCCGGAAAAGCCCGGCCAGAAACCCGATCCGCTCAAGGAAGCCGCGCTCGCCGCCAAGCTGCCGATCTACCAGCCCGAGTCCTATCGCAAGCCTGAAGTGGTCGAGCAGTTCCGCGCGCTCAAGCCGGACCTGCAGGTGATGGCCTTCGTCACGCTGTTCGTACCGGAAAATTTCCTTAACGTCCCGACCCACGGCTCGATCCAGTATCATCCCTCGCTGCTGCCGCTCTATCGCGGCGCGAGCGCGATCAACTGGCCGATCATCAAGGGCGAGACTGAAACTGGCCTGTCGATCTTCTGGCCGGATAACGGCCTCGATACCGGCGACATCCTGGTCCAGAAAAAGACCCCGATCAGCGCGACCGACACGCTCGGCACGATCTATTTCGACCGCCTGTTCCCGATGGGCGTCGACGCCATGATGGAGGGCGTCGACCTGGTGAAAGCCGGCAAGGCGCCGCGCATCAAGCAGGACCACGACAAGGCGACCTACGAAGGCAAATGCGGTCCCGACAATGCGCGCATCGACTGGGGCAAGCCGTGGGAGCAGATCGATCGTCTGATCCGCGGCTGCAATCCCGCGCCCGGCGCGTGGGCCAATATCAACGGCGTGAAGCTCAAGGTGTTCGACGCGAAGCCGTTGCCGGCGAAAGACCCCAAGGGCATTGCGGGCAAGATCGGCGAAGTGGTCGCGATCGACGCCGACAGCTTCACCGTGGTCTGCGCCGATGGGCGCTTCAAGGTCACCCGGGTGCAAGCCGATGGTCCCAAGGTGGGCGGCGGTGAGTGGGCGACGTCCAACGCTGTCGCCACCGGGACGCGTTTTTCCTGAACTGAGCGTTTGCCGCGACAATCGTGGCATAACGCGCTATGTCGTCTCGACCTTCCTTCCATTCGTGTTCACTGATGGACCAAGCTCATGCCCGCCTCGCAGCACCAGAAGCCGCTTTCCGATATTGAAATCGCCCAGGCCGCCAAGATGCGGCCGATCAATGACATCGCGCGTGAGAAGCTCGGTATCGCGCCGGAGAATCTCAACCCCTATGGCCACTACAAGGCCAAGGTGTCGATGGACTACATCAAGTCGCTCAAGGACAAGAAGAACGGCAAGCTGATCCTGGTCACCGCGATCACGCCGACGCCGGCGGGCGAGGGCAAGACCACCACCACCGTTGGTCTCACCGACGCGCTCAATCACATCGGCAAGAAGGCGATGTGCGCGCTGCGCGAACCGTCGCTTGGTCCGTCTTTCGGCATGAAGGGCGGCGCGGCAGGTGGCGGTTACGCCCAGGTCGTGCCGATGGAAGATATCAACCTGCATTTCACCGGGGACTTCCACGCCATCACGTCGGCGCACAACCTGCTCTCGGCGATGATCGACAACCACATCTACTGGGGCAATGAGCTCGGCATCGACAGCCGCCGCGTCGCGTGGCGCCGCGTGCTCGACATGAACGACCGAGCGCTGCGCGAGATCGTCTGTTCGCTCGGCGGCGTCGCCAATGGTTATCCGCGCGAGGCCGGCTTTGACATCACCGTGGCGTCGGAAGTCATGGCGATCTTTTGCCTCGCCAAGGATCTCGACGATCTCAAGGAACGGCTCGGCAACATCATCGTCGCCTATACGCGCGACCGTAAGCCAGTGCGCGCGCGCGACATCAAGGCCCATGGCGCGATGACCGTGCTGCTCAAGGAGGCGCTGGCGCCGAACCTGGTGCAGACGCTGGAAGGCACGCCGGCGTTCATCCATGGCGGACCATTCGCCAACATCGCGCATGGCTGCAACTCGGTGCTCGCGACCACGACCGCGCTCAAGGTTGCGGACTATGTCGTGACCGAGGCGGGCTTCGGCGCCGATCTCGGTGGCGAGAAATTCCTCGACATCAAGATGCGCAAGACCGGCCTCCAGCCCGACTGCGCGGTGATCGTGGCGACCATCCGCGCGCTCAAGATGCATGGCGGCGTCAAGAAGGAGGATCTCAAGAAGGAAGACCTCAAGGCGCTTGAGGCCGGCATGGCGAACCTCGAGCGTCACGTCCAGAACATCCAGAAATTCGGCATCCCGGCAGTGGTCTCGATCAACCGCTTCTCGGCCGATACCGACGCCGAGATCGCGCTGGTCAAGGAGAAGTGCAAGGGGCTCGGCGTCGAAGCTCTGATGGCCGATCATTGGGCGATGGGCGGCGAAGGCGCGGCCGACGTCGCGCGCGCGGTGGTGAAGATCTGCGACGAGGGCAAGGCCAAGCTCAAGCTGCTCTATCCCGACGACATGCCGCTCTACGAGAAGATCCGCACCATTGCCAAGGAGATCTATCGCGCCAAGGACATCTCGGCCGACAAGGCGGTGCGCGATCAGCTCAAGGCGTTCGAGGATATGGGCTTCGGCAAAGCGCCGGTCTGCATCGCCAAGACGCAATATTCGTTCTCGACCAACGCCGATGCCAAGGGTGCGCCGGTGGATCACATCGTCAACGTCCGCGAAGTGCGGCTCTCGGCCGGCGCCGAGTTCGTGGTCGCGGTATGCGGTGAGATCATGACCATGCCCGGCCTGCCGCGCGTGCCGGCGGCAGACTCGATCGATGTCGGCGCCGACGGTCGGATTGTCGGGCTGTTCTAGCACCAACACTCCGCTCGTCCCCGCGAAAGCTTCCGCGGGGACGAGCGGCTTAATTCATCTCATCCAATCCCGGCGCGACGCGCTTCGCCTCCGCCACCAGCGCGGCGGTGATCGGCATCATCGGCTCGCGCTGCGGCACCACCAGTCCGATGGTCTGCACCGCTTCCGGATGCGTGATCGGGATTGCGCGGATCGTGTCGGTGAGGCCCAGCGTCTCGGCGAGCTTTGCCGGCATCACGCTGGCCCAGCGTCCGGTGCGCACATGCGAGAATAACAGGATCATCGAATCCGATTCCAGCGTTGGGCGCGACTCGCCGCCGGCGCTCTTGATCAGCCGGTCGATGATGCGACGGTTCTGCATGTCCGGGGTGAGCAGACACAGCGGCACCTGCGCCACCTCGGCCCACGTGACGCTGTCGCGGTTTCCGAGCGGCGCATCGGCGGATGTCAGCAAGCGATAGCGTTCGTGGTAGAGCGGCACGGAGTTGACGCGACCGAGCGGCTCATTTTCCAGATACGTGATGCCGGCATCGACTTCGAGATTTTCGATCAGGTCGAGAATCTCGATCGAGGTGCGCGAGTAGATCGTGAACTGTACATTCGGATGCCGTTCGCGATACGGCGTGGTCAGCGCAGCGACCATCGCCAGCGCGGTCGGGATCGCCGCGATGCGCAGGCGGCCGGTAAG
>CANKHJ010000028.1 GCA_947481635.1 Bradyrhizobiaceae bacterium
AACTCGTTCAAGGAACGCGGCGCGGTCAACAGGCTTGCAGCTCTCAACGCCGATGAGAAACGCCGCGGCGTCATTGCCATGTCGGCCGGCAACCACGCCCAGGCTTTAGCCTATCACGCCCAGAAGATGGGGATCCCGACCACCATCGTGATGCCGGAAACCACGCCCTTCGTGAAAGTCGAGGCAACCCGCGCCTATGGCGCGGAGGTGGTGCTCGAGGGCGAGACGCTGAGCGAGGCACAGACCCGCTGCGAGGCGATCATGCGCGAGCGCGGCCTGATCCTGGTGCACCCCTATGACGACGCGCTTGTGATCGCCGGGCAGGGGACGATCGCGCTCGAAATGCTGGAGGTTGTGCCCGATCTCGACATGCTGGTGATCCCGATCGGCGGCGGCGGGCTGATGGCCGGCAATGCGGTGGCCGCGCGCGCTGTGAAGCCCGCGATCGAGATCATCGGCGCGGAGGCGGCGCTTTATCCCTCGATGTGGAATGCGCTGACCGGCGAGACCCGCAGCGCCGGCGGCCCGACTTTGGCCGAAGGCATCGCGGTGAAGAATGTCGGAGCGCTGACGCTGCCGATCATCAAGGCGCTGGTCGCCGAGATCGTGCTGGTCGACGAGGCGCATCTCGAACGCGCGGTGAATGCCTATCTCACGCTGCTCAAGACCATGGCGGAAGGCGCAGGCGCGGCAGGGCTCGGCGCGATGCTGACCCGACCGGAGCGCTTCGTCGGCCGCAAGGTCGGGCTCATTTTATGCGGCGGCAATATCGATCCGCGAATTCTCGCCTCGGTGATGGTGCGCGAGCTCGAACGCGAGAACCGCATCGTGTCGTTCCGCCTCACCATTCCTGATCGTCCCGGCGTGCTCGGCGTGATCGCAACGCGGCTCGGCCAGCTCGGCGCCAACATCCTGGAAGTCGACCACCGCCGGCTGTTTCTCGACGTGCCGGCTAAGGGCGCGCGGTTGGACGTGACCGTCGAGTCACGCGACCCTACGCATACCGAAAACATCCGCCTCGCGCTCGAGGCGGAAGGCTACGCCCCGGTGCGGATCGACACCGCGACCGCGATGGAGTGAGGCGAGCGGCGCACCAACCACCGCTCGTCACCCCCGCGAAAAGCGGGGGTCCAGTACTCCGTGCGCTATCGATTGGTCACGGCGTACTGGATGCCCGCCTGCGCGGGCATGACAGTCTTTGCTGTGTTGCATTCCTGGCGTCGTCGGCTGGCTAACTCGCGCGTTCGATCTTGCCGATCCGGATATACTCGCCCCAGGCGTCGACATCCTTCACCAGCAGCTTCTGCGCGTCGTCCGGCGAGCTGATGAACACATCGCCGCCGCCATCTTCCAGGAATTTCTTGGTCTCGGGCGTCTCCAGTACCTTGTTGAACCAGGTGTTGAGCTGATCGACGATCGGGCGCGGCGTCTGCGCCGGAACCGCAGCCGCCCACCAGCCGAGCAGTTGCATATTGGCGCCAGCCTCGATCATGGTCGGAATCTCGGGCGACGACGCCATGCGCTCCGGTGAACAGACCGCGAGCACGCGGACCCGGCCCTTGCGCTGTTCGGCCAGTGCCAGCAGCGGGTCCATCATCGCGTAATCGAGCTGGCCGCCGATCAGATCGTTGAGGCTGTCGGGCGCGGCCTTGTAATTCACCTGCACCGTCTCGATTCCGGCGACCTGCTTATACATCTCGCCGGTGATGTTGCCGGTGGTGGATGAGGTGCCGTAAGACGCGGCGGCTTTTTTCTGCTTCATCGCCGCGGTCAGTTCCGCGACATTGCGATAGGGCGACTTGGCCGACACCACCAGCATGAATCCTTGCTTGTTGAGCGTGCCGACCAGTTGCAGGTCTTTGCGCACGTCGACGGTGGACTTATAGAGGTGCATGTTGCCAGCCATGCCGCTGCCGGCATGGACCAGCACGGTGTAGCCATTCGGCTTGGCGCGCGCGACGGATTCGGTGGCGATGTTGCCGGTGGCGCCGAGCTTGTTCTCAACGATGATGGTCGCGCCGGACACTTTCGCCACCTTGTCGGCGAAGTAACGCACCAGTACATCCGCGCCGCTGCCGACCGCATAACCCGAGACGAAATGGATCACGTCGTTCGGATAAGCTTGCTGGGCGTTTGCGCCCGTGGAGAGGCCGATCGTAAGCGCGGCGATGGCAAGCAAGCCGGTCCGGACGTTTCTCATGATCTCTCCCGTGACGATTGTTGACGCTGAATCCGAAACGCGGTTCAGCCGCTTACTTTGCGCATCTTCTCGGCGGCCATTGGTGCAAAATAGCTCAGTACACCGTCGGCGCCGGCGCGCTTGAAGGCGGTGAGGCTTTCCATCATCGCCTTGTCATGGTCGAGCCAGCCATTCTGCACCGCGGCCATGATCATCGCGTATTCGCCCGACACCTGGTAGGCGAAAGTCGGCATGCCGAATTCCTGTTTCACGCGTTGCAGCACGTCGAGATAGGGCAAGCCGGGCTTCACCATCACCATGTCGGCGCCCTCGGCGATGTCGAGCTCGACTTCGCGCAAAGCCTCGTCGGTATTGCCGCAATCCATCTGATAGGTGCGCTTGTCGCCGGTGAGCGTCGCAGACGATCCCACGGCGTCGCGGAACGGTCCGTAAAAGGCCGAGGCGTATTTCGCCGCATAGGCCATGATCGAGACGTCGGTGAAATCCGCCGCATCGAGTGCGTCGCGGATCGCGCCGACGCGGCCATCCATCATGTCCGACGGCGCGATGATGTCGACGCCGGCTTCGGCCTGGACCAGCGCCTGGCGCACCAGCACCTCGACGCTTTCGTCGTTGAGGATTTGTCCGTCGTGCATCAGGCCGTCATGGCCGTGGCTGGTATAGGGATCGAGCGCCACGTCGCACAGGATGCCGAGCTCCGGCACGGCCTTCTTCACCGCACGGATCGCGCGGCAGACCAGATTGTCCGGATTGAGCGCCTCGCTGCCGGTCTCGTCGCGCAACGACGGGTCGGTATAGGGAAACAGCCCGATGCACGGGATCCCGAGCTGCATGGCGCGTTCCGCGTCGCGCACCACCTGGTCCACCGAGAGCCGGTCGACGCCGGGCATCGAGGGCACCGGTGTCCGGATGTTCTGACCATCGCTGACGAACAGCGGCCAGATCAGGTCATCTGGGGTGAGCACGTTCTCGCGCACCATTCGCCGCACCCAATCGGCCTTGCGGTTGCGGCGCAGGCGAGTGGGGAGGTCGAGCCGGGTAGGGCTGGGGGCCTCGACCGGCCTCAGGCGGGTGCGGCTTTCAAGCGGGCGGCCGTATTTGATGGCCATGGCGGGAACCTCCGGATTTCGCATTGCTTTTAGCCGGTTCGGTGCGGCGCTGCCACTCCAGGGCGCAGACATTTAACGACGGTCATGCGCACCCCAATCTCCGTCATCGCCGGGCTTGTCCCGGCCATCCTTGCCTTTGCTGCTGAGTGCAAGAAAGACGTGGATGCCCGGCACAAGGCAGCACAAGGCCGGGCATGACGAACGTGCGGGGCCGCCGTTGTGACGGTGGCCCCTTTTCATTTTTGCTGCCATCATCGGCGCGATGGATTTCAATCTCTCCGAAGAACAGCAGGCTATCCAATCGACCGCGCGCGATTTCGCGCAGGGCGAAATGATGCCGCATGCGCGCGACTGGGACGAGACTGAGACCTTCCCGGTCGAGACCCTGCGCAAGGCCGCAGGGCTCGGCTTCGCCGCCATCGTGGTGCGGGATGACGTCGGCGGCTCGGCGCTGACGCGGCTAGACGCGGCGTTGATCTTCGAGGAACTGGCGCAGGGCTGCACCTCGACCGCGGCCTATATTTCGATCCACAATATGGCCGCCTGGATGATCGACGCCTTCGGCGGCGAGGAACAGCGGCGCCGCTTCCTGCCGAAACTCGCCGCGATGGAGCATTTCGCGAGCTATTGCCTGACCGAGCCGGATGCCGGATCGGATGCCGCAAGCCTCAAGACCCGGGCGCGCCGCGACGGCGATCACTACGTGCTCGACGGCACCAAGGCGTTCATCTCGGGCGGCGGCGTGTCGGATATCTATCTGGTGATGGCGCGCACCGGCGAACCGGGCCCCAAAGGCATCTCCTGCATCGTGGTGGAGAAAGGGACGCCCGGCCTGTCCTACGGCGCGCAGGAGAAGAAGCTCGGCTGGAAGTCGCAGCCGACCGCGATGGTGATGTTCGAGAATTGCCGCGTTCCGGTCGCGAACCGGATCGGCGCGGAAGGGCAGGGCTTTCGCATCGCCATGGCTGGGCTCGATGGCGGGCGGCTGAACATCGCGGCCTGTTCGCTCGGTGGCGCGCAATTCTGTCTCGATCGCACGCTCGGCTATATGCGCGAGCGTAAGCAATTCGGCACCCGGCTCGCTGATTTCCAGGCGCTCGCGTTCCGCATCGCCGATTATGCGACTGAACTTGAAGCCGCACGGCTGATGGTGCATCGCGCAGCCTCAGCGGTCGACGCGAAGGCGCCCGGCGCGACCAGGCTTGCGGCGATGGCGAAGCGCTTCGCCACCGATGCCGGCTTCGAGGTGGTCAATGGCTGTCTGCAATTGCATGGCGGCTATGGCTATCTGCGCGACCATCCGATCGAGCGTGTGCTGCGCGATGTGCGCGTGCACCAGATCCTCGAGGGCACCAACGAAGTGATGCGGCTGATCGTCAGCCGCGATCTGCTGGCGAACTGACATTGCGTGTTCGCGTCAGTCTGGCTAGAGCACCAATCACAGGTGGTCACCCCCGCGAAAGCGGGGGTCCGGTACTCCGCGCCTCTCGATAGGTCACGGCGTAAGGGATGCCCCGCTTTCGCAGGGCATGACAATCGAGAGACGAGGTTTGATGCATTCCACCCCGGAAATCCTGTTCGAACGCCGCGGCGCTGCCGGCATCGTCACGCTGAACCGCCCCCAGGCGCTCAACGCCGTGACGCACGGCATGGTGCGCGCGCTGGCGCGGCAATTGGCCGAATGGGAAACCGACGACGCCGTCACGCGGGTGATCGTCACCGCGGCGGGGGAGCGCGCCTTCTCGGCCGGCGGTGACATCCGCGCGATCTATGACCTCGGCCGCGCCGGGCGGATCGAAGAGGCGCTCAGCTACTTCGGCGAGGAATACCCGCTCAACGCCGCGATCAAGAACTACCGCAAGCCCTATGTGTCGCTGATCGACGGCATCGTGATGGGCGGTGGGGCGGGGCTGTCGGTGCATGGCTCGCACCGTGTCGCCGGCGACCGCTTCCGCTTCGCAATGCCGGAAACCGCGATCGGCTTCTTCCCCGATATCGGCGGCACCTGGTTCCTGTCGCACATGCCGGGCGAGCTCGGGACCTATTGCGCGCTGACCGGTGCGCGCGTCGATGCGGCCGATGCGGTCGCGTCGAGCATCGCCACGCATCGCGTCGCGTCCTCGCGGTTTCCTGACCTGCTCGAAGCGCTGTGCGGCGCGACCTCGGTCGATGCCATCCTCGGCGCGTTCGCCGAGCCGATAGGGCAGGGGCCGTTGACGCAGGCGTGCGCCACCATCGACCGCCTGTTCGCTGGCGACACCGTGGAGGATATCCTGGCCGCCCTGGACGGCGCGGCCGAGACTTTGGCGCGCGATGCGGCTACCACGATCCGGGGCAATGCGCCGACCAGCCTGAAGGTCGCACTGGCGCAGGTGCGGCGCGGGAAAAAGCTTTCGTTCGAGGATTGCATGCGCACCGAATATCGCATCGTCCAGCGCTTCCTGCGCGGGCATGATCTCTACGAGGGCATTCGCGCCGCGATCATCGACAAGGACCGCGCGCCGAAATGGAACCCGTCGACGCTCGACGCCGTGCGCGCGGCGGAGGTCGAGCGCCATTTCGCGCCGGTCGAACAGGAACTCGTGCTGCCATGACCGAACCATTCACCCCGAACCAGTCGCGCGAGCTGGAGCCGGTCCATGCGGATGAAGAAGAACATCACGATCTCGGCTGGGCCGACCGGCTGGTGCTGTTCCTGCGCGTGATGGCGGCTTTGTCGCTGCTCAAGGGGCTCTATCACTGGTCGCTGGTGATCGGCGTCGGTGCGCCGGCCGATGGCGGCTTTGAGAGCTATCCGACGCCGTACCAAGTCGGCACGGTCTATTTCGCGGTGATCGATCTGGTCGCGGCGGTCGGACTGTGGCTCGCGGCGCCCTGGGGCGCGGTGGTGTGGCTGACCGCGGTGATCTCGATGGTTGCGGTCGAAATGATCTTCCCGCAGGTCTATGGCGGACGGCTCTGGATCGTCGGCGTGGAGGCGGTGCTGCTGTCGTGCTATCTCTGGTTGGCTTTGCAGTCGGCGCGCGAACAGCCGGCGTGAACATCTAGAACGACGGGGGGAACGCCATGGCGCGCATCGGCTTCATCGGTCTCGGCAATATGGGGCTGCCGATGGCGCAGAACCTGATCAAGGCCGGTCATCAGGTCGAAGGCGTCGACATCAATCCGGCGTCCACAGTGAAACTCGCAGCGGCCGGCGGCGCCGTCGCCGAGACCGCGAAGATCGCGGCGTCGCGCGCCGATGTCGTGATCACCATGCTGCCCTCCGGCAAAGAGGCGAGGGAGGTCTATCTCGGGTCGGCCGGCATCGTCGAGAGCGCCAATGCAGGCACGCTGCTGATCGATTCATCGACCATCGATGTGGAGACCGCGCGCGCGATTGAAGCCGCCGCCGCGGCGCGCGGCCTGCTGATGGTCGACGCGCCGGTCTCGGGCGGCGTCGTTGGCGCGGAAGCTGCGACGCTCACCTTCATGGTCGGCGGCTCGACCCAGGCCTTTGTGCGCGCGCAGTCGATCATGGAGAAGATGGGAAAGACCATCGTGCATGCCGGCGGGCCGGGAAACGGCCAGGCCGCCAAGATCTGCAACAACATGATCCTCGGCGTCTCCATGATCGCGGTGTCGGAAGCCTTCGTCCTTGCCGAGAAGCTCGGCCTCGACGCCCAGACGCTGTTCGACATCTCCTCGAAATCGTCGGGGCAATGCTGGTCGATGACCACATGTTGCCCGGTGCCGGGCCCGGTGCCGGGTTCGCCCGCCAATCGCGATTATCGGGCGGGCTTTACCGCGGCGATGATGCTGAAGGACCTGAATCTTGCCCAGGAGGCGGCGCACCAGGCCGGCGCCAAGACGATACTCGGGGCGCAGGCCGCGACGATTTACGACAACTACGCGGCGAGCGGCGAGGCGGGTAAGGATTTTTCCGGCATTATTCAGTATGTCCGCAGCCGCTGAGCGGCCTTAACGCCGCCTTGTGTCCCGATGCGCGACACTTCAAGGCGATCGGCACCAATTGCGGCGCCGCGCGTGGTGAATCTTTCGTCAATGCGATCGCTCTCATTCGCACTGCAATGGATGATTCACCGTTGCGAATAAACCTTATCTTTATTGTGTTGTTTAAGTCGATTTTAGACCCTTAAGACTAGGTTGAGGGCAAGCGGGAAACAGGGCCCGTTAAAAAAAATTCGGAATACAGAAAGGCGTCATTATGAAAGCCGTTGCGAAAACGGTTGAGCCCGTCGAACGCGAAGCTCGCTTCGATAACGTCCGGCCGCTCTACCTTGAGGCATTGACGCTCGTCGAGCGTTTGCATCGCCGCCTGCTCGACGTGATCAAGGACGAATTCGATCGTCGTGGTCGTGCCGACATCAATTCGGTGCAGGCGCTGCTGCTGTATAATATCGGCGACAAGGAGTTGACGGCCGGTGAGCTGCGCACGCGCGGCTATTACCTCGGCTCCAACGTCTCCTACAATCTCAAGAAGCTGGTCGAGATGGGTTTCCTCGATCATCAGCGTTCGCGGGTGGATCGCCGTTCGGTGCGCATCAAGCTCACCGACAAGGGCCGTGAGATCCGCGACATCGTCGAGACGCTCTACCAGAAACACGTGCGCACCGTGGAGCAGGTCGGCGGCATCAATGCCGAGGAGTTCGCGACCTTGAACAAGTCGCTGCACCGGCTCGAGCGCTTCTGGACCGATCAAATCCTTTATCGGCTCTAAGCCCGAAAACAGGTTATTTTCAACTTCCGGTCGTGAACCTCGGGGCGCGCAAATGCGCCCCGTTTCTTTGCGTTGCGTGCCGATTGCTATATGGGCTGGAGGGAGCGCCGAAAGGGCGGGCGAGATATCAAAATACCAAGATTGGAAGGCTGATGGCCGTCGAGAAAAAGCCCAAGGAAAAGAAAGAAAAGCCTGCGGAGAAGGCCAAGCCTGAGACCAAGGCTGAGGGACCTGTTGAGACCAAGACTGAGGCGCCCGCTGAGACGAAGTCGGACGCTCCCAAGAACTACAGCAGGGGCGAGGGCCAGAAGGTCGTCACTCAGGCCTACAAGGATAACTGGAACGCGATCTACGGGAAGAAGAAGCGCTAGCGGCGGATCGGCTTCCCTCTTACGCCTCAGGATGACGAATTGCGAAGCGTCAGGATCAGAGCTTTCACTTCAGACTCTTGGTCGCGGCGCGCAGATTGAGCGCCGGAACGAGCCAGCCCTCACGCATCGCTATTTTTCCTTCTGCGCCGCTTCGATGCTCGCCAACCCCTGTTTCGCCTGAACCTGAGATGCCTCGTCGGACGCGTCCATCGCCGTGCCAGCGAGCACGTCCTCGTAATCTTTGCGGGCCTGGATGATGTCGCCTTTGAGATGGTGGGAGCGGCCGCGATTGTAGCGGGCGATCAGGCTGGCGGGCTTGATCTGCAGCGCTTCGTTGAAGGTCGCGATCGCGAGGTCGTACTTGCCGGTATGGTTATAGGCGTTGCCGCGGCCGACCAGTGTATCCGGACTGCCGGGCCGGAGTTTGAGCGAGGCGTCATAGTCGGCGAGCGAGCGCACGTAGTCTTTCTTGATCTCGTATTCGACGGCGCGGTTGTGATGCAGCGACCCCAATTGGGCCGCCGTCATTTTCCTGGAATTGATCAGGCGCGTGCAGGCGGCGATCGCGACGTCGCCGGATCCCTTGTCGCAAGTCGCGATATCGGCGTCGACCGATGGTGCGGCAAGCGCCGGTGCGGCGCCGATCAGAAGCGCGATGAGCGAAATGACCGACAAAGAGAGTGCACGAGGCATGGCGAGTTCCCCTGACACACTCATGGCCGAAGCTTTTGCTCCGGCCATGATGTCGAATTCAAAAAATGTCAGTCGTGCGACAATGTGTCAATCGAGCGTGAGCGGCTTGCCGCCCAGATCCTCGGCGCGCTCGATCTTCACCAGCACGGCATAGCCTTTGCGCTCCGCGTCGCGGTCCTTCTCGGGCTGGACGACCTTGTCCCAGACCTTGTCGCGCATCTCGCCGTCCTTGTAGACCTTGGCGGTGCCGTAGAAACGAGCGACGCCGCCGCCGGGAAGGGTGCCGTCCTCGCGCAGCTTCGGATTGCGATAGAAGATCGTGACCTTGCTGCCGTCGTGGATATTCTCCGTGGTCGAGCCCTTGCCGCGCTCCCAGAAGCCGATGTGCTCGTCGTCATACACCAGCACACTGCCGCGCATGGTGACCTGCGCGTAGCCATTCGGAAGCACGGTCGCGACCTGGCAGGTCAGTGCCGGGAAGGCGCTATTGATATGCGGCTGCAGGATTTTCGGTACTTTGGCCAAGGGTTCCCTCCGTTGTGTTCATTTGAACGCTCTGCGGTAATCCTGCCGGATCGCGTGGTCAAGCCAAACGATCATATCTTTCAAGTGCCTAATATCACTACATGTTGAGGCTCTAGCCCCGCAAACTGCCAGCGCTTGGCGGGCCCGGGAGGAATATGCTATCGCGGCGCAGGTTCCGGCGGTCGCGTCGTCCTGCAGGAACAATGCCGATCCCGTCCGAAGGAAATTGCATGTCCGCCCCGAGCGTGGCCTCACAGGCCGATGCGCTGTTCAGCGCTCCGTTAAGCGAAACCGACCCGGAAATCGCCGACGTGATCGGCCGCGAGCTCGGCCGCCAGCGCGACGAGATCGAGCTGATCGCGTCGGAGAATATCGTCAGCCGCGCCGTGCTCGAGGCGCAGGGCTCGGTCCTGACCAACAAATACGCCGAAGGCTATCCCGGCCGCCGCTATTACGGCGGTTGCCAATATGTCGACGTCGCCGAGCAGCTTGCGATCGACCGGGTCTGCAAGCTGTTTGGCGCGAGTTTTGCGAATGTGCAGCCGCATTCCGGCGCTTCGGCGAATGCCGCCGCCTTCATGGCGATGATGCAGCCGGGCGATACCTTTCTCGGCCTCAATCTCGCCGCCGGCGGACATCTGTCGCATGGCCTGCCGGCGAACATGTCGGGCAAGTGGTTCAAGCCGGTGTCCTACGGCGTGAAGCGCGACGACCAGCGCATCGATTATGAGGAACTTGGCAACCTCGCGCGTCAGCATAAGCCGAAGGTGATCATCGCGGGCGGCTCGGCCTATCCGCGCATCATCGATTTCAAGCGCTTCCGCGAGATCGCGGATGAGGTCGGCGCCTTGCTGATGGTCGACATGGCGCATTTCGCCGGCCTGGTCGCGGGCGGGGTGCATCCGAACCCGGTGCCGCATGCGCATATCGTGACCTCGACCGCGCACAAGACGCTGCGCGGGCCGCGCTCCGGCTTCATCCTCACCAACGACGAGGAGATGGCGAAGAAGGTCAATTCGGCGGTGTTCCCAGGCCTCCAGGGCGGGCCGCTGATGCACGTGATTGCGGCCAAGGCGGTGGCGTTCGGCGAGGCCTTGCGCCCGTCATTCAAACTCTATGCGAAGAATGTAATCGATAACGCCAAGGTGTTGTCGGAGACATTGAAGTCGCGCGGCTTCGACATCACCTCCGGCGGCACCGACACCCACCTGATGCTGGTCGACCTGCGGGTCAAGAACCTCACCGGCAAGGTCGCCGAAGTAGCGCTCGGCCGCGCGCTGATCACCTGCAACAAGAACGGCATTCCGTTCGATCCGCAGAAGGCGACGATCACCTCCGGCGTCCGGCTCGGCACGCCGGCGGGAACCACGCGCGGCTTCGGCGTGGCGGAATTTCGCCAGGTCGGCGAGATGATCGCGGACGTGCTGGACGTGCTGTCGCAGAAGGGCGTCGAACAGGATTCGCTGGTCGAGGCGGCGGTGCGCGAAAGGGTGAAGACGCTGGTCGGGCGGTTTCCGATTTATCAATAGAGCATGATCCGGAAAAGTGGAGACCGGTTTTCCGACAAGATCATGCGCAAACGAAGAGCTACAGCGCGATAATATCGCGCTGTAGCTCTGAAAGGCGGGGAAGATGCGCTGTCCGAATTGCGCCAGTCTTGATACCCAGGTGAAGGACTCGCGCCCGACCGAGGATTCCTCAGTGATCCGGCGCCGTCGCGTCTGCCTGGCCTGCAATTTCCGCTTCACCACCTTCGAACGCGTGCAACTGCGCGAATTGGTGGTGATGAAGCGCAACAGCCGCCGGGTGCCGTTCGATCGCGACAAGCTGTTGCGCTCGGTGCAGATCTCGCTGCGCAAAAGGCCGGTCGCGCCGGATCGCATCGATGCGGTCGTCTCCAAGATCGTGCGCGAATTGGAAAGCCAGGGCGAGGCTGAGATTTCGTCCGAGACCATCGGCGAGATGGTGATGGAGAATCTGCGCGAGCTCGACGACGTCGCCTATGTGCGCTTCGCGTCGGTCTATCGCAATTTCCGCGAAGCCAAGGACTTCAAGGCGGTGTTGGACGAACTCTCCGGCGAAGAGGGCGGCCCGCAGCCGGTTGTCCCCGCGCCGAAATGACGTCGCCGGCTGATGACGCGCGTTTCATGGCGCTTGCGCTGTCGCTCGGTCGCCGCGGCCTCGGCAATACCTGGCCCAATCCGGCGGTCGGCGCCGTCGCGGTGAAGGACGGCGTGATTGTCGGGCGCGGCCGGACCATGCCCGGCGGCCGTCCGCATGCCGAACCAGGCGCGTTGCAACAGGCTGGCGATGCTGCGCGCGGCGCGACGCTCTATGTCTCGCTCGAGCCGTGCTCGCATCACGGCAAGACGCCGCCTTGCGCCGATGCGATCGTCGCGGCCGGGATTGCCCGCGTCGTGTCCGCGCTTGAGGATCCGAACCCGAAAGTCGCCGGGCAGGGGCACGCAAGGCTGCGCGCGACCGGCACCGCCGTGGACGTCGGCATCGGCGCGTCCGAGGCGTTGCGCGCGCATGCCGGGCATATCCGCCGCGTGCGCGATGGGCGGCCTCATGTCAGGCTCAAGCTCGCGGTGTCGTCGGACGGCAAGGCCGGCCTCGCCGGCCGCAGGCCGGCGCCGATCACCGGCGAGGAGACGCGTGCGCACGTCCATCTGATGCGCGCGATGAATGACGCGGTGATCACCGGGATCGGAACCATCCTGTCCGACGATCCGCAACTGACCTGCCGTCTGCCTGGAATGGACAACCGGTCGCCGTTGCGGGTGGTGCTCGACACGAGGCTGCGCCTGCCTCTGGACAGCAAGCTGGTGACCACCGCGCGCGACGTCCCGGTCTGGGTCGTGACCGGCGAGACTTCATCGACGCAAGCGGAGCAGGCGTTGCGGGCCTGTGGCGTCGAGATCATCAGGGTGAAGACCGCCGGCGCGGGGATCGATCTCGCGGCCACGTTGCAGGCGCTGGCCGAGCGCGGGCTGACCCGTGTGATGGTCGAGGCCGGGCCGATCCTGTCGGCCGCCTTCCTGCGCGCCGACCTGGTGGACGAGGCGGTGCTGCTGCGCGGTCCGAAACCGGTCGGCGCCGACGGGCTCGATGCGCTGGACGGCCTGCCGCTCGATGCTCTCACCGCATCGCCGCGGCTGACAGCGCGGGGCGCAGAGGCTATTGGTCACGACACAATCGAAACATTCGAGCGTTCCTGATGTTCACGGGTCTGGTCACAGATGTCGGCGAGGTGCTCGCGGTCGAGCCGCGCGGCGAGGGTTTGCAACGGCTCAAGGTCGCCTGCATCTATGACCGCGACACGATCGTCGACGGCGCCTCGATCGCCCATGCCGGCGTCTGCATGACGGTGGTGGCGGCAGGCATCGAAGGCAACCGCACCTGGTACGCGGTCGATGCCGCGGCCGAGACCCTGCGCCTGACCACGGTCGGCCGATGGCGCAAGGGCCAGCGCATCAATCTCGAGCGTCCGCTCAAGGTCGGCGACGAGCTCGGCGGCCATATTGTCCAGGGCCATGTCGACGGCATCGCGAGCCTGATCACGCGCGAGGACCTGACCGACATGGCGCGGCTGGTGTTCCGAGTACCTGAAGACCTCGCGCCCTTCATCGCGGTGAAGGGATCGGTCGCGCTCGACGGCGTCTCGCTGACCGTCAATGAGGTCGACGGCGACACCTTCTCGGTGCTGATCATCCCGCACACGCTGGCGGTCACGACAATCGGTGCGCTCAAGGCCGGCGACGAGGTCAATATCGAGGTCGACATGATGGCGCGTTATGCAGCCCGGCTGATGGAAGCCAAACCGGCACCTATGCGCTGAACGCGGCCTCCCGCGCTTGTTACCTTCGGCTCCGCTTGCTACCACCACGGCTCGATTGGAGACGGATATGGCCGAACCGAGGCGCGACGCGGAACAGCAGACCCAGAACCTCAAGGGTGCACGCATCCTGATCGTCGAGGCGCGTTTCTATAACGACATCGCCGACGCCTTGCTGGAAGGCGCGACCGCGGTGCTCGCGTCCGCCGGCACCGAATATGACCAGGTCACGGTGCCGGGTTCGCTCGAAATTCCCTCCGCCATCGCCATTGCGGTGGACGGCGCCGAACGGCGCGGCCGGCCTTATGAGGGCGTCGTCGCGCTCGGCTGCGTGATCCGCGGCGAGACCATTCACTTCGAGATCGTGTCGATGACCTCGGCGCAGGCGATCATGGATCTGTCGGTGAAGCGCGTGCTGCCGATCGGCAATGGCATCATCACGGTGAATACCGAAGAACAGGCCTGGGCGCGGGCGCGCCGTACCGATCTCGACAAGGGCGGCGACGCGGCGCGCGCGACGCTTGCCATGGTGCGCCTCAAGCGCCGCATGAGGCTCGGGTGACCGCCGGCCCGCAGCCGCACAACAACGAGCGCCGGGCGAACCGGCGCGGTGCGGCACGGCTCGCGGCGGTGCAGGCGCTCTACCAGATGGACATTGCCGGGACCGAACTTCCTGACATCCTGGCGCAATTCGAAAGCCACTGGATCGGCCAGGAGGTCGAGGGCGAGCAATATCTGCCCGCCGAGGCGGCTTTCTTTCGCGACATTGTCGGTGGCGTGGTGCGCGAGCAGCGCGTGCTCGATCCAATGGTCGACAAAGCGTTGTCGGCCGGCTGGCCGCTCAAGCGCGTCGAGGCGATCCTGCGCGCGGTGCTGCGCGCCGGCGCCTATGAACTGGCGCACCGCGCGGATATTCCGGCGCGCGTCGTGGTCTCCGAGTATGTCGATGTCGCGCATGCCTTCGTCGAGCGCGACGAGACCGGGCTGGTCAATGCCGTGCTGGATCAGCTTGCGCGGCAATTGCGCGCCGAGGAGCTCGGCGCCGGCGCCGGCGCCGGCGCCGCATGAGCGCCGCTGCCGATGACGCGCAAGGAAACCGCGAAGACAGTGGTGAAGATCGGCTGATCGCACGCTATTTCCGGCCGCTCGCCACCGATCCCGGTGCGTTTGATCTGCGCGACGATGCGGCGACGCTGATGCCGCCGCCCGGCATGGAGGTGGTGCTGCAGGCGGACGCGCTGGTCGGCGGCGTGCATTTCTTCCCCGACGATCCGGCCGACCTGGTCGCGCGCAAGGCGCTGCGCGTGAACCTGTCCGATCTTGCGGCGAAGGGAGCGACTCCGGCGGGCTTCCTGCTGACGCTCGCGCTGCCGGCGGAAACCAGCGAGGCCTGGCTGCAGGATTTTGCGCGCGGTCTCGGCGACGACGCGGCCGCGTTTGGCTGCCCGCTGTTGGGCGGGGACACCGTTCGCACCTCTGGTCCGGTCGTGATCTCGATCTCCGCCTTCGGCCTGGTGCCGCAGGGGCGCATGGTGCGCCGCGCCGGCGCGCAAGCAGGGGACGTCATCGTCGTCACCGGCACCATCGGCGACAGCGCGCTGGGCCTTCTCCTGCGCACCGATGCGGCGGCCGCGGCGCGCTGGAAACTCGATCATGTCGAACGCGGCACTCTCGCCGAACGTTACTTGCTGCCGCAGCCGCGGCTGGCTCTCGCCAAGGCGGTGCTGGAACACGCGACTGCGGCGATGGACGTGTCCGACGGGCTTGCGGGCGATCTCGCCAAGCTCTGCGGCGTGTCCGGCGTTGATGCCGAAGTGGATGCCGCCAAGGTCCCGTTCTCGGCCGCCGCCGCCAAGGCGATCGCGGCCGAGCCGGGCTTGCTGCAGGGGGCATTGTCGGGCGGCGACGATTACGAGATCATTGCCACGCTTCCCGCGGCGAAACTCGGTGCATTGCGTTCCGCTGGCGCGGCCACGGGCGTGCCTGTGACCGAGATCGGCCGTATAGTGGCGGGCAGGGGCGGGGCCCGCTTCTTCGACCACGGCCAACAACTGGCGTTCGAGCGCACATCGTTCAGCCATTTCTAAGGGTAGGAATCGTCCGATGCATGACCGTACGGCTGTGATCAAGCGCGGGCCGGCTCCCGCGGACGCGGCGACCAGGCTCGCGTTGAAGCGGCGCTATCCGACCATCGCGGACCTGCGCAAGGCATCGCGCAAGAACATCCCGAATTTCGCCTATGAATACATGGATGGCGGCGCCGGCTCGGACGGCAATATCGCGCGCAACAATGCCTCGCTCGACGGCATCGAGATGGTGCCGCGCTACGGCGTGATGATTTCGCCGCCGCCCTGCGAGGTCACATTGTTCGGCCGCAAATACGCCGCGCCGTTCGGCATAGCGCCGATGGGCGGCCCCTCGGTGGTGTTTCCCGGCGCCGACGTGTTCATGGCCAGCGCCGCGCAGCATGCGCGCGTGCCTTACACGCTAGGCCTCGTCGCCGGGATCGATGTCGAGCGCGCCGCCGAGCTTGCGCCGGATGTGCTCTGGTTCCAGCTCTATCGTTACGCCAAGAACGAACACAAGATCGGCTTCGACCTGGTGCGCCGCGCCGAAATCGCCGGCGTACACGTACTGATGCTCACCATGGACACCCCGACCCGCACCACGCGTCCGCGCGAGGTGAAGAGTGGCATCCTCAATCCGTTCAAGCTCGACATGCGCCTGCGGATGGACGCGCTGTCCGCGCCGCGCTGGATGATGTCGATGCGCAAATATGGCGTGCCGCGTTTTGCGAGCTTCGCGCCTTATCTGCCTCCCAATGCCGGCATCGAGGAGACCGCGAAATTCACCGCGTCCGAAGGCGGCGGCGCATTCTCGTGGGACGAGGTCGCGCGCTATCGCGACAAGTGGAAGAAGCCGCTGGTGCTGAAAGGGATCATGCATCCCGCCGACGCGGAACGCGCGGTATCGCTCGGGATCGACGGCATCCTGGTCTCGAACCATGGCGGCCGGCAGATCGAGGCGCTGCCGGCGGCGATCGACGTGTTGCCGGCGATTGCCGAGCAAGTGAAAGGTCGCGCCACCATCCTGTTCGACAGCGGCGTCCGCTCCGGTTGGGATGTCGCGCGCGCGGTGGCGCTCGGCGCCGACGTCGCGCTCGCCGGCAAGGCGTTCCTCTGGAGCATGGGCGCGATCGGGTCGCGCGGGCCGGGTCATGTCATCGACACCGTGACCGAGGATCTGCGCGCGACGCTCGGTCAGCTCGGCGCGGCGGACGTGGCCGCACTGCGTTCGGTCCATACCAGGCATTCCACCGCGTACCGGCTTTCGGACTTCCAAAAGCAGGGTTGAGCGGGCAAGAAGCTCAGAGCCTTCGACGGAGGCTCTGGGGGAATCTCAATGACCATTGCACAGGCTGATGCCGCCGCCGCGCCGGATGACCGGCTGGCGCGCCGCAACGTCTTCGTGCTGGCCTTCGCCACCGCGCTGGCTGGCGGCAACTCCACCGTGATGCTGGCGACCGGCGCGATCACCGGCTCGATGCTGGCGCCGTCGAAGTCGCTCGCCACCTTGCCGGTGAGCGCTTACGTGATCGGCCAATGGCTCAGCACCCTGCCGGTCGGCGCGCTGGCTGCGCGGCTCGGGCGGCGCACCACCTATCAGATCGGTGCCGGTTTCGGCGTGCTGGCGGGTTTGATCGCCTGCGCCGCGGTGCTCCAGGGCTCATTCGTGCTGTTCCTGGTGGCCGCCTTCAACGCCGGCATCTATGCCGCCGCGCACCAGTCCTATCGCTTCGCCGCGGCCGATACCGCCAGCGAGGCGTTCCGTCCCAAGGCGATCGCCTGGGTGATGGCGGGCGGCATCTTCGCGGCCCTGTTCGGCCCCCAGCTCGTGATCCTGACCAAGGATTTCATGCCGCCTTATCTGTTTGCCGTCAGCTACCTGGCCCAGGCCGGCACCGCCGTGCTTGCCGCCCTGGTGCTCTGCCTGGTCAAGCTGCCGCCGGTGAAGCTGGCCAAGGGCGCATCCACCGGACGCCCGCTCGGCGAGATCGCGCGCCAGCCGCGCTTCATCGTGGCGGCTTTGTGCGGCGTCGCGAGCTTCGCAACGATGAGCCTCGTGATGACCTCGGCACCGCTTGCGATGCTCGATTGCAATTTCTCGATCACCGAGGCGACGCTCGGCCTGCAATGGCATGTGCTGGCAATGTTCGGTCCTAGCCTGTTCACCGGCCAGCTCTGCGCCCGCTATGGCGCCGACCGCGTCGCCGGTGTCGGCCTCGCCCTGATCGCAGCGAGCGGGATCGTCGCCATTGCCGGGATCACGCTCGCCCATTTCTGGATCTCGCTGATCCTGCTCGGGATTGGATGGAATTTCGGCCTGATCGGCGCCACCACCATGGTCACCGCCTGCCACCGGCCGGAAGAGCGTTTTCGGGTACAGTCGTTCAACGACTTCCTGGTGTTCGGCAGTCTCGCGATGAGTTCGCTGCTGTCCGGGGCATTGCTGGCGAATTACGGATGGGTGGTCGTGAACCAGGTGATTTTCCCGGTGGTGCTGGCGGCCGGCGCGATGTTGATCTGGCAGCGCAGTCGCGTGACGGCGGCGGCCTGAAGGCTCAACCGCTGTTGACGTGCAGAATGTTGCCGTCCGGATCCTTGAACCAGGCGGCCTTGAACTCCCCGAAAATATGCACGTCGCCGTCGCGTGTGGCGCCCGGTACGTCGTAATGCTCGAACCGCACCCCGGCCGCCTGCAGCGCCTCGACGATGGCGTCGAAGTCGCGGCCCGCGCCCCAGGTCGCCGTGGTTGCCTTGTTGGTTCCGGCATATTCGGATTCGTAGATCAGCATGGTGGTATTGCCGCTGCGGTAGGTGGCGACGCCGGTCTCGCCGGACGCGGTCTCCTTGAAGCCGAGCTTGCCGTAGAACGCCCTGGCGGCGGTCAGGTTTTTCACCGGGATCGTGGCCATCGCGGCCTTGTCTGCCAGCATGTCGGGTCTCCCTGTCGGTCTGTCCGGGGCAATGCGTGGGCGGCGGCAGTGTTCCGGGACCTCACCGCGCGCCACCCATACCCGATCAATGGAAGTCGCAAATGGCCGTGGGACCACGTGTTTCCGTCGTTGCGTCAGGGGTCTGTTTTTGGCAATGTCCGCGCGATTTTGGCCGGGGCAATTCGCGTTCGCGAGCGTCCTGACCCGGAAAGTGAGCCGGGTTGGGACCATTTGCTCGGGCAGAGACCAAGCAAAGGATCGAATCTATGAACGCTTTATGGGTGATCGTCGCGTGCGGCGCGCTCGCCATTGTCTATGGAATCTGGGCCACGTGGTCGGTGATGCAGGCCGATCCGGGCAATGCCCGGATGCAGGAGATCGCTGCTGCCGTGCGTGAGGGTGCGCAGGCCTATCTCAAGCGCCAATACACCACCATCGCCATCGTCGGCGCCGTGATCTTCGTGATCGTCGGCTTCATGCTCGGCTGGCTGGTTGCGATCGGCTTCCTGGTCGGAGCGTTCCTCTCGGGCCTTGCCGGCTTCATCGGCATGAACGTGTCGGTGCGGGCCAACGTGCGCACCGCGCAGGCCGCGATCTCATCGCTGGCCGGCGGCCTCGAACTGGCGTTCAAGGCCGGCGCGATCACCGGCATGTTCGTCGCCGGTCTCGCGCTCCTTGGCGTCACGCTCTATTTCGGCTTCCTGATCGGTTCGCTCGGCTATGCGCCGAATGACCGCATCGTCATCGACGCCATGGTGGCGCTCGGCTTCGGCGCGTCGCTGATCTCGATCTTCGCCCGTCTCGGCGGCGGCATCTTCACCAAGGGTGCGGATGTCGGCGGCGATCTGGTCGGCAAGGTCGAAGCCGGCATCCCGGAAGATGACCCGCGCAACCCGGCCACCATCGCCGACAATGTCGGCGACAATGTCGGCGACTGCGCCGGCATGGCGGCCGACCTGTTCGAGACCTACGCGGTGACCGCGGTGGCGACGATGGTGCTCGCGGCGATCTTCTTCGCCGGCACCCCTGCGCTGCTCAGCATGATGATCTATCCGCTCGCCATAGGCGGCGTCTGCGTCATCACCTCGATCGCCGGTACGTTCTTCGTCAAGCTCGGCGCCAACCAGTCGATCATGGGTGCGCTCTACAAGGGTCTGATCGCCACCGGCGTGCTGTCGCTGGTCGGCATCGCGCTGGTCACCTATTGGATGATCGGCTTCAGCACCTCGTATCGCACCACCGGCGGGGTGGTCTTCACCGGCCAGACGCTGTTCATCTGCGGCATCGTCGGCCTGGTCGTGACCGCGCTGCTGATCGTGATCACCGAATACTACACCGGCACCGATTATCGCCCGGTGAAGTCGATCGCGGCCTCGTCGGTGACGGGCCACGGCACCAACGTGATCCAGGGCCTCGCGATCTCGATGGAGTCGACGGCGCTTCCCGCCCTCGTCATCATCGCGGGCATCCTGGTCACCTATGGTCTCGCCGGTCTGTTCGGTATCGCCATTGCGGTGACGACGATGCTGGCGCTGGCCGGCATGATCGTCGCGCTCGACGCCTTCGGTCCGGTCACCGACAATGCCGGCGGCATTGCCGAAATGGCCGGCCTGCCGAAGGAAGTGCGCAAGTCGACGGATGCGCTCGACGCCGTCGGCAACACCACCAAGGCGGTGACCAAGGGCTATGCGATCGGTTCGGCGGGCCTCGGCGCGCTGGTGCTGTTTGCGGCTTACAATGAAGATCTCAAGTTCTTCATCGCCAACTCCGCGAAGTTCCCATACTTCCAGGGCGTCCTGCCGGACTTCTCGCTGAACAATCCGTACGTCGTGGTCGGCCTGCTGTTCGGCGGCCTGCTGCCGTATCTGTTCGGCGCGATGGGCATGACCGCGGTCGGCCGTGCGGCCGGCGCGATCGTCGAGGAAGTGCGGCGTCAGTTCCGCGAGAAGCCGGGCATCATGCTGGGCACCGACAAGCCGGACTACGGCCGCGCGGTCGATCTGCTCACCAAGGCCGCGATCAAGGAGATGATCATCCCCTCGCTGCTGCCGGTGCTGTCGCCGATCGTCGTCTACTTCGTGATCTACCTGGTCGCGGGCGGTGGCGTGGCCGGTAAGTCGGCGGCGTTCTCCGCTGTCGGCGCGATGCTGCTCGGCGTGATCGTCACCGGCCTGTTCGTCGCGATCTCGATGACCTCGGGCGGCGGCGCATGGGACAATGCTAAGAAGTACATCGAGGACGGCCATTACGGCGGCAAGGGCTCGGACGCCCATAAGGCCGCGGTGACCGGCGACACGGTCGGAGATCCCTACAAGGATACGGCCGGCCCGGCGGTGAACCCGATGATCAAGATCACGAACATCGTGGCTCTGCTGCTGCTCGCGATCCTGGCGCACTAAACCGGCCAGCGAAAATGAATGAGGGCCCGTGCATCGCGCGGGCCCTTTTTCTTTGCGCGGCTAAGCGAAGCGGAATGGGTGTGACGATGGCCGTAATCCCAACCACCGTGGTCGCCCCCGCGAAGGCGGGGGCCTAGTACGCTGTGTCCTATCGATAGGTCGCGGCGTACTGGATGCCCGCCTGCGCGGGCATGACGACCGTTGTTTATCTCGACACTGACCGCGGATCGGCGATGAAGATCGCTGACAAAGAAAAACTCCGCGAACTATTCCGCGCGGTTTTCATTGAAACCTGTTACCGTCGTCAGAAGGTCGGGATGACCTTGAACAGGTAGGTGAGGTAGCTCAGCTCCTCGCCTCCGGCTGCCGTGGTGCGGCTGACGAAGTCGAACACCTTGCCGTCCTTCATGCCGTAATTGGCGAGGCGCTCGACGCGCCGGTTCTTGTCGAAATAGACCACGACGACGCGCTGATCGACGACCTTCTGCGGCATGAAGGCGACTGAGCGTTCGGTGCGCTGCGAGATGTAATAGAACGCCTCGCCGCTGACGGTCGCGACGGTGGACGGCGTGCCGAGTACGATCAGCACCTGCTCCTGGCTCGAGCCGACCGGGATCTGCTCCAGCGCGCCATCCGGGATGATGTAGCCGCGCTGGTAGCTCTCGCCCAGGCTGGAGCATCCGGACACCATCAGGCCGAGCGCGAAAACTGCGGCGATGATGCCGAAGGCCCGGACTGGGCGGCGGTGCAAGGCGTTTGGCATCGAAACCTGGTTCCCCTTGGACGCGGACCCTGTTGACCTATCGGCCGGTCCCGCGCAATGCAATGGCGGACCATCCGGTCCTGATCGCGAACGAGCTATCCTGATGATATTACGATTGTTTCAACGAGGCCCGCGATCGGCGACCATTTCCGGATTGTATGGCGCGATCGTGGCGCAGGCGCGCTTGCCGGCGTTTTACCGCTCCTATGGGGTCCCGGATACCCTGGATGGCCGCTTCGAGATGGTGTTGCTGCACACCGTGCTGGTGGTACGGCGGCTGCGCGGGGAGGGGCCGGATGGCCAGCAGCTCGGCCAGGCGATCTTCGACCGATTCTGCAGCGACATGGACGGGACCCTGCGCGAAATGGGGGTTGGCGACCTCACCGTGCCGAAGCAGATGAAGAAGGTCGGCGGCGCGTTTTACGAGCGGCAGGAGGCCTATGACGCGGCGCTGGCCGCAGCCGACGATGCCGCCCTGGCCGCTCAGGTGGAACGCGGTTTTTCGGGAATTACGCCGGTCGCCGCGGTGGCATTGGCAGCCTATATAAGGCGGGTGGCGCAGCGGCTTGAGAATCAGCGGGCCAGCGCCTTTTCCGGCGGACACGTCGCTTTTCCGGATGCGGGAATCGGTCCGGTGGTGGCGACGGCATGATCCGGACGTTTTCCGATAGGATCATGAAAGACCAACGAGAGACATGACAATGCAGGCCCATCCGGCCCCCGATGACTCGCCCTGGACCGTCCCGCTGGCGGTGGCTGACGTGGCGGAGAGTGGCCGCCGTGTCGTGATTGCGGCCGACGCGGCGACCCGCGCTGCGGTCGCCGGCGTCGCGGATGTGCGCGAGATTTCCCGCCTGGAGGCCACGTTCGAGATCGCCCGTCATGGCCGTAACGGGCTGCGGGTCACTGGCAAGGTGTCGGCCCGGGTCGGACAGGATTGCGTGGTCACGCTGGAGCCGATGGAGAGCGAGATCGAGGAAGCGGTCGATGTGCTGTTCGTCCCGCCGGAAAAGATCGCTGCGGTGGATGAGAACGACCCGCTTGAGGTCGATACCGGTCCGGATCTTGAGCCACTCGCGGGCGACAGTGTCGATCTCGGCGCCCTGGCGACCGAGTTTCTGATGATCGGCATCGATCCTTATCCACGCAAGCCGGATGCGGAATTTGCCGCGCCGCAAGAGCCGGACGAGTCCCCGCACCCGTTCGCGACCCTGGCCGCCCTGAAGCGGGATCGCAGCGGCGGATGACGCAGCGCCACGTCGTCACATCCCTGTTGTCACAAGCAGGCGAGCCGTTATGCTTCCGGCCGTTCGATGCTTTCGCAGGACCGAACATCCGGCGCCTGCCGCCAAGGTTGGTTCATGCCGAATAAGGTTCGCATCGCACTGGACACCATGGGGGGCGATCACGGCCCGTCCGTGACGGTTCCGGGCGCCGACCTCGCGCTGGTGCGCCATCCGGATTCCGAGTTCCTGCTGTTCGGCGACGGCGCGGTGATCGGGCCGCTGCTCGACAGCCTGCCGCGATTGAAAGCGGCGTCGCGGGTGATCCACACCGATGTCGCCATCAAGATGAGCGACAAGCCGAGCCAGGCTTTGCGCTATGGGCGCTGGAAGTCATCGATGTGGCTCGCCATCGATGCGGTCAAGAAAGCCGAGGCGGATGTCGCGGTGTCGGCCGGCAATACCGGCGCGCTGATGGCGATGGCGCGTTTCAACCTGAAGATGATGCCGGGCATCGAACGGCCGGCGATTGCCGCCCTGTGGCCGACCATGCGCGGGGAATCGGTGGTGCTCGACGTCGGCGCGTCGATCGGCGCCGATGCCACGCATCTGGTCCATCTCGCGACCATGGGCAGCGCCATGGCGCGGGTGCTGTTCGATCTTGAGCGGCCGAGCGTCGGTCTCTTGAATATCGGCGTCGAAGAGGTCAAAGGTCTCGAAGCGGTGCGCGAGGCTGGAGTGCTGTTGCGCGATGCGAATCTTCCTCATCTCGATTATGCCGGTTTCGTCGAGGGCGACGATATCGGTAAGGGAACGGTGGACGTGGTGGTAACAGAAGGCTTTGCCGGCAATATCGCGCTCAAGACCGCGGAAGGAACCGCGCGTCAGATCGGCGAATATCTGCGCAACGCGATGTCGCGCACCTGGCGCGCAAAGCTCGGCTATCTGCTGGCGCGCGGCGCCTTCCGCATCCTGCGCGAGAAGATGGATCCGCGTGCATCCAACGGGGGCGTTTTCCTCGGCCTCAACGGTATCGTCATCAAGAGCCATGGCGGGACTGATCCCGAGGGCTTCGCGGCGGCGGTCGATCTCGGCTACGACATGGCGCGCTACGAACTGCTCACCAAGATCAATCAGACGCTGACGCTGAACCGGCAGGACACGGCGAGCGCCGTCGCGAGCGCCTCGGTGGCCACCGCCGGAGTGCACTCGTGAGCGTGACCCGTTCGGTTGTCCTCGGTTCCGGCAGCTACCTCCCGAAACGCGTTCTGACCAATGCTGAATTGGCGGCACAGGTCGCCACGTCGGATGAGTGGATCGTACAGCGAACCGGTATCCGGCAGCGCCATATCGCCGCCGATGGCGAACTCACCATGGACATGGGCCTGGCAGCCGCGAAAGCCGCGCTCGACCATGCCGGCATCGACGCGCAATCGATCGATCTGATCGTGCTCGCGACCTCGACACCGGACAATACCTTTCCGGCGACCGCGGTCTCGATCCAGGCCGCGCTCGGCATCCATCATGGCGCTGCGTTCGACCTGCAGGCGGTGTGTTCCGGCTTCGTGTTCGGCCTTGCGACCGTCGACGGCATGCTCAGGACCGGCGGCTTCAAGCGCGCGCTGGTGATCGGCGCCGAAGCCTTCTCGCGCATCCTCGACTGGAACGACCGCACCACCTGCGTGCTGTTCGGCGACGGCGCCGGGGCGCTGGTGCTGGAGGCGCAGCAGCAGCCCGGCACGCGCGAAGACCGCGGTATATTGACGTCCCATCTGCGCTCCGACGGGCGCCACAAGAGCAAGCTCTATGTCGATGGTGGCGTGTCCTCGACCGGCACGGTCGGGCATCTGCGCATGGAGGGCCGCGAGGTGTTCAAGTTCGCGGTCGCCGCGATCACCGACGTGATCGAGGACGCGTTCCGCGCCACCGGCTATACCGCGCAGGATATCGACTGGTTCGTGCCGCATCAGGCCAATAAACGCATCATCGACGGCGCCGCGCATAAGCTCGGAATCGCGCCGGAAAAGGTGGTCAGCACGGTCGACCTGCACGGCAATACCTCGGCGGCCTCGATCCCGCTCGCGATCTCGGTGGCGGTGCAGGATGGGCGCATCAAGCGCGGCGATCTGGTGCTGCTCGAGGCGATGGGCGGCGGCTTCACCTGGGGGGCAGCGCTGGTGCGGTGGTGACGGACCATTTGCAATCTTCTGCGCAAGCCTGTTGACCGTTCCGATCCAAGCCCATATCGTTGATTAATCAGTAGGATAGGGTCGCCTTAGCGGGGCTGGCGATGGCCGGGAAGACAGTGACGCGGGCCGACCTTTGTGAGTCGGTCTATCAGAAAGTCGGTCTGTCACGTACGGAATCGGCCACGCTGGTCGAGGCCGTGCTGAAAGAAATCACCGACTGCCTGGAACGCGGCGAAACCGTGAAGCTCTCGTCGTTCGGCTCTTTTGTCGTGCGCAAAAAAGGGCAGCGCGTCGGCCGCAATCCCAAGACCGGTAAGGAAGTGCCGATCTCACCGCGGCGCGTGATGGTGTTCAAGCCGTCAGCGATCCTCAAGCATCGGATCAACGGCAAGTCCGTCGAAGGCATGGCCGACGACGAGGACTGATGCCGGTCCGGAATCCCTAAAAGTCAGGGCTTTTCGGAATGTTGCGTTCACCAATTCAGCGTTTCATCCGTTCTGAAGAGGAGTAGCGGCGGTGGACAAATCACCGGACGCGTTCCGAACCATCAGCGAAGTCGGCGACGATCTCGATGTGCCGCAGCACGTGCTGCGCTTCTGGGAGACGCGCTTCCGCGAGATCAAGCCGATGAAGCGCGGCGGTGGCCGGCGCTATTATCGGCCCGAGGATGTGGCGCTGCTGCGCGGCATCCGGCATCTGCTCTACGGCGAGGGCTACACCATCCGGGGCGTGCAGCGAATCCTGCGCGACCAGGGCGCGCGCTTCGTGCAGGGCGTGTGGGAACCCGGTGCGCCGCAGCCGTCGCATGCGGCGGTCGAGGATGAGCCGTCCCAAGAGATCGAAACGCAGATCGAAACGCAGATCGAAACCCACGTCGACGGGCGCGCCGAGCAGCTGCGTCTGTTCGAGCCGGCTCCGGCCGCTGCCGCCGCTCCGGTCATGCGCCGTGAGCCCGTGATGCAGGAGGCCGCGCAGGCGCCGGTCGCGCGTGGTTTGTCGCGCGATGCGCAGCGCCTGTTGCAGGCGGCGTTGCATGAACTGGCCGAATGCCGGCGCGTGCTCGACGCCGCGCTGACCGAGCCGGCCGGCTGACGCCATCGTATCGCAGGCAGAGGAGTTGCCCCGTCATGGCGTTCGATGAAGCATCGGTTCCGCAAGCTTTGTTTGGCTCGTGGAAGCAATTATCCGGCCGCTATGTCGATATCGAGACTGGCGAAGAACGGCCGGGATTGAGCAAGGCGCCGAACGGCTACATCCATTTCTCGCGCAACGGCCGCATGTTCAACGTGACGGTGGACTCGGCGCGGCAACCGCCGGCCGGCCCGAAACCGACCGCGCAAGAGGCCGAGGCGCTCTACCGCACCATCATCGCCTATACCGGCACCTTCTCGGTGGAAGGCGACAAGGTCTATTTCGATCTCGACGTGAGCTGGAATGAATCCTGGACCGGATCGCGCCAGGTGCGCAGCTGGGCGCTGCAGGACGGCCGGCTGATGATCTCAGCCGACATCGTCAATCCGATGACCGGCAAGCCGGCGCTGCACCGGCTGGTATTCGAGAAGGCGGATTAGCACTCCGCGCCGTTGTCTCTTTGTGGCGATGCAGCCATCCAATCACAGCTCGCCCTTTAAATTACAGGTCGTCATCCCCCGCGAAAGCGGGGGATCCAGTATTCCGCGACCTATCGATAGAAAGCCGGAGAGATATTGCCTTGATCGTTCTGCACGGCGTACTGGGCCCCCCGCTTTCGCGGAGGGCGACAGTGTCATGTGAAGGGCTACTGAATCTTCGGGATATTATACCGCTGGAAGATCTCGCCGGTTTCCTTGCGCTCCTTCGCGACCGTCGCGCTGAACACCTGCGCCGTGGTCACCGAGGGTTCGATGATCTGGTTGTTCAGGAACTCGGTCAGCTTCGGCTCGCTGATCGCCTTGGCGACGGCGGCGTTGATCTGCGTGACGATCGCGTCGGGCACTTCTCCGGGCGTGAATAACCCCATCCAGGTGAGGATCGGATAATTGCCCAGTCCGGCCTCAACATAAGTCGGCACCTGCGGCAGCTTGATCTGACGCTTGTCCCCGTCCTGCACCATGATGCGGCCCTTGGCTTCGTTCGGGTTGTCGGCCCAGTTGCCGAGCGCGGTCCAGGTCATGTGCAATTCGCCGTTGACCAGCGCGGCGATCAGTTCATTGGCGCCCTTATAGGCGACCTCGACGATGTCGGTTTTCCAGCGGTCGTTGAGATATTGGCGGAACACGTTGGCGCTGCTGGCCGGGCCATAGGTGCCGAAATTCAGCTTCCCCGGATTGGCCAGCGCATAAGCCTTGAGCTCGTCGATATTTTTCACATTGAGCTTCGGCGAGGTGACCACCCCGCCGGTGAATTTGCCGAGATTGATGACCGGCTTGAAATCCTTCTCCGCATTGTAGGGGATGTTGGTGATCAGATGCGGATTGAAGGTGAGCGTCGAGGTGGTGAAGACGCAGAGCGTATAGCCGTCGCCTTTGGCTTGCCGGCAGGTTTCCGCCGCCGGCATGAAGTTCGCGCCCGGCCGGTTCTCCATGATCCAGGGCTGTCCCATGATCGCGGAGGCGTCGGCGGCGATGCGGCGTGCGATCACGTCGGTCAGCGCGCCCGGCGGCACCGGTACGATCACGTGGATCGGCTTGTTCGGATAGGGCTGGGCAAGCGCTGGGCCCGCACCCAGTCCCGACGCGGCGAAGGCGAGCACGGCAAACGCAGCCGCGGCGACCAGACGATTCATATCTGTCTCCTCCCTTATGACGTTATGGCCGGCTGCGCCGATCGCGCAGCCGGATGATTGTTAGAACCAGTTCTCGCGATAGAGCCGGCCGCCGTCAACCGTGACGGTCTCGCCGCAGACCCAGCTGGCGCGATCCGACGCCATGAACACGACGACATTGGCGACTTCCTCAGGCTGTGCGGCGCGTCCCAGCGGCTGGTCCTTGTTCAGGCCTTCGCGCCAGCGTGATGCGTCGCCGAGATTTTCCTGCGCGCGCTTCATGTGGATGCCGCGCCAGCGCTCGGTCTCGACCGCGCCGGGACTGACCGAGACGACGCGGATGCCGTCATCGATGCTGCGCCCGCCGAGCGCCTTGGTCAGTCCGACCAGCGCGATGTTGGCGGGCGTGCCGCAGGCATAGCGCCACTGCGCCTTGTCGGCGCCGGTGCCGAGCACATTGAGGATGACCTTGGGCGGCTTGCCGCGCATCCGCCGATACATCGCACGGGTGAGATTCACATAGCCGAACACCTTGAGATCCCAGGCTTCGCGCCAGCGCGTCTCGTCGACCTCGAAGATGTCGCCGATCGGGATCGCGCCCGCGTTGTTCACCAGGATGTCGGTATCAGGAAATTCCTCGGCCAGAGCCTCGGCCGCGCCGCGGCGCGCGAGGTCGACCGACGTGCCGCGCACGCGTCCGGCGCCGATCTTGGACAATTCGGCCACCGCCTTGTCGATGCGCTGCTGGTCGCGCGCCGCGATCACCACCTCGCAGCCTTCGGCGAGGAACCCGCCCGCCACCGCAAAGCCGATGCCCTGCGATCCGCCGGTGATGAGCACGCGCCGGCCCGACAAACCAAGATCCATGAAGTCCTCGCCTGAAGTTCCGTGTCAGCGCCCCGATATCATCGCCGTGCCGGCACTATCACGGGCGCCCGAGTTCCGGGCAATGCCTTGAAAACGAAAATCCGGACTCGCGGATTAGTGACATGTCGATGAGGCAACTCGTCGCGGGGCGATTTCGCGCTGTGGCCGCATCAGGGTGCTAATCTGCGCGGGACATAAGCGGAGGCGGCATGACGACTCTCTCTGGACTGCTGATCGGTTTCGGGTTCATCGCGGCCTATATCGGCTTTTGCGTCTATCGCGACCGCACCGGCAAGCCGTTTTTCTGATCGCCGCGCTGACCTGCGCGAGACGCTCTGGGCCTAAGCCCATCAGGAGCGGCGCGTCATTTCACGCGGGCCCGTTTCAGCGTTTCGCTCCACTGCACGGTCTGGGCCTTGATGTGCTCGGCGAGCGCCTCGGGCGACGAACTGCTCGGCTCGGCGCCGAGTCGCGCGAAGCGTTCGCGGACTTCGGGCAGCGCCATGATCTTGCGCACTTCGGTGTTGAGCTTCTGAATGATCGCCGGCGGGGTTCCGCTGGCCGCCACCAGGCAGATCCATAGATTGACGCCGAAGCCGGGCAGGCCGGCCTCGTCCGCGCTTGGAACCTCCGGCGCGAATGACGAGCGCGTCGACTGGGTCACCGCCAGCGCCTTGAGCGTGCCGTTGGCGACATGCGGCATCACCGAAGGGATCGCGCCGATGGTGAGCTGGACGCGGCCGGCCATCAGGTCCGACAGCGCCGGGCTGATGCCGGTATAGGGGACCAGGATCACATCGACGCCGGCCATCTGGGCGAGGAGCTCCGGCCCCAGGTGGTTCGGAGTTCCGATCGCCGAGATCGCGATCGAGACCGCTCCCGGCTTCTCCTTGGCCACAGCGATAAATTCCGTGATGTTGCGGGCGGGGAATGACGGCGTCGCGACCAGCACCATGCTGCCTTCCGCGAGCATCGAAATCGGCGCGAAGTCGCGCGCATAATCGAAGCTGGGGTCCGGCGCGAGCGTTGGATTGACCGCCAGGCCGAGGCCGCCGAGCAGCAGCGTGTAGCCATTGGGCTCGGATTTCGCTACCGCGCGCGCCGCAATATTGCCGGCGGCACCGGGCCGGTTCTCGACCACGACCGGCTGCCCCAACGCCGCCGACAGATGCGGCGCGATGATGCGCGCGACGGAATCGGGAAGCCCGCCCGCCGCGAGCGCGACCAGGATCCGGATCGGCTGTTGCGGCCAATCGCGCTCCTGTGCCGATGCCGCGTTGCAGACCATGCTGCCGCAAAGAAACAGAAGACCGAGCACATGTCGGATCATCGTCATCTCCGTGACCCCGCCGCGGGCGCGATCTTCAACAGCGCTGCCGCAGTTCTGCCGAGCACCTTCGCCTTGTCGTCCGGCGCGAGGTTGAGTTCGTCGATCAACGCGATCGCCCGCGGTTTGAGCGTTGCGAGCGGCGGCGCGTCGCTGCCGAGCAGCACCCGGTCGACGCCGATGGTATCGATCGCACAGCGGATCGCCGGACTGTGATAGCTGACCGTGTCGAGATAGAGCTTCTTCAGGTAATGGCTCGGCGGATGCGGGATATGGACCGGCGTATAGGGGCCCATGAAATCATGCGCGGGGTCGCGCAATTCATAGGCGTAGTCCATGCGGCCGATCACCTCGCAGATCCCACCGCCGAGATGGGCGCCGACGATCTTGAGATCGGGATATCGCTCCAATACGCCGCGCACGATCAGACGCGCGATCGCGAGGGCCGTATCGAACGGCCGTCCGATGCTGTTGGCGAGCCGGTAGCCTTTGAAGTTGCCTTCGCCATCCGCGACCGAAGGATGGATCATCACCGGAATGTCGAGGGCCTGCACCATCTCCCAGAACGGCATGGCGTCGTCCTCGTCGGGATAGCGATCATTGTGGCTCGACAGGATCAAAACGCCTTTGAGGCCGAGTTGTGTGATGGCGCGCTCGAGCTCCTGCAGATGGGGCTTGCCGCCGCAGGGATCGACCGACGCGAAGCCGTACAGGATGCCGGGATAATCCGCCTGCAACCGGGCGGCGTAGTCGCTCCATTGCTGGACCAGTGCGATCGAGCCGGACTTGATGCCGCGCCCGGTCTCGGTGACGACACTGACATCGATGTTGGCGGCCCGGTGCGCCTCCATGAACCGGTCGATCGCCATCGGGCAATTGCCGCGCCACACTGGCGCAGCCGCTGCCTCGGGCGGGATCACATGGGCATGCCAATCGATCAGCATCGGGATTACCATACGCCGGTCATGCGGCCGGCTTCGCAGCCGGCGGCGCCACCAGGGATTCCATGCCGTCGACATGACGCACCGGCGCGTCGGCCTGCACCACCTTCAGCGACATTTTGCCGAGCCCGTCGACGATGAATGTCATGGTCTGTCCGACCTTGACCCAGTGATGGTGATCCATCGAGCAGGCGAGGGACACGGTGCCGGTGCCGAGCAGGTCGCCTGGATACAATGTCTCGTTGTCGGACGCATAGGCGACCAGTTGCGCCGGCGTGAAGCTGTGCGGCGCGCTGGTATTGCCCGCGAAACAGACCTCGCCGTCGATCGCGACCGAGCAATCGAGCGTCTCGACATCCAGTTCGTCCGGCGTGACCAGCCAGGGTCCGACTGCGGTATGGAAGTCCTTGCGCTTGGTCGGGCCGAAGGGTTCACGCTCATAACCGTCGCGGCAGGAGCTATCGACGATGATGGTGTATCCGGCGATGAAGTCCTTGGCCTGTTCCACCGTCAGGTTGCGGCCGGTCTTGCCGACGACGATGCCGAGCTCCAGCTCCATGTCGAGGCGCTTGGTGTAATACGGCCACGGGATCGGATCCTCAGGCCCCGCAATGCTCGAGCAGCTCCCTTTGTAATAAGGCGGTGCGCGATACCAGGCCGGCTTCTTGTTGTTCTTCGCGGCGCCTGGATTGGTCGGGTCGAGATGCTGCCGGCTCATGTGTTCTTCGTAGATGCTGAAATCGCGGAACGAATGCGGTCGCGGCAGCGGCGCCATCAAGGCGACGTCGGAACGCGCGTAGACCAGCGTCTCGCCATCGAGGCCCTTGGCGGCCGGATTGGCACGGACATAGGCGAGCGTGGTTTCCGCCGCCTTGAATCCCGCATGGCTGGCGCGCAGCCAGCCGGTCATGTCCGGCGGTACCCGCAATTGTGCGAGCTCGCGTGGTGTCGGCTCGTCGGTTTCGTTGCCGAGATAGGCCGCGAAGCCGGCGGTCAGGTCGACGATCCGGTGATCGGTGCGATTGTCGAGCAAAGCGCCGAGCCGAACTGCCGGGCCGACCGGCGTCGCGACGCGAAAAGTAACCAGCCTCATTGTCGTGCTCCTGAAATGCTATTCGCGAGCCATGCCGATAAAGGCGGCGGCGTCTTCAATGGTGCGGATCTCAGCCAGAACCTGAGTCCTGAATTCCTCCGGTGTCGATGAGACCGGAAGGCCTTGCCCCATTCCTGCGAATTTCTCGATAATGGTTTTGTTGGCGGTGAATTCGCGGATACCCTCGTTGAGGATCGCGATGATGTCGTCCGGCAAGCCCTTCGGTCCGACGATCCCGTAGGTGATCAGCAGGTCAAGGCCGGGCAAGCCGGCCTCCGTCAACGATGGGACGTCCGGCCGCTCCGCGGATCGCTTGGCGCTGGTCGATGACACCAGCTTCGCCTGTCCACGACTGACCGATGCTTCGATCGAGAACAATGAATCGAGGTAATAGTCGATGTCGCCGGATGCCAGCGCGGTGGCGGCATTGGCCGAGCTCCGGAACGCGACGTGGACCGAATCCAGTTGCGCCGCCTTGTTGATCGCGACGGTGTAGAGTTCGAGCGACTTCGCGGTCGAGCCGTAATTCAGGACCTTTGGATTCTTGCGGCCGAAATCCATCAGATCGATGAAGTTGCTGAACGGCCGCTTCACGGTCATCGCCAGATAGGTCGGCGAGCGGCGCAGCAATGAAATGTAACTGAGCTGTTGCGCGATATTGGCGCCTTCCTTCATCGTGGAATTGAGCGCGGCGATCGAGCCCGCCAGATGCAGCGTGTAGCCGTTGGGCGCGGCCGTTACGACTTCTTTTGCGGCAATCAGTCCTTGCGCGCCAATCTTGTTTTCCACGATGAAGGGTTGCTTGAGCTTGTCCGACAGGTGGTTAGCCAACAGCCGTGCGACGAGATCGACGGAGGTGCCGGGCGGCTGGCCGACCAGCAGGCGCACCGCCTTTTCTGGATAGACCGCCGCGGCAGGGGACACGGCCAACAACAACGCCAGCGTCGCGCCGGCGGCTATGCTTCGGAAGCCCATGCATCCCCCCAACCTTATCGCCGTCCCGCCGGTCTTGCCGACGGACCTGCCGCGCCGATCGATGTCAGTCCTGGCGCGCTACGACCGGCGCGTTACAAGCGACCTTGCGCCTTGTCGTGCTCCCACTTGTCGAGGATCTCATAGGCCTGCGCCTTGTCCTTTTCGGTTTGCGGGATGCGCTCATACGTCACTTCCAGCCGGTTGCCGAAGGGATCGAAGAAATAGATGCCGATATTGCGCGGGCGCGCGACCGGACCATCCACCTGCAGGCCGCTGGCCTCGACCCGGCGCTTGATCTCGAACAGATCGTCCTCGGAATCGACCCGCATCGCGATGTGCTTGACCCAGGATGGCGTATTCGGATCGTGGACCGCGGGCTTGAAATAGGGCGAGTCCACGAAGTCGAGCATGCTTCCGTCTTCGAGGCGCAGGAAGATGTTGATGTGCGGAATGTCCTCGCCGGTCGAGACCTTGGACGCGCTCACCGCGCGGATGAATTCCGCCCCAAGCACCTTGGTATAGAATTCCACGACCTTGCGCGGCTCACTGCACCGGTAGCCGACGTGATCGATACCCTTCAGCATGATGTTTCTCCTGGTGTTCCGATATCTCGATAATGGCTGCGTGCGGGTGTTATTGCCGCTCGAATCCAATGAACTTCGCTGCTTCCTCGATGGTCTTGATTTCGGCCGCGACCTGGGTGCGGAATTCCTCAGGGGTGGATGATACCGGCGCGCCTTGTCCCATGCCGAGGAATTTCTCGGCGGCATTCTTGGTGCCGGCGAATTCGCGCACGCCCTCGGCCAACATCTTGACGATGTCGTCCGGCGTGCCCTTGGCCGCCACCAGCCCATAGGTGATCACCAGGTCCAATCCCGGCAGTCCGATCTCCGGCAGGGACGGCACATTCGGACGGTCGGCCGAGCGCTTGGCGCCGGTCGACGCGATCAGCTTTGCTTCCCCACGGCTGGCCACCGTCTCGATCACGTTGGCGGAGTCGAGATAATAGTCGATGTCGCCGGCGCTCAGCGCCGCGGAGGCGTCGCCCGAGCCGCGGAACGCGACGTGGACGGCGTCAAGGCCGGCGGCCTTGTTGATGCTGACGGTGTATAATTCCAGGCTCTTGGCGATCGATCCGTAATTCAGCACGCCGGGATTCTTCTTTCCGAACGCGATCAGGTCTCCGAAGGTATTGAAGCCGCGCTTGGTCGACATCGCCAGGAATGTCGGCGAGCGCCGGACCAGCGAGATATAGGTGAACTGCTCCGCGATATCGGCGCCTTCCTTCATGGTGGAATTCATCGCCGCGATCGAGCCGGCCAGATGCAGTGTGTAGCCATTGGGCGCGGAGGCAGCGACTTCCTTCGCTGCAATCAATCCTTGCGCGCCAACCTTATTCTCAACAATGAAAGGCTGCTTGAGTTTCTCGCTCAGGTGATTGGCAACGAGGCGCGCAACCAGATCGACCGTGGTGCCCGGCGGGAGGCCCACCAGTACCCTGACCGGCTTGTCCGGATAGGCAAGCGCTGGCCCGACTGAAAACGAGGCTAGGATCAATCCAGCGATGGCGTGTCGTAGCCGCATCGTTACGTCCCTCCCGAGTTTTGGCGCTTCGTTATTGGTGTCCCGTGACGATCGGGACACTGAGCACCGGATGGAACAACACCATTGACCAGCGTTCAATGCAAGCCACGCCGCTGCAACGCTGTATTGTATGACTGCAACCCTCAGATACGCGCCATCTCTTCTATTCGCGTAATGTACGCGCGCTTTCATGCCAGGGGATGAAGAACCGCCGCATGGCAACGACGAAGGCGTAGAAGATGAAACCCATCACCGACAGATGGATAATGACCGCAAACAGCGCCGTGGTGTTGTAGGAATTCATCTCCTTCACCGCGAGATTGCCGAGGCCCTCGCTGCCGCCGAGATATTCCCCGACCACGGTGCCGATGATCGACAGCACGATGCCGACTTCCATGCCGGTCAGGATGTAGGGAAGGGCGCTCGGAAATTCGAGTTGCGTCACGGTCTGCCAGCGCGAGGCATTGAGGCTTGCGAGCACCTCGATGTGGCCGCGATCGACCGATTTCACGCCCAGCACGGTGTTGAGCAGGATCGGGAA
>CANKHJ010000029.1 GCA_947481635.1 Bradyrhizobiaceae bacterium
GAACGCAACATCGTCGAGCGTTTCTTCAATACGATCAAGCATTTTCGAGCAATCGCAACGCGCTACGAGAAGACTGCGCGGAATTTTCTAGCAGGCCTTCATCTGGTTTGCGCGCTCGCCTGGCTCAAATGACGACAGGCCCTAGGGTTCCAGCAGATGAGCGAGTTCATTTATGAATCCGGCATCACAATCCTTGGCCCGTTGCCCCCGGAAATCCAAAACTGGACGATTTGGTCCACTGGGATTCCGAAGGTTGCAGAACGGCCGGATGCTGCGAAGACGCTCCAGGGGTTCCTCGTGGATTCTGAACAGGTCTGGAAGGCAAACGGCGTCGAACCAATGTTGAAGTAGGACCTGTTGCGGACTCCGGATTACCGAAGGACGGCATCGCTTCGCTCGCCCATGCCAGCCATGACAGCTCATCGGGAAGTGGCACCTTGGCCAAGGCCCTCAAGACCGCCTATCTCAAACACGGGATCGACTATCGGCTGAGTCGCTTTCAAACCAGCCCAAATTCCGGCGACTGGTTCATCGTCGTGCAGTACCCCGACCAGGCGGCCTATCAGCAGGCGCAGGCCGCTATTGTGCAAGACCGCGAATGCCAACAATCCTTTGCCGAGATTGCAAAGATCGCGAAACGGATCAGCCGGGAAATGGTCATCGATCTCGATCTATAACGGCGCCGCTCGTCGGGACATCGACAATACCACGACAGCCGTCGCCACGATCAATGCGCCGACCCAATAGGGCGCGGTGATGCTGAGCGGAGACAGCGCTCCGGCAAGCAGGGGCGCCAGCGTTCGTGACAGCGATTGCTGGGACTGGTTCGCGCCTTGGACCAAGCCTTGCGCGTCCGGGGGCGCGGCATTGGCGATGATGCCGCTCATGGATGGCTGGAACAGCCCGTCACCCAACGTCACGACGATAATCGTCGCGAACATGAACTCGATGGATGGGACGAAGACCAGACACGCGATCATCGCAAATCCGATCGCATTCACCGTCAGTCCGAGGCCGGCAAGGCGTTCGGCCCCGAAACGGGGAAGCAGCAGGCGCGTCAGCAGTCCCTGGCTGATGATGTCCATCACGCCGACGGCGAACAGGGTCCAACCGATCCCTTGGGGGCCGAGTTGCATGACCCGGCTCAGGAAGACCGAAAAATTGCTGTAGAGAATCGCGGCGGCAAAGAAGAACAGGAATGACACCGCCAGTGGAACGCGCATCGGTACGAGGCGCAGCACGTGCGTGAGCTGCCCGAACGGGTTGAGCTGGCGCCATTGCCAGGCTGCGTGCCTTGCGCCGGGTGCGATGCTTTCCGGCAATGCGACGGTGACCCATAACGCATTGCCCAGCGTCAGTGCGGCCGCGGCAAACAGCGGCGCTGACGGCGAGATCGCACCCAGCAGGCCGCCTGCGACCGGCCCCAGCATGAAGCCTGCGCCGCCGATCGCGCCCAGCAGGCCGTAGACGCGACCGCGCTCGGCCGGGGCGAAGGTGTCGGCGACATACGCGTAAATCGTGCTGATGTTGCCGGCGGTCAGGCCGGCGATTACGCGACCGGCAAACAGGACCCACAAGGCTCCGCCGATGCCGAAGATCAGATAGCCCAAAGCCCCGCCGAGCAGCGACCCGATGAGGATCGGGCGGCGGCCGTAGCGATCGCTGAGCGCACCGAGGACCGGCGAGGCGAAAAACGCGCAGAGCCCGAACACAGAAAAAATCAGCCCGACATACAAACCGACCTGATCCGGCGCGACATAGTCGCCGACCAGGAACGGCATCACCGGCAGGATCAAGGTGAAGCCGGTGAAATTGAGGAAGACCGAGACGGCGGCGACGATGACAGAGCCCTTCACACGAGGCGCGCTGTCGGATGCCGGTGTGTGTTGTAGGTCGTCCAACGCAACGCTCCAGATCAAGGTTCACCCGGAGCAGTGTGTCGACTGACAACCACACGGACGAACCGACGCGACCACATGGGCCGCGCGAGGATCGTCGGGGTTCTCAGGAGCGCCGCATTCGGCGGCGCCGCGAGGAACAGAGCTTCCGTGACATAGCAGGCATGACACGGAAGGGCTTGGGCCTACCCAGACCAAGCCAGCCTTTTCGACATGCCAAAATAACTTCGGTTGCGAAGCGGTGCAACCTGCTTTGCGGCGGATGGTCGCGCCCCGAATTACGGCAGTTGTCGCGCCAGTTGCTTCCGGAATGCCCGATCCCGCTTGAGATGCCATTCCCGGCTCATGGCTTCCTTGCGCGTCGCGAAATGTTCCGAATGCAGTAGCACCCAGGTTCGTCCCTTGGTCGAGCGGGCGCCGGTGCCGGCATTGTGGCGCGCCAGCCGCCGCTCCAGATCATTGGTCCAGCCGACATAGGTCAGATGCCGGTCGGCGCCGCGCCAGCCGAGCACGTAGACGACGCAATCCATCGCGTGATCGGCCTTTGGGCGCCCTGCAACCATCGTCCCCACACCGCGTTGACCTTTACGGATCAATTGCCGATCCGGGCAACAAGAACGGTGTGTATGATGCAGATTCCCGCCGAAATCTCATTCCACAACCTCCCGAGTTCCCCCGAAATCGAAGCCGAGATCCGCCAGCGCATCGGCAAGCTGGAGAAGATCTACGATCGTATGACCACCTGCCGCGTGCGTGTCGATCAGCGCAATTCAAATGGCAGCGGCACGATACCACCGGTGGTGCGGATCGAACTCAGCCTGCCAGGGCGCAAGGACCTGGTGGTGACCCATGAGCCGGAGCATCTTCAACGCAAGTTCAAACACCCGGACGTTCACAACGCTGTCCACGAGGCGTTTCACACCGCCGAGCGTCAGCTTGCCGAGTTCAAGTCCCAACTCACCAATCATAAGGCAGCGGGCACGCATGAGGCTGCGAATGAATTCTCAGGCCAGATCGCAGAAGTCACGCCGGGCGAGGATTTCGGCTTCCTACTAACCAAGGAAGGCGGGCTGCTTTACTTCCATCGCAACAGCCTGCTGAGCGGCGACTTCAACACGCTCAAGCGCGGCATGCCGGTTTCTTATATCGAGGAGATGGGTGACACCGGCCCAACCGCAAGCAAGGTCCGGCTGCGCGTTTAACGCCCGAGTTTGTCCCGGTAATCATCCCAATCACGGTCGTCACCCCCCGCGAAAAGCGGGGGGTCCAGTATTCCGTGCTCCATCGATAGGTCGCGGAATACTTGATGCCCCGCTGGAGCCTGTCATCGGGCGGCGCGTTCGCGGCGACCCGTTGGCGGGGCATGACAATCGAGAGAGTTGCGAGCTTAAGCGAGATTGATTCGTTTCAATCCCGGCGGAGCGCGTCTAGCGAAGGCCGCCCCAGCGATCGCCGAAATTATTCGACGGCACCACTGGCTGTGCCCCCGCGATCGTAGCGGTCGCTCCGGCCGGCTTTTTCTCCGGCTCATCCAGCGGCTGCGGCCTGGCAATAGCGCCGGCATTCTGCTGCGGTCGCGGTGCGGCGCTGGCCTGGATCGCTCCCGGCGGTCGCGGCGCATCGGCCGGAGCCGAAGCGGTCTGGTAGCGCGGCGCGGGTGGCGGCGATGCCGGAGCGGGCGCTGGGGTTGCGGTATCCGATCCGCGCAGGCCGACGAAGCGCGTGGCGCGCTCGATCATCGATGGCGCCGCTGGCTTCTTTGGTTCTTCCTTGGGCGGCGCGATCTGCGGGGCTTTGGCCTGCTGAATCACCGGCGAAGCTTTAGGCGCTGCGTCCTTCGCGGGCGGCGCCTTGCTGGCTGGGGCTGACGAGAATAATCCGCCGAACAGGCCGGTACCGGTGTTGACCGTCTTCGCCGGCTCGGCCACCGCAACCTTGGTTTCGACCGGCGTCTCGGCAACCAGCGTCGGCGATGCGTTCATGCCGGCGCCGGGGATCACTGCATGCGGCGGCACGGTGCCGGGCGCGCGGGACGGAGCGAGCGAACGGACCATGCCATCATTTGTCATTTCCGGCTGCGAGATCGCGGCGACGAAGACCGGGTTCATGCCGCCGTCGCGGCCGGTCCGGATCGGCGCCGTCGGCACATTCGCCATCGCCAGCCGGGTGAATTCGACATCGTCTTTCTGCTGCTTCTCACCAACCAGGGCGACGATGTCGTCCGGCGTCTGATAAACAGGACACACCTCGGTCGGCTTGAATTTCAGCGGAGAGGCGTTGGCCGGCTGCGCGTCGAACACGTATTTGCGCTCGCAGACGTCGACCTTCGGCTCATGGCGCGTGACCTCGAAATGGTCGTTGCCCTGCTTGAGCATCTTCCAGAATGCGAGGTGCGGATTATTGCGATGCTTGGCCATGTTCGCGCCGGTCATGCGGAACGGATAGGCCTGCACCTGGAACGATTTCTGGCCGCCGAAGAACGCTTCACGCGCCAGCGCGTAAAGTTCGGCGATCTGTTCGTCGGTCATCGAATAGCAGCCGCGCGACGAGCAATCGCCATGCACCATCAGGTGCATGCCGGTCCGTCCATGGGCTTTGTCGAAGGAGTTCGGGAAACCGAGATTGAAGGCCAGGTAATATTGGGAATTCGGATTCATCTGGCCGGGGGTGATCGCGTAGAAGCCTTCCGGCGCCTGGCGGTCGCCTTCCTTGATCTTCGGGCCCAGCTCGCCGGACCAGCGGCAGATCGGATAGGTCTTGAGCAGCGCATAGCTGCCGGACTTGTCTTCCTTCCAGACCTCAAGTTCGGATTCTTCCTTGAAGATGCGCACCAGGATCGGCGCCTCTTTGGACATCATCTTCTGCTCGATATCGGCGAGCATCTTGTCGGAAAGCGGCGCGAGCGCGCGGCCATTCGGGGCGGGGCCGTCCATATTGCAGCCGCCGAGCGCAAGCATGGCGACGATCGCGCCCGACGCGAGCAGCGCGCGGGCGATCGGCCGACGTTTCAACGCACTACTCAGCATCCTGGAGATGCCCCCGCGCCTGGAATTAATAACCGTTAGCCTTAAGGACCGATGATCGCAAGCCGCGCGACCCCGTCAGCGGTTAGAGCATGCGTATGGTGAACGCCCGGTAAATTGAAACCGATCAAGGGCTTGCACCAATCCCACGGTCGCGGTGGAGATGACCCTCGCATTCCCAGCCCGACCCGGAAACGCTGGCCCAAGACTTGGGAGAGATCAAGGCAAGGTCTGGAACTTGGTTGATGTTCCCGTGCCCCGGGCAGCGCCGTCATTCCGGGGCGCGCGACAGCGCGAAGCCCGGAATCCATATCCAAGCACCGACCTCGCGTCTGGATTCCAGGTTCGCACCTGCGGTGCGCCCCGGAATGACGGCCTTGTCACCCGATATTGCGGCCGATGGCCAGGAATTTCTGGCGCCGCTGCTGCCGAATCGCCGCCGGACTGAGGCCGTCGAACTCGGCCAAGGCGTTGGCGATGGCCTCGCCGGTCGAGACGATGGCGGCGGGCGGGTTGCGATGGGCGCCGCCGATCGGCTCGGTGATGATCTGGTCGATGATGTTGTATTTGGCGAGGTCTTCGGCGGTGATCTTCATGTTGGTTGCCGCCTCCTGCGCCTTGGTGCTGTCGTGCCACAGGATCGAGGCTGCGCCTTCCGGCGAGATCACGCTGTAGATCGCGTGTTCCAGCATCAGCACCCGGCTTGCGGTCGCGATCGCGATCGCGCCGCCGGAGCCGCCTTCGCCCAGAATCACCGCGACATTCGGCACGCTGAGATTGAGGCAGGCGTCCGTCGAGCGCGCAATCGCCTCAGCCTGGCCGCGCTCCTCCGCGCCGATGCCGGGATAGGCGCCAGCGGTATCGACCAGCGCGATCACCGGAATCGAGAAACGGTCGGCCATTTCCATCAGCCGCACCGCCTTGCGGTAGCCTTCGGGCTTGGCCATGCCGAAATTATGCTTGAGGCGCCCCTCGGTGGTGGAGCCCTTTTCCTGGCCGATGACGCAGACGCTGGCGCCGCGGAACCGGCCGAAGCCGCCCACCACGGCGTCATCGTCGCCGAATTTGCGGTCGCCCTGCAGCGACACGAAGTCGGTGATCAGTCCGGCGACATAGTCGAGGCAATGCGGGCGCTGCGGATGGCGCGCGACCTGGGTCTTTTGCCATGGGGTGAGGCTGGAATAGAGGTCGCGCAGCGCAACCGCGGCCTTGGTCTCGAGCCGCGAGATATCCTCCTCGATCGCGACCGGGTTCTCGCCCGACTGCATGGCCCGCAATTCTTCCACCTTGGCCTCGAGCTCGGCCACCGGCTTTTCAAAGTCGAGATAAGTGCGCATCCGAGCCTAGATGGGGGTGTGTTCGTCAAAATTGAATGAGAGCGGCGAAACTGGCCTTTGCGATGACGACAAGTCAAGGCGCGGGGGCGGGATGGGTTGTTCCCAGCCGGTGGGGTCGATCAGGTATCGGTCAGCGGGTGCAGGTCGCGCACCAGGCTTTTCAGCCGTTCTTCCAGTACATGGGTGTAGATTTGCGTGGTCGAAATGTCGGCGTGGCCGAGCAGTGTCTGCACCACGCGCAGGTCGGCGCCGTTATGGAGCAGGTGACTGGCGAAGGCGTGCCGCAGCACATGCGGGCTGACATTGCGCGCGGCGATTCCGGCCATCGCGGCGAGATCCTTCAATTCGCGCGCGAAATGCTGCCGCGACAGGTATCCGCTTTCGCCGAATGATGGGAACAGCCATTTCGAGGGCTTCGCATCGCCGGCTTGCGCCAGCAGTGCGAGATAGTCGGCCATGGCGCGTTTCGCGGCGTCGTTGAGCGGCACCAGCCGCTCCTTGCCGCCTTTGCCGCGCACCGTGAGCATCTGCGCCCGTCCGGTCGCGGCCGAGCGTGGCAGCGCCACCAGTTCGGAGACGCGCAACCCGGTCGCGTAAAGCGTCTCGAGCAGGCAGGCGAGCCGCGCCGCGCGCAGCCGCTGCGCCGGTGACGCGGCCGGCGCGGCCATCGCGACGCGCGCTTCCTTCAGCAGCGTATCGACCTGCCCGATGCTCAGGACCTTGGGGAGGCCGCGGCCGCGTTTCGGCCCTTCGATCACCGCCGCCGGATCGTCGCCGCGCCGGTTCTCCGAATACAGGAAGCGATAGAGCTGGCGGATGGCAGACAATTTGCGCGCGACGGTGGTGGTCTTGAAGCCGCGCGCGGCCATTTCGCCAAGATAGCCGCGGATATCCTGGGTCGCGGCGGCCGCGATCGTGCCGCCGGTCGCGGTCAAGGCCGCGGCGAAATCATCGAGGTCGCGCCGGTATGCGTCGAGCGTGTTCTTCCCGGCGCCGCGTTCGGCCGCGAGCATGTCGAGAAACAGCGCGATCAGCGTCTCGTCGGTGTGTTGCCGCGCCGGAGCTGCCATCGCTGCCTCAGCGTTTCATGAAACGGTCGGGCGGCACTGGGACCGTGATGTCGCGCGGCTTCGGTTCGAACCAGGTCGCCAGCGCAAACATCCCGCCATAGACGACGCCGCCCAGGACGCCCACGATCAGGAGAAATCGGAACAAACTCGGCATGATGGGGACCGGTCCGCTCCGGGTAAGCTCATGACCGCATGTTCGACGGCCGAGACAGACATTGCGCCGGAACAAGCTCAGGTGACGGGCCGAGTAGCACCATGTTCGCGTCGGACTGGCAAGAGGCGGCGGTTTGGTCGTTGTCTCGGCCGCATCTTTGTGGAACTTATGCTGCCGGGCAAGGACCTCATTAATGCGAAATCTCGCGCCAGATCAGAGAGTTGCGACTCCGGCGGAAATGGATGTCGTCGCCGCTCTGGGAACCCGCGCGATCGTGCTGGTCGGCATGATGGGCGCCGGCAAGTCCTCGATTGGCCGCCGGCTGGCGACGCGGATGAACATCCCCTTTGTCGATGCCGATACCGAGATCGAGAAGGCCGCCGGGATGACCATCCCGGAAATCTTCGCGACCCATGGGGAACCCTATTTCCGCGCCGGCGAGGCGCGCGTGATCGCGCGGCTGCTGGATGGCGGCGTTCATGTGCTGGCGACCGGCGGCGGCGCCTTCATGAACCCGGACACCCGCGCCGCGATTGCCGCCAAGGGCGTCTCGGTGTGGCTCAAGGCCGAGCCCGACGTGCTGATGCGCCGGATCAAGCGGCGCAACGACCGGCCGCTACTCGCCACCGACGATCCGGTGGCGACCTTGCATGCGCTGATCGACGCGCGCTATCCGGTCTATGCCGAAGCCGCATTCACGGTGCATTCGCGCGAGGTGCCGCATGACCGGATCGTGGACGAGATCCTGGAAGGGCTGGCCGGTCATCTCGGCATGCCCTATCAGCCCAGGGAATATCAGCACGGACGTCACGACATGACCGCACCACTCCGCGCCGGCGATTCGATCATGGTCGACGTTGCGCTGGCCGATCGGGCCTATGACATCTTCATCGGCCGCAGCGAGCTTGCGACGCTTGGCGCGCGGGTCGCCGCCTTGCGTCCCGGCGCGCGCGCCGCGATCGTGACCGACCGCAACGTCGCCGCGCTGCATCTCGCTGCGGCGGAGCAGTCGCTGGCCGCATCGGGGATCGAGTCCTCCAGCATCGTCGTCGAACCTGGCGAGGCGTCGAAGAGCTTCCGCGTGTTCGAGGAAGTCTCCGAAGCGCTGATCGCGTCGCGGATCGAACGGCGCGATCTGGTGGTCGCGCTCGGCGGCGGCGTGGTCGGCGATCTGGCCGGCTTCGCGGCGGCCTGCCTGCGCCGCGGCCTCGACTATGTCCAGGTGCCGACGACGTTGCTGTCGCAGGTGGATTCCTCGGTCGGCGGCAAGACCGCCATCGATTCGGTTCACGGCAAGAATCTGGTCGGCGCATTCCATCAGCCGATCCTGGTGATCGCGGATACCGCGTTGCTCGACACGCTATCGCCGCGCGAGTTCCGCGCCGGCTACGCCGAGGTCGCGAAATATGGATTACTCGGCGACGCCGGCTTCTTCGCCTGGCTGGAGGCGAATTGGCAGGAGGTGTTCAACGGCGGTAATTCGTTTGCGCGCGAGCATGCCATCGCCGTGAGCTGCCGCGCCAAGGCCGCGATCGTCGCGCGCGACGAGCGCGAGACCGGTGATCGCGCATTGCTCAACCTCGGCCACACTTTCGGCCATGCCTTTGAGGCGGCGGCCGGCTTCACCGGCCGGCTGCTCCATGGCGAGGCGGTCGCACTCGGCATGGCGATGGCATTCGAGTTCTCGGCGCGGCAGGGCCTGCTGCCGATGGAGGACGCCGCGCGCGCGATCCGTCATCTCGATGCAGTCGGGCTGCCGACACGGGTGCAGCAGGTGCCGGGCGAACCGTTCGAACTCGATCGCATCATGGAATTGATCGCGCAGGACAAGAAGGTCAAGCGCGGCGCGCTGACCTTCATCCTGGTGCGCGGCATCGGGCAGGCGTTTGTCGCCGATGCCGTGAACCCGGACGACGTGCGCGCGTTCATCGCCGAAAAACTCGCCGCGTCATGAGCGCCGCCGAGTGGTTCACGCTGCTCGGCATTGTCCTTTGTTTGATCGCCGTTGCGTCGCTGTGGTGGAGCGAGGCGACGTTGACTCTTGCCGCGCGCGCCAGCATCGCCCGGCTTGAGAAGCAGGGCAATGCGCGTGCGAAAACCGTGAATCGCCTGCTGGCGGGGCAAGAGACGCTGATCCGCGTGCTGATGGCCGGCCGCGTGGTCGCCATCGTGATGGCCGCCGCACTGGCGTCCGCCAGTCTGCATGCGCGGTTCGGCGCGTCCGGCGTCGTGTTGGCGATGGTGGCGACGGCGATCGTCATCGTATTCGTGTGCGTGTTGACGACCGCCGTGAGCGTGACCGAGCGCGCGACGCTCGCCGCTGCCACCCCGGTCCATCTGCTGGTGCGGCTGATCGGCCCGGTGCTGGTGCCGTTTGAGATTACGGCGCGCTGGCTGCTCGGCCTCGCCGGCATTCGCGTCGCCGGCGACCTGCCCGTATTGACCAGCGACGCGTTGCGCGGTGGCTCCGATCATGTCCGGCGCGGCAACGACATGGAGAAACAGAACCGCGACATGCTTGGCGGCCTGCTCGAACTGCGCGAACTCACCGTGTCCGACGTGATGATCCATCGCACCGAGATGGTCACCATCAATGCCGGCGAGGCCGTGGCGGACGTGGTGCGCGCCATGCTCACCGCGCCGGTGACGCGCGTGCCACTCTGGCTCGGCTCGCCGGAGAATATCGTCGGCATCCTCCACGCCAAGGATCTGCTGCGCGCGATACAGAATGCGCGCGGCGATCTCGATAAGCTCGACATCACCGCGATCGCACGGCCGCCCTGGTTCGTGCCCGACATCCGTCCGCTCGACGAGCAGTTGCGCGCGTTCCGCCGCCGCCGCACGCCGTTCGCGCTGGTGGTCGACGAGTATGGCGAGGTGATGGGTCTCGTTACACTCGAAGACATCATCGAGGAGATCGTCGGCGAGATCACCGACGAACATGACCGCGAACTCACCGGCGTGCGTCCGCAGCCGGACGGCTCGGTGGTGGTGCATGGCGGCGTGCCGATCCGCGATCTCAACCGCACCATGGATTGGCAATTGCCCGACGAGGAGGCCACCACGGTGGCCGGCCTCGTGATCCACGAGGCACAGTCGATCCCGGAGCCCGGCCAGAGCTTCACCTTCCACGGCTTCCGCTTCCGCGTGCTCCGCCGCAACCGCAACCGCATCACCGCGCTGCGCATCACGCCGCTGCTGCGACTGGCGCAAGCCAAGGCGAGCTGACTCTATGTGCTGTCACCTTCTCACAAAACACACCGCCGTCACGCCCGCCCGGCCATGATGAGGAGGTGTTAAGGGGCAAGCGACGCTACGTCGCTACCGGAACCCGCTTGGGCTGCGACTCCTCGCCCGGTGCACCGGCGTGAATGGCCAGCGCGTGAACGCCGCCGGCCAGCTCATCAGCCAGGATTCCATTAACCAGGCGATGGCGTTCGAGCCGGGTCTTCCCTACAAAGGCCGCAGATACGATATAGACCCTGAAATGGGTCTCGCCGCCGGGCCGGGCGCCGGCATGTCCCGCATGCTTGCTGGATTCGTCCTCAACCTCGAGAATCTCGGGCGCGAAAGCGGCGGTTAATTTCGTCGCGATGACATCTTTGGTTCGCATGCCGCCCGCATAGCGAGAGGGATATGCCGTGGTCAATGGTGCGTTTTACGAATTTCGTCGCGGAATGGGCGTGTTGCGTCTGTCAAGACTTGAAGGTTGGGACGCGAAGTCCGCATAGTCATCGGTCATGAAAAACGATTCATCTGACTCACCGCTATTTGACGGCATCCGGGTCAAGCCGTCGAAGGACCGCCGGCTGCGCAAGCCGATCGAGGCCGCGTGCGAATGGCCAGGCTGCAAGGCCGAGGGCGGCCATCGTGCGCCGAAGGGCCGCGAGGAGAAGCAATACTGGAACTTCTGCCTGCCGCACGCGCGCGACTACAACGCGTCGTATAATTATTTCTCCGGCATGACCGTTGCCGAGATCGCGGCCTGGCAGAAGGACGCCATCATCGGCCATCGCCCGACCTGGAAGATGGGGCAGGGCGGCACCGGCGCCGCGACCGAGCGCTCCGGCGCCGCGCGCTTCCGCCGCGATCCCAACGATCCGTTCGGCCTGTTCCGCGAGATGGGCGGAGCGGGAGCCAAGGCGCGGGCCAAAGCCAAGGCCGAGTCGGCTGGCGACGGCGGCGTGATCCGCAATGCGCAGAAAAAGGCGCTCGAAACCCTCGGCTTCGAAGGCGGCGCGACCTCCGCCGAGGTGAAGGCCCGGTTCAAGGATCTGGTGAAGAAGCATCACCCCGATGCCAATGGCGGCGACCGCTCCACCGAAGACCGGCTGCGCGAGATCATCCAATCCTACAAATACCTGAAGTCGATCGGCTTCGGCTGAACACGCACCGTCATTCCGGGGCGATGCGAAGCATCGAACCCGGAATCCAGACACAAGCACTGATGACGGGTCTGGATTCCGGGGTCGCGCTTTCGCGCGCCCCGGAATGACGGGTCGAGTGCGGTCATTCCGCGCAGGCTTAGCCGCCGCTCCGCTCTATTTTCATCTCTGACCTGAACCATTTTGCGGATGGGGCGTCATTGACGAGCCGGGTCTGCGCGCCGGCGCGCAACGTTGAGATGGTCATGAAAACGCCTGTGATCGCCGCCCTGGCCCTGGTCGCGGCGGTGGTCGTTGTGGTCGGCGTGGTGAAATATCGCGGCGGAGCCGCTGCGCAGAATCCGGTCCAGACCAAGGCCGGGGCGTCAAAGGCCGCCCGCGTGCCGGTCGAGACCGCAAAGGCGCGCGCGTCGAAAATCACGTCCGACATCCGCGCCATAGGCAGCCTGCAATCCGATGAATCGGTGCGGATCGCCCCCGAGATTGCCGGACGGCTCGCCGAGATTCTGTTCTCGGAAGGCGACACGGTGAAGCAGGGCGATGTGTTGCTGAAATTCGACGATTCCCTGGTTCGGGCCGAAGTCGTCCAGGCGCAGGCGCGCCAGGAACTCGCCAAGGCCAACCTCGGTCGCGCCACCAGGCTTGCCAGCACCGGTGCTGGAACCACCCAGGATCGCGACGAGGCGACCGCCGAATTCGCGCAATCGCAGGCCGCGATCGAGCTTGCGAGCGTGCGCCAATCGAAACACGCGGTCACAGCGCCGTTCGCCGGCGTGGTTGGCATCCGCAACGTCTCGGTGGGTGCCTTCGTCGCGATCGGCACCGAGATCGTCAATCTCGAAAAGATCGATGCCTTGAAGGTCGACTTCAAAGTGCCGGAGATCTTCCTCGCCAAGATCGCGGTCGGCCAGACCATCGAGGTCATCGTCGATGCCTATCCCGGCCGCACCTTTCCCGGCACTATCTATGCGATCGATCCGATGGTCGATGTGAATGGCCGCGCGATCCAGCTTCGGGCGCGCTTGCCGAATCCGGACCGCGTGCTGCGGCCAGGTTTATTCGCCCGCATCGTGATCAAGGGTCTGAGCGAGGAAACCGCGGTGTTCGTGCCGGAGAGCGCGCTGGTGCCGCGCGGCGGCGAGAGCTTCGTCTATCGCATCGATGGCGACAAGGCGGTCGAGACCAAGGTGCGGCTTGGCGAACGCAAGGGCGGCGAGGTCGCGATCCTCGAAGGCATCATGCCGGATGCGGTCGTCGTCACCGCCGGTCATCAGCGGCTGCGCGATGGCACGCTGGTAGAAGTGGTGCCGCCGCCGCGCGCCGCGAACGGGTGATCCGAGCCCATGTTTGAATTCTGCATCCGGCGGCCGGTCTTCGCGACGGTCCTCAGTCTGATCATGATCCTGGTCGGCGTCGTCTCGTATCAGCGGCTCAGCGTGCGCGAATATCCCAATATCGACGAGCCGACCGTCTCGGTCTCGACATCTTATCCTGGCGCTTCGGCTTCGATCATCGAAAGCCAGGTTACGCAGGTGCTGGAAGGCTCGATCGCCGGCATCGAGGGGATCGACGTTCTCGAATCGACCAGCCGCGCCGAGACTAGCCGCATCACGGTGCGGTTCCGGCTCGGCACCGATCCCGACGTCGCGGCGAGCGACGTGCGCGACCGCGTCAGCCGCGTGCGCCGCACGCTGCCCGATGAGATCGACGAACCGCGGATCGCCAAGGTCGAGGCCGATGCGCAGGCGATCATGTATCTGGTATTCCGCAGCGAGAATTTGGGCGCGCTCGAACTCACCGACTATGTCGACCGTTTCGTCGTCGACCAGTTGAAGAACCTGAACGGCATCGCCGACGTCACGATCTTCGGCGAACGCCGCTACGCGATGCGGGTGTGGATCGATCGCGAACGGCTCGCCGCCTACAATTTGACGATCCAGGATATTGAAAGCGCGTTGCGCGCGCAGAATGTCGAATTGCCCTCCGGCCGGATCGAAAGCCGGGACCCTGAGTTCACGGTGCTGTCGCGCACCGGCCTCGCGACGCCCGAGCAATTCGGCAATGTCGTCGTGAAGCTGGCCGACGGCTATCAGGTCCGGCTGCGCGAAGTCGCGCGCGTCGAACTCGGCGCCGCGGATGAGCGGCGCAACAACAGCTACAACGGCGGGCCGGGCATCATCGTCGGCATCATCAAGCAGGCGACAGCCAATCCGCTCGATGTGTCCAAAGGCGTGAGCACGGTATTGCCCGCGATCAGTGCATCGCTGCCGCAAGGGCTCACCGTCGAGATCGGCAATGACAGCGCGGTGTTCATCGATCGCTCGATCAACGCGGTGCTCCATTCGATCATCGAGGCGATCATCCTGGTCGTGATCGTCATCGTGTTCTTCCTGCGCTCGTTCCGGGCCTCGATCATTCCGGTGATCACGATCCCGATTTCGCTGGTGACCACGTTCGCGTTGATGTACGCGCTCGGTTTCAGCGTCAACACATTGACGCTCTTGGCGATGGTGCTGGCGATCGGGCTGGTCGTGGACGATGCGATCGTCGTGCTGGAGAATGTCTACCGTTACATCGAGGAGGGGATGAAGCCGGTCGCCGCCGCGATCAAGGGAACGCGCGAGATCGGCTTTGCCGTCATCGCCATGACGCTGACGCTCGCGGCGGTCTATGCCCCGGTCGCGTTCGCGCCGGGCCGCACCGGCCGGCTGTTTCTGGAATTCGCGCTCACATTGGCCGGCGCGGTGGTGGTGTCCGGATTCGTCGCGCTGACGCTGACGCCGATGATGTGCTCGAAGCTGCTGCGGCACGAGCCCAATCCGGGACGGATCGCCTCCGCGCTCGACCGCGGCTTCACCGCATTCGAGACCGGCTATCGCCGCTGGCTGACCGCATCGCTGCGGTTTCGTCCGGCGGTGCTCGGCGTCGCGCTGCTGGTGGCCGCATCAAGCGTCGTGTTTTTTTACGCGCTGCCGTCGGAGTTGGCGCCGATCGAGGACCGCGGCGTGGTCAATGTGCGCGGCTCGGCGCCCGAGGGCTCCACCGTCGGTTACACCAGTCGCTACGCCAATCAGGTCGACGCCATTCTGGCCCAGGTGCCCGAAGTCGCATCGCGCCTGACCATTATCGGCTCGCCCGAAGTCTCCGACTTCATGTCGATCGGCCGGCTGAAGGATTGGGAGGAGCGCGACCGCAAGCAGCAGGCGCTCACCGCCGAGATCGGCCCAAAACTCCGTCGCATCGCCGGCGTGAATGCATTTGCCAGCGATTCACCCTCGCTCGGCGTGCGTGGCTCCTCGCGGCCGGTCGAGGTGGTGATCCAGACCTCTGGGACCTACGAAGAATTGCAGCAGCATGTCGATAAGGTGCTGGCGCGCATCGAAGGCAGCCCGATCCTCACCAATGTCGACACCGACCTGAAGCTCAACAAACCACAATTCACCATCGAGCTGGACCGCGCCAAGGTCGCCGACCTCGGCCTCGACGTCTCGGCGGTTGGGCGCACGCTCGAGACGCTGCTCGGCGGTCGCCAGGTGACGCGGTTCGAAATGAATGGCGAGCAGTTCGACGTCTATGTGCAGCTTGCCGCCGAGGACCGCGCGTCGCCGACGACACTCTCGACGATTTTCCTGCGCGGCGCGCAGAACGAAATGATCCAGCTCTCGAACGTGGTGCAGGTGAAGGAATCGGTCGCGCCGAAGGAGCTGAAACGCTTTAACCAGCTGCGCGCCGTGACGATTTCCGCGAATATCGCGCCGGGCTACGCCGTCGGTGACGGCCTTGCCGCGCTCGAAGCCGCAGCGAAAGAAGTTCTCCCGGCCGGTATCCGTACCGACGTCAGCGGCCAAAGCCGCGAATTCCGCGCCGCGGGACAGAGCCTGATCTTCGTGTTCGTACTGGCGCTCGGCTTCATCTATCTGGTGCTGGCGGCCCAGTTCGAGAGCTTCCGCGACCCGGTCATCATCCTGCTGACCGTTCCGCTGTCGATGACCGGGGCGCTCGCCGCGCTCTATTTCGCCGGCGGCACGCTCAACGTGTTTTCGCAGATCGGACTGGTCACGCTGGTCGGCCTGATCACCAAGCACGGCATTCTGATCGTCGAATTCGCCAATCAGCAGCAGATCGCGGGCCGCAATCGCGTCGAAGCGGTGATCGAAGCCGCCGGCTTGCGGCTGCGCCCGATCCTGATGACCACCGGGGCGATGGTGCTCGGCGCGCTGCCGCTCGCGCTGGCCAGCGGCGCCGGCGCCGAAAGCCGGCAGCAGATCGGCTGGGTCATCGTCGGTGGCATGACGCTGGGGACGCTGCTGACACTGTTCGTGGTGCCGACGGTCTACAGCTTCATGGGGCAGCGGCACCGGGCCGCCGAAGCCGACGACCTGGAGGAGGAGCCGGCGGCGCACGCGCCTGCTTCCGGGGCGTAACCGCCGGCCGGCGGCCCTGGACCGGGCGATATCTGCACATATCTGATATTCCGAGGCTTTTCCGGCGGCGGGGGCGGCTTTCGCTCGCCGCAGGCTTTCTGCTAAGTTGCCTTGGAATCCGACCCTTACCGCCGAAAGATCGGGGCTCGCGTTCCGCGCCCACGGAGGATCAATGACTGCCGCAGTGCAAGAAAAGGCCGGCCTGCCCGACATGAAGGTGTCGGTGCGTCAGGTTTTCGGTATCGAGAGCGACATGGACGTGGCGGCCTATTCGGAAACGACGGAGCACGTCCCGGAGGTCGACCCGGACTATCTGTTCGATCGCCCGACGACGCTCGCGATCCTGGCCGGTTTCGCTAAGAACCGCCGTGTCATGATCACCGGCTATCACGGCACCGGCAAGTCGACCCATGTCGAGCAGGTTGCGGCGCGGCTGAACTGGCCCTGCGTGCGCGTCAACCTCGACAGCCACATCAGTCGTATCGATCTGATCGGCAAGGATGCGATCGTGATTCGGGACGGCATGCAGGTCACCGAATTCCGCGACGGTATCCTGCCCTGGGCGCTGCAGAACAATGTCGCGCTGTGCTTCGACGAATATGACGCCGGCCGTCCGGACGTGATGTTCGTGATCCAGCGCGTGCTCGAATTGTCCGGCAAGCTGACGCTGCTCGACCAGAACAAGGTGATCAAGCCGCATCCGGCATTCCGCCTGTTCTCCACCGCCAACACGGTGGGCCTCGGCGATACCTCGGGCCTCTATCACGGCACGCAGCAGATCAACCAGGGCCAGATGGACCGTTGGTCGATCGTCACGACGCTGAATTATCTGCCGCATGACAACGAGGTGAACATTGTCCTCGCCAAGGCACGGCACTACCGCACCGATGCCGGCCGCGACATCGTCAACAAGATGGTGCGCGTCGCCGACCTGACGCGCAACGCCTTCATGAATGGCGACATCTCGACGGTGATGAGCCCGCGTACCGTGATCACCTGGGCTGAGAATGCCGACATCTTCCGGGATGTCGGCTTCGCGTTCCGCGTGACCTTCCTGAACAAATGCGACGAACTGGAGCGCCCGATCATCGCGGAGTTCTATCAGCGCAGCTTCGGCCAGGAATTGCCGGAAAGCGCGGTCAACGTCGCATTGAGCTGAAGGCTCGTCATTCCGGGACGATGCGAAGCATCGAACCCGGAATCCAGATGAGAATGAGAGCATAGCCTGATCTGGATTCCGGGTTCGCACCGTCGGTGCGCTCCGGAATGACGGGAACCGAGATGGCCTCCAACATCAAGCCGAAGCCTTCGCCGAAGGAATCGCCGGTCGAGCCGTTCAAGCGCGCGGTTGCGGGCTGCATGCGCGCCATTGCGCGCAAGCCCGATCTGGAAGTCTCCTTCGCGGCAGAACGGCCGGGCGTCGCCGGCGAGAAGGCCCGGCTGCCGGAGCCGCCGCGCAAGCTCTCGGCGCGCGATGCGGCGATCGTGCGCGGCCACGCGGATTCGCTAGCGCTCAAGATCGCATGCCACGACGCCGGGGTGCACCGGCGCATCGCGCCGGGCGGCCAGCAGGCGCGCGCGGTGTTCGAGGCGGTGGAGCAGGCGCGCGTCGAGGCGATCGGCTCGCGCCGCATGGCCGGCGTGGCGCAGAATCTTTCGGCGATGCTCGACGACCGTTTCCACCGCGGCAAGTTCGACGAGATCACCGACCGCGCCGATGCGCCGCTTGAGGATGCCATCGCGATGCTGGTGCGCGAGCGTCTCACCGGGCTGACGCCGCCGCCGGCCGCCAAGAAGCTGGTCGAGTTCTGGCGTCCGATGATCGAGGATCGCGCCGGTCGCAACCTCGACAAGCTCGAACGGCTGATCGAGGACCAGGAGCAATTCGGCGACGCGGTGCGCGATCTGCTCGAGTCGCTCGACATGGGCGAGGATCGCAGCGCCGAGTCCGACGACGAGGACAGCGCCGAAGGCGATCAGGACAGCAGCAAGGATCAGTCCGGCGAGCAGGGCGAGAACCTGCAATCCGAGGATTCCGACGCGCGCAGCGAAGAGACCGATTCCTCCGGCGACGAATCCGCGGAAGCGGCCGCCGAGGCGATGGATTCGCTCTCCGCCGACATGACCCAGGACGTCGACATGGGCGACTCCGAGGTGCCGGGCGAGCAGCGCCGCCAGCAGAAGCGCGGCATGAACGAGCCGCGCGGCCCAGACTACAAGCCGTTTACGTTGCGCTTTGACGAGACCATCGCGGCCGAGGATCTGTGCGAGCCGGAAGAGCTCGATCGTTTGCGCGGCTATCTCGACAAGCAATTGTCGAGCCTGCAGGGCGTGGTCGCGCGTCTCGCCAATCGTCTCCAGCGCCGTCTGATGGCGCAGCAGAATCGCGCCTGGGAATTCGACCTTGAGGAAGGCCAGCTCGACGCTTCGCGGCTCTCGCGCGTCGTCACCGACCCGATGCATGCGCTGTCGTTCAAGCGCGAGAAGGACATGAATTTCCGCGACACCGTGGTGACGCTGCTGCTCGACAATTCCGGATCGATGCGCGGCCGCCCGATCACCGTCGCCGCGACCTGCGCCGATATCCTCGCGCGCACGCTGGAGCGTTGCGGCGTCAAGGTCGAGATCCTCGGCTTCACCACCCGGGCCTGGAAGGGCGGGCAGTCGCGCGAGAACTGGCTCGCATCCGGCAAGCCCCAGAATCCCGGCCGCCTCAACGACCTGCGCCACATCATCTACAAGTCGGCCGACGCGCCGTGGCGGCGCGCGCGCAAGAATCTCGGATTGATGATGCGCGAGGGGCTGCTGAAGGAGAATATCGACGGCGAGGCGCTCGACTGGGCGCATAAGCGCCTGCTCGGGCGCACCGAACAACGCAAGATCCTGATGATGATCTCGGACGGCGCTCCGGTCGATGATTCGACGCTGTCGGTGAATGCCGGAAATTATCTCGAGCGCCATCTGCGCTGGGTGATCGAGGAGATCGAGACGCGTTCGCCGGTGGAGCTGATCGCGATCGGCATCGGTCATGACGTCACCCGCTATTACCGTCGCGCTGTGACCATCGTCGATGCCGAAGAGCTGGGCGGCGCGATGACCGAGAAGCTGGCCGAATTGTTCAGCGAGGCCGGCACCCCCGAGCCGCGCCGCTCCGGCACGCGCAGGCACATCGCGTGAACTCATTTCCCGTGAATTTTTGCCGCGCCGCGTTTCACGCGCTCGCCATCGTTGCGCTGCTGGTGCTGTTTGCCGCTATTCCGGCGGAAGCCCAGAACACCAAGGCGGTTCCGCCGCCGGTCGCGGTGCAGGTCAGCGCCGTCCCGATCGAGGCTTTCGATCCGCGCGATACCGCGCGGCGACGTTTCGGCGCGCTCGATTATCGTGGCGGCGTGGTGCTGTCGTCATCGAACAAGGATTTCGGCGGCATCTCCGGCCTGAGGCTCGCGCCGGATGGCACGTCATTCTTCGCGGTGATCGACAAGGGGCGCTGGCTCAAGGGCCGCATCACCTATGACGGCGCAGCACCCTCGGGAATGGCCGACGTGACGATGGCGCCGGTGCTCGGCCCCGACGGGCAGCCGCTGTCGCGCCGCGGCTGGTTCGACACGGAATCGATCGCGGCGGATGGCGACACGCTCTATGTCGGCATCGAGCGCGTGAACCGGATCGTGCGCTTCGACGCCAAGGCTGTCCTCACCGCCGGCATCACCGCGCGCGGCCAGCCGCTCGATGCGCCGCAGATCGGCAATCTGCTCAACAACAAGGGTCTCGAAGCGCTGGCCTTCGTGCCGCGCGGGCTGCCGCTTGGGGGGACGCTGGTCGCACTCTCGGAAAGCACGCTCGATGCCGACGGCAATATTCTCGCGTTCCTGATCGGCGGGCCGAGCCCCGGCGCCTTCGCGGTCAAGCGTAGCGCCGATTACGACATCAGCGACGCGGCGACATTGCCAGGCGGTGACATCCTGATCCTGGAGCGGAAATTCTCCTGGGTCTCCGGCGTCGCGATCCGCATCCGGCGCCTCGCCTTGGCCGGCCTCAAGCCGGGCGCGACGGTCGATGGGCCTGTGATCTTCGAGGCCGACTTCGCCTACCAGATCGACAACATGGAAGCGCTGGCGGTGCATCGCGCCCGCGACGGCGCATTGGTCCTGACGCTGATCTCGGACGACAATTTCTCGCCGATCCAGCGCACCCTGCTGCTGCAATTCACCCTGCGCGACGAATAGAGCGCTGCATCACGTCAGGCCGACGGGAAAAGAAAAACGCCGCAGCGTCCTAAGGAAGCTGCGGCGTTTGAATTCGTAATCGAGCGTCAGCTCGAAATCAGCAAGCTCAGGCGGTGGCAGCGGGAGCCGCAGCGGCGCGCTTCTTCACGACCGCCTGCTTGATCTTCAGCGCCTTGGACCCAAGCGTGTCGTTCTTGGCCTTGAGCAGGAAGGCATCGAGGCCGCCGCGGTGATCCACCGAGCGGAGCGCATTCGCGGAAATCCGCAGGTGCACCGAACGCTCCAGGGCATCCGACATCAGGGTGACGTCGACCAAGTTCACCATGAACCGGCGCTTGGTCTTGATGTTCGAATGGCTGACCTTGTGACCCGTCTGGGGGCCCTTGCCGGTCAATTCACATCGCCTCGACATGGCGAAAACCTTCTGCACTGGCCCGCGCGCGGCGCTGGGCGGAGGAAACCTGAACCCACGGGTGGGGATTGGACGGGACGTATAGTGGAGGGCGGGGAGGGGCGTCAAGCACGGCCGCTGCCTTGATCGGGCCAAGATGCCCCGTCAAAGCATCGATTCACCCGCATTCCCTTCGCCCGGCAGGACGCTAGAGTGCAGGCCTGATTCGTCGATTTCCGGGACGGAATGATGCGTGTGATGCCGCCACGGCCCGGCCTGCTTCCGCTTCTGGCGGGACTGGCCCTTTTCGCCTGTTCCGGAACCCTGGCCAAGGCTCAAAAGGGTGACGCGGCCAAGCTTGAGGCCCGGTATGTGGCTACCCTTGCCGGCATCTCGATCGGCCGCGGCGCCTGGGTGGTCGAAATCACGGACGATCAGTTCACCGCCGCCGCCAGCGGCACCACCGCGGGCGTGATGCGGGTGTTCTCGTCCGGAAAGGGCACCAGCGCCGCGCGCGGCTCGATCACCGGCGGTCGTTTCGTCCCCAACGCCTATGCCTCCAACGTTACCGCCGACAAGCGGGCCGACGACGTCCGGATGGCGATGGTCGGCGGCGCGATCAAGGAAGCTTCGGTCAATCCGCCCCCGATCCCGGACCCGGACCGGGTCCCCCTGACCGAGGCGCATCGGCGGGGCGTGATCGATCCGATGACTGCCTCCCTGGTGCGGGTTCCCGGCACCGGCGACGTGCTCGGGCCTGAGGCCTGCGGCCGCTCGGCGTCGATCTTCGACGGCCGCATCCGCTATGACCTGCGCTCGGAGTTCAAGCGCATGGACAAGGTCAAGGCCGAGACCGGCTACCAGGGCCCGGTCGTGGTCTGCGCCGTCTATTTCGACCCGATTGCCGGGCATATCCCGGATCGCACCGCGATCAAGTTCCTGAGCGAGCAGCGCGACATGGAAGTCTGGCTGGCGCCGATTGCCGGCACCCGTGTGCTGGTGCCGTTCCGCATGGAAGTGCCGACCCCGGTAGGGCAGGGCGTGCTCCAGGCCACCGAATTCATCACCTCTCCGCTCTCCACCGCGGCCAAAAGCCAGTGAGACTGGAGGGCCGGCATTCGATTATGGAGAAACGCCCAATGCGCGCCTTGTCACGACGAAACCTGATGGCCGCCTGCGCCGCCATCGCAATCATGAGTATCGGATCCATGACTGACGACGCCTCCGCCCAATCCGGCAAGCCGATGACCACACCGTCCGGCCTCCAGATCATCGACACCCAGGCCGGCACCGGCGCAACACCGCGTCATGGGCAGGTTGTCGCCGTCCATTACACCGGCTGGCTCTACGTCAACGGCGCCAAGGGCAAGCAATTCGATTCTTCGGTCGGTCGCGGTCAGCCGCTTGAGTTTCCGGTTGGCACCGGGCGCGTGATCCAGGGCTGGGACGAGGGCGTGATCTCGATGAAGGTCGGCGGCAAGCGCACGCTGATCATTCCGCCGCAGCTCGGCTATGGTTCGCGTGGCGCCGGCGGCGCAATCCCCCCCGATGCAACGCTGATTTTCGACGTGGAACTGGTAGGCGTGAAGTAACTGGGCAACGCTGCGGCATCTTGACCACGCCTGCGTCTCGTCGAAAACTTGGGGTTCGCGGTAACCGCGGACGGGGGGTCTTCGATGACATGCATTCGCAAGTCCAGGCTCGGTGCGGCATCGGTCACATGGCTGATGCTTGCCGGCTTTATCGTCTTGCTCGTGGGAGGCGTCGTTGGCGCCCGTGCGCAGTCGGCCGACGAAAAGAAAATCGACGAGATCGTGCGCAAGGCGGAAGCCTCAGAGCCGGAAGATGGCTTCTGCGCCGGCACCGGCTGGCCGCCAGGCGACAGCCGGGACGGGTTCACCGCCTTCCTGAAATCGGCAGCGGTCAAATCGTGGAAGATCAACTCATTCAAGAACGGCTCCTGCACGCTCGACCGGGTCACGCGCGTGCACCAGGAAAATGGCGGCAAATGCGTCACCTATTCGGGATGGACATGCGCGCCGGGCAAAACCTGCGGGACCTACAAGACCGTAGATTGCCTCAACCGACAGGGCGTATTCGTCACTCGCCGCGACGGCTAAGCTCTTTTTAACCCTTCCCCTCGCGGGGAGGGTCGCTCGCGTCAGCGGGCGGGGTGGAGGCTTTCTCAACGAGCGACAGCCGCGGCTAAGCCCCCCACCGCCAACCCCAACCCCTCCCCGCAGGGGAGGGGAGCGCACCGGCATTGTTGCGGCGTTCGGTTCCGATATCGCCCTCACGAATTAACTTAAGCCCGAACAACCCCCGCACAGCCGATTCACGATGTGGTGGGCAAGTCGCCCTTCGCTCCTACATGTCGCAGTGAACGACTCAGGACTCATCGCGAGTCAGCGATTCGGGCGCGGTTCGTTCTCACCTCGTTCCCAATGTTGAGCGACGGCCCGAATTCATGAAGCGGCCTGTCGCGTTGTGGTACACGTTCGGATCGGCAGGCGCCGGGGGAGGCCTGCTGAAAAGGCGACAAATCCGGCGCGCGGGTGGCGTCGCCGGTCCGCTGTCCCTAAAAGGGCGTCTTCGGGGTGCCGACGACGAGTCCCAGGACTTGGCCGAAGCTGACCGAGCCGAAGCTGGCCGTGCATCCCAAATCCACAAGAGCAAGCGTGTCGCGTTAATGGCAATCTCCTTCTCCCCATCGCCGGTGCGCGATGCACGCGCCCGCGGCGCCGGTGTCACGGCCATTCTCGGCCCGACCAATACCGGCAAGACCCATCTCGCGATCGAGCGCATGCTGGGGCATTCGTCCGGCATCATCGGGCTGCCGCTGCGGCTGTTGGCGCGCGAGGTCTACAACAAGGTGGTCGACCGGGTCGGCGCGAGCGAAGTCGCGCTGATCACCGGCGAGGAGAAGATCAAGCCGCCCAATCCGCGCTTCTGGGTGTCGACCGTCGAGGCGATGCCGCGCGATCTCGACGTCGCGTTCCTCGCCGTCGACGAGGTGCAGCTCGGCGCGGATTTCGAGCGCGGCCACGTGTTCACCGACCGCATGCTGAATCGCCGCGCGCGCGAAGAGACGCTGATCCTCGGCGCCGCGACGATCCGCCCGCTGGTCGAGCGGCTGCTGCCGGGCGCGCATATCCTGACGCGTCCGCGGCTGTCTCAGCTCACCTATTCCGGCCAGAAGAAGATCACGCGGCTGCCGCGCCGGTCCGCGATCGTCGCCTTCTCGGCCGCCGAGGTCTACGAGATCGCCGAACTGATCCGCCGCCAGCGCGGCGGCGCCGCCGTGGTGCTCGGTGCGTTGTCGCCGCGCACCCGCAATGCCCAGGTCGCGCTCTATCAGTCCGGCGATGTGGATTATCTGGTCGCGACTGACGCGATCGGCATGGGCCTCAATCTCGATGTCGATCATGTGGCCTTTGCCGCCGACCGTAAGTTCGACGGCTTCCAGTTCCGCAAGCTCAATCCCGCTGAAATGGCGCAGATCGCCGGCCGCGCCGGGCGCGCGACGCGCGATGGGACCTTCGGCACCACCGGCCGCTGCGAGCCGTTGGAAGACGAATTGGTCCGGGCGCTGGAGAGCCATTCCTTCGAACCGATCAAGATGCTGCAATGGCGCAATTCCGCGCTCGATTTCGCGTCGGTGGGTGCGTTGCAAGCCTCGCTCGCCGAGACGCCGAAGGAGCCCGGACTGACCCGTGCGCCGGTGGGCGAAGACATTCTGGTGCTGGAGCATTGCGTACGCGATCCCGACATCCGTGGCATGGCGAGCACACGTGAAGCAGTTTCGCGTTTGTGGGACGTGTGCCAGGTCCCGGACTATCGTAAGATCGCGCCTGCTACCCATGCGGAGCTTGCCGTCACCCTCTATGGATTCCTGAGTGGTGAGGGTAAGATTTCCTCAGATTGGTTTGCCCGCCAGGTGGCGTTGGCCGACCGCACCGATGGCGACATCGACACCCTCTCGAACCGGATCGCGCATGTCAGGACCTGGACTTATGTTGCAAACCGCCCCGATTGGCTCGACGATCCGGAGCATTGGCAGGGCGTCGCGCGCGCCGTGGAAGACAAGCTGTCCGACGCGTTGCACGAGCGCCTCTCCGAGCGCTTCGTCGACCGCCGCACCAGCGTGTTGATGCGACGGCTGCGCGAGAAAGACATGCTCGAAACTGAAATCAGCAAGACCGGCGAAGTTGTAGTCGAGGGCCATCCGATCGGACGGCTCGACGGATTCATGTTCGCACCCGATGCATCCGCGGCGGGCTCGGAAGCCAAGGCGCTGCAGGCCGCGGCGCAGAAGGCGCTGGCCGGCGAGATCGATTCACGCGCGGCCAAGGTTTCGGCGGCGGGCGACGAGCAACTCGTGCTCGCCTCGGACGGCGCGATCCGCTGGCTTGGCCAGCCGGTCGGCAAACTGGTCGCCGGCGAAGACATGCTCAAGCCGCGCGTCCGCATCGTCGCCGACGAACAGCTCACCGGCGCGTCGCGCGATAGCGTGCAGACGCGGCTCGAACTCTGGCTCAAGACCCATATCGAAAAGCTGCTCGCGCCGTTATTCCAGTTGCAGGCCGCCGAGGATGTCACCGGCATTGCGCGCGGCGTTGCGTTCCAACTGATCGAGTCGCTCGGCGTGCTGGAGCGCCAGAAGGTCGCCGACGACGTGAAAGGTCTCGATCAGGCCTCGCGCGCGGCGTTGCGCAAATACGGCGTGCGCTTCGGCGCGTTCCATATCTACATCCCGCCGCTGCTCAAGCCGGCGCCGCGTGCGCTCGCCACCCAGCTCTGGGCGCTCAAGGAAAGCGGCGCGGAGATCAACGGCGTCGACACCGTGCTCGGCCTCGCCGCCAGCGGGCGCACCTCGATCGCCGCCGACAAGGAGATCGCGCGCACGCTCTATCGCAACGCCGGTTATCGCGTGTGCGGCGAGCGCGCGGTGCGCGTCGATATCCTCGAACGCCTGGCCGATCTTATTCGTCCGGCGCTGATGTGGCGCGAGACCGCGCCCGGTCCGAAGCCGGCCGGCGCGTTCGATGGCCGCAGCTTCACCGTGACCACGGCGATGACCTCGCTGACCGGCTGTTCGGGCGAGGATTTTGCCTCGATCCTGAAGTCGCTCGGCTACCGGATGGATCGGCGCCCGAAGCCGCCGGAGCCGGTGATCGAGGCGGTGCCGGTCATTGCGTCCACCGAACCCGTGGTCGAAAGCGCCGCGCCGGACGTCGATGCGCCGGCCGTTGCGGTTGATGAGCCCGCACTTGAGACGGTCGAGGCGATCGTCGATACGGCTGAGACTTCGGTCGCTGAAGCGCTTCCCGACAATCCCGAGACCGCTCAGGAATTCCCGCCGGTCGCGCAAGAAGAAGCTGCCGTCGAACCATCGGCCGCTGCCGATCCGACTGCGTCGCCCGAGCCGACGGAAGTCTCCGTTGAAGCGGCGACTACAACGCCCGCCGAGCCGGAGATGATCGAAGTCTGGCGTCAGGGCCGCGCCGAAGGACAACAGCGTCCGCCACGGCACAAGCCGCAACGCCGCGACCGTCCGCAACGCAACGACCGTCCGCAGCCTGTTGCCGGCGCTCCCGCCGCGGCTGGCGAAGCGGTCGCGCAAGACGCCGTACAAGCAACCACGCCGGGCGATCAGAAGCCGGCCGAGACCGAACGCAGATTCCGCCGCGGCGGCGGTCGACCCGATAACCGCGACAATCGCGGCAAAGGCGACGGCAATCGTGAAGGCCGGCGTGATGAGCGCGGCAAGCCGGAAGCCCGCCGCGACTTCAAGCCGCGCGAGGATCGCGGCGATCGCGGTCCGCGCCGTGACGACCGGCCGGCCGAAAAATTCAAGCCGCGCGAAGAACGCCGCGAGCGTTACGAGAAGCCGCCGGATCCGAATTCACCTTTCGCCAAACTCGCCGCGCTCAAGGCGCAGCTTGAAGCGAAGGCACGCGGATAACAACACGCGGCTAACAAGACGAAGCGAGCGGTTTGGATCGTCAGCGCATCGACAAGTGGATCTGGCATGCGCGCCTGGTGCGCACGCGCAGTGCCGCTGCTGCGCTGGTCTCCACCGGCCATGTCCGCATCAATGGGCAACGCGACGATGCGCCAGGTCATGTCGTTCGCTCCGGTGACGTGATCACGGTCGCGCTCGACCGCTTGGTGCGCGTGCTGAAGGTGATTGGCTTCGCCGAGCGTCGCGGCGACGCCGACAGTGTCGCGCTGCTCTACGAAGATCTCCAGCCGCCGCCGCCGCCCGATCAGAAGCCGGCGGTAGCGCCGCCTCCCGAAGGCCGCGAACCGGGCTCCGGCCGCCCGACCAAACGCGACCGGCGCATGATCGATCGTCTGCAAGACGATGAGTGAATCTCTCCAGAATGACGCCGTCATCCATCGCCCCGACCGATGGGTCTCATCACTATTTGGCCGATTAATTTGATGGAGGGCCGGCCTATATCCGCCTTGTCGCTCACGAAGAGCGCACCTCAAAAGGAAGAAGACCATGACCAAGATCAAACTCGCAGCGGCTTCGCTGCTCCTGCTCGGCTCCGCCGCCAGCGCCTCCGCCTTGGAACTCCATGACGTCAGCCTCTACCAGGCGCCGATCGCCGGCACCTATTACGCGAACCAGGCCGCGCAACAGGCCGATAACGCCCGGAACGCCTTTGCGCGTTCCGACCGCGCGCCGGTCGCCGCGGTGCAGTCCTCGACGGCCCAGGTGATCTGGTAATCCACCGTCGACGGATCGTCGCCATCCCGACGGCCGGCCTTGCGCCGGCCGTTGGCATTTCTGCGGAAAGGCCCGATCCGGCGAGGGTCGAAGCGGTGCGCCCGCTTTACTCGCCGTTCTCGCTGCGGTAGGCCAGCCGCATCTGCGGGAGCGGTTGATGACCTACGTCGTCGTCGAGAATTGTATTAAGTGCAAGTACATGGACTGCGTCGAGGTGTGTCCGGTGGACTGCTTCTACGAAGGTGAAAACATGCTCGTCATCCACCCGGATGAGTGCATCGATTGTGGTGTCTGCGAGCCGGAATGCCCGGCCGAGGCGATCAAGCCGGATAGCGAGCCGGGCCTGGAGAAGTGGCTCAAGGTCAACGCCGACTTCGTCAAGGTCTGGCCCAACATCACGATCAAGCGGGAAGGTCCCGAGGACGGCAAGGAATGGGACGGCAAGCCCGGCAAAGAGGCGCTGCTGTCGCCGGAGCCGGGCGAGGGCGACTAACCGGCGCCGGCCGCTGCCGCCGGAATTCCCTTGAAAGTTAACCCTCCGGTCATATTTAGCCCCCGGATGCCCTGGAATACCACGTTTGCGGTGCCGTAAGGCTTTGATTTCGGCCGAAAATGTGGTATATGACGGTGAAATGAGCATAACCGCCGTGCCCGAGACGCTCCCAGAAGGGGGCTTATTTTTTCGGGTGTTCCAAGGGGATCGTCAACCAGGGGCGTGAGTTCCACGCAACGACAGTGGCCGGAAAAGCGCGTCAAAAGTCGAAAAAGACCTCGAAGGCCTCTGCCGGCGTAACTCGGCGGGCCAAGAAAGCGTCCCCTGGCGCAAGCCGGAGGACCTCGCATGCGTCGCGCGGACCAACCCCCCGTCGCGCCGCTCCCGTGTCCAAAAGCGCCGCCCGGCCCACAAAGCCGGAGGCGGCAGGAGCATCCCCTGGCATGACGACCAGCAAAAAGACCACTCAACGACAAGGCTTCAAGACTCAGGAATTCATCGTTTACCCGGCTCACGGCGTCGGCCAGATTCTGGCCATCGAGGAGCAGGAGATTGCGGGCGCCAAGCTTGAGCTGTTCGTCATCAACTTCATCAAGGACAAGATGACGCTGCGCGTCCCGACGGCGAAGATCGCCTCGGTCGGCATGCGCAAGCTCGCCGAAGGCCCGATCGTCAAGCGGGCGCTTGAGACCCTGAAGGGCCGTGCCCGCGTCAAGCGCACCATGTGGTCGCGCCGCGCGCAGGAATACGAGGCCAAGATCAATTCCGGCGATATCGTCGCGATCGCGGAGGTCGTGCGCGACCTGTTCCGTTCCGACAGCCAGCCGGAGCAGTCCTATAGCGAGCGGCAGCTTTATGAAGCCGCGCTCGATCGCCTGTCGCGCGAAATCGCGGCGGTGCAGCGCGTCACCGAGACCGAAGCCGTCAAGGAGATCGAGGCCGCACTCGCCAAGGGCCCGCGCCGCGGACCGAAGCCGGCCGACGAAGCCGAGCCGGCCGTCGAGGACGAAGCGGCTTAGCCGCAAAACATTTTGGTTGCGAAAAGCCCGGCGAAAGCTGGGCTTTTTGCTTTTTTACCTCTTCCGCTCGCGGGGGAGAGGTAACCGAATCCGCCTGTAGATTCGCGCTGCCGACAGGAATCCTCTCATGCGTACCCATAAGATCGCAGCCATCCCCGGCGACGGCATCGGGACCGAAGTCATCGCCGCCGGGCTCGAAGTGCTCGCAGCCTGCGCCAAGCGCGACGGCGGCTTCGTGCTGGATGTCACGCATTTCGACTGGGGCTCGGATTATTACAAAACCCACGGCGTGATGATGCCGGCGAACGGCGTCGCGGCGATGCGCGCGTATGACGCGATCTATTTCGGTGCGGTGGGTGCACCCGGCGTGCCCGATCACGTCAGCTTGTGGGGCCTGCGGCTCGCGATCTGCCAGGGGCTCGACCAATACGCCAATGTGCGCCCGACGCGGGTGCTGCCCGGCATCGAGAGCCCGCTGCGCCACGTCAACGGCGGCGAGCTCGACTGGGTGATCGTGCGTGAGAATTCCGAGGGCGAATATTCCGGCCAGGGCGGGCGCGTGCATCGCGGCCTGCCCGAGGAGGTCGGCACCGAGGTGGCGATCTTCACCCGCACGGGTGTGACGCGCATCATGCGCTTCGCGTTCGAGACCGCGCGGGCGCGCCCGCGCAAGTTCCTGACCATCGTCACCAAGTCGAATGCGCAGCGCCACGGCATGGTGATGTGGGACGAGATCGCCGCCGAAGTGGCCGCAGAATTTCCCGACGTAACCTCCGACAAGATGCTGGTCGACGCGATGACCATGCGCATGACGCTGCATCCGCAATCGCTCGACACCATCGTCGCCACCAATCTCCACGCCGATATCCTGTCCGATCTCGCCGCCGCTTTGGCCGGTTCGCTCGGCATCGCACCGACCGCGAATCTCAATCCTGAACGCAAGACGCCCTCGATGTTCGAGCCGATCCACGGCTCGGCCTTCGACATCGCGGGCAAGGGTATTGCCAATCCGATCGGCACCTTCTGGACCGGCGTCATGATGCTGGAGCATCTCGGCGAACGTGACGCGGCGGCGCGGTTGATGGGTGCAATCGAGCGTGTCACCGCCGACAAGGCGTTGCACACCCCGGATCTCGGCGGCGTCGCCACGACGCGGCAGGTCACCGATGCTATGTTGCGCGCGCTGGGTTGGAACCAATAGGCCGCGACGCGGTTGATCGCGCGGCAAGAGGGAACTTTATCATGGGCATTATCTGGACCATCATCATCGGCTTCGTCGCCGGCATTATTGCGAAGTTCATCACCCCGGGCAGCAACGAGCCGCAGGGCTTCATCCTCACCACGCTGCTCGGCATCGCCGGCGCCTTCGTCGCGACCTATCTGGGTCAGGCCATGGGCTGGTACCTGCCCGGCCAGGGCGCCGGACTGATCGGCGCCGTGATCGGCGCGATCATCGTACTGGTGATCTGGGGCGCGTTCCAAGGCCGTCGGGCGTAGTCACTATCTCACGTCACAAACGGTGTCGCCCTCCGCGAAAGCGGGGGGCCTAGTATTCGCCGGCCTATCGATAGGACACGGCGTACTGGACCCTCCGCTTTCGCGGAGGGTGACAGCTGTCATGGATTTGAGCGTTCGAACTATTCGACGACGATCTTCACCTGATCGCCGGGCTTAAGCCGTTCGCCGGCCTCGAGTCCGTTCAGCACCAGGAAGCGTTCCATCGGACGATCCGACACCGCCATCTTCGCGACCAGCTTGTCGATGGTGTCGCCGGATTCCACGGTGACCACCTTGAGCTTCAGCGGCTTTGCCTGCTCGATCTCGGAAAGGCTCATGCGCCGGAAGGTGCCGACCGACTCGCGGAAGCTGCGGTCGATCTCCGCGCTGCGCGCCTTCGCGGCGTAGATGAAGCGATAGACGTCGCTGCCGAAGCGCACCGCGTAAAGCCGGAACTCCCAGCCGTCGCCCTTGGCCATCGCGGTGGCGGCGGGCAGGCCGTTGAGTTCGAATTCCTCGACGCTGTTGGCGTCGATATTCTCCAGCCAGCCCGATTTGAGATAGGCGGCAAGGCTCTGGTCGCCGGGCACGCGCACCACGTCGACGCGCATCGCCTGGTTGCCGTTGTCCTTGAGCCCGAGCACCGCCTGCGCGGTGTTGTCGAGCGCGAAGGCATCCGGCGCCATGAAGGTGAAGCCGAGCTTGGGATGCAGGAAGCGGCGGCCGCGCACGAAGCCTTCACTCGGATCCTCGCCATAGACCATGCCGTCGATGCCGGCGAGATAGACCTGGCGGTCGCGCTGCCCGGCGCCCGGCGCGCTGAATTGGCGTGCGCTGACCTGCGCATTGCGCACCCGCTCCGGCGTGTTCGGATGCGACGACAGAAAGTCCAGCGAGCGCGGATCGTCGCCCGTCCGCGCCGCCGGCTTGAGCGCGGCGTTGCGGCCCATCGCGGAGAGGAAGCGCACCGCGCCGTAGGGATCATAGCCGGCGCGCGATGCGATGCCGACGCCGATGCCGTCGGCCTCGAATTCCTGCTGCCGCGAGAAGCTCGCCAGCGCGATCTTCGATTTGGCCAAAGCGAGCGCGCCGTTCTGCGGATCGTTGAGCACGTCGCTGTTGACGCGGCTGACGATCGCCGCCTGGCGCGCCTTGTCCTCGCGCATCGCCGCGTGCTGCGCGATCACATGCGCCATCTCGTGCGAGAGCACCGAGGCGAGTTCGGCATTGTCGTTGGACAAAGCGAGCAGCCCGCGCGTGATGTAGAGCTGGCCGCCGGGCAGCGCGAAGGCGTTGATCGCCGGCGAGTTGAGAATGGTGACGCGATAGGCGAGGTCCGGCCGATCCGATGCCGCGACCAGCTTGTCGACGATGCCGCCGGTCAGCTTCTCGAGCGCGGCATCCTCATAGGCGCCGCCATAGGCCGCCAGGATGCGATTATGCTCGCGCTGCGCGGCGGGCGTCATCTCTGCCTGCTTCGGCTTCTCGGGCGGCAGCTTGATGTTGCTCGCGAGCTGCGACGACGAGCAGCCGGCGAGCAGCAGCGCGGTCAGCGCGGCAAAAGCCACGCCCCGCACCATGCCAAATCGCTGTCTACTCTTCGTCATCACGCGTCAGTTCCGTGAGATCTCGATCTGCTCGGGCCGGCTCGCCTCGATGCGCGGCCCGTTGCGATCCTCGATGAAGCCGCGCACCGTCAGGCGGCTCTTCTCCAGCGCGCTGCGTGTGACGCCGGCTTCGGCGAAGGCACGCTCATGGCGCTTGAGGATCGTGACGGTCAGCGCCTCCGACCAGCGCCTGCCGAAGTTCACATATATCGTGCCGCCGCTCTCGCGGACAGACACGACTTCGCCATGCACCACGGCGAATCGCCCGACATCGCTCAGGAGCTCGCGTCCCTGCGCCGCGCGGCGCACCGAATAGACCGGATCGGCCCAGAGGCCAAGCTTAGCGTCCCGGGCTTTTCGCTCGGCGGTGCTCAGCGACCGGGCACACGCCGAGGTGCCGATCCGGACCCCGAGCCGCGCCTGGCCGGTGGTCAGAAGCTCATGCTGGATCAAGCTCTTGCCGTCCGCCAGCGCGGCGAAGGCGGGAACTCGGCGATAGCGGTCCGGCCCGGCTTCGGCGCGCCGTAACGTCACAGGCCGGCCCTGGATCAGATCGTGCAGATGATTTTGGTCGCCTGACGGCACCTCGATACCAGCCAGCAGGATCTCACGGCCATCCTGCAGCAAGAAGCTACGGCCATCGACCGCACGAGCGACCACGCCACCCTCAACAGCCTCGTCGCCGCACACAGCCACGTCGTCGGCCCGCGCATTGGCTGTGAGCGCGGCCGCGATGGCACAGGCCAGCAGGGTGATACGCATGGCCGGAAAGTCATCCCCCGCCGCCGGCCACAGGCCAGGCGGCACGGTGATAAATGAGCGCCGGATTAGGGCGGCATCGCGGCGGGCGCGGCCGTCATTCCGGGGCGCGCGCCAGCGCGAACCCGGAATCCAGGCGCAATGGCAGTCGTGGGGGTGTTGTTGCGACGGAGCTTGTGTCTGGATTCCGGGTTCGCACCGTTGGTGCTCCCCGGAATGACAGCTTACGCCACCTTCTTCCTCTTCCCAGCCTTCGCGGGCGCGGCCTTCGCTTGAGCCTTCGGCGCAGCCGCGGCCTGTTTGGCGGCCTCTTTGCTCTTGCCGCCCTTGATCGGGAATTTGAATTGCGGCGACTTGCGCTGCTCTTCCTGTTTGGCGGGCGAAACCTTGCGCGCCTTGCCGGCTGGCGCCTGCTTGTCGTCGGAGATGCTGCGCCGGAGCGCGTCCATCAGGTTCACGACATTGCTGGCCGGTGCCGCGGGCTTCGCCACCGCGACCGGTTGCCCGGCCTGCTTCTGCTTCAGCATCTCGACCACGGCTTCCTCGTAGCGGTCGACGAATTTCGCTGGCTCGAAGTCGGCCGCCTTGCTGTCGAGGATATGCTCCGCGAGCTGCAGCATGTCTTTCGGCACCTTCACGTCGGTGATGTCGCTGAAATAATCCTCGGCGTTGCGCAGTTCATAAGGATAGCGCAGCGTCGTGCCGAGCAACCCTTTGTCCCAGGCCTGCAGCATGATCACGCGCTCGCGCTTGGCCAGCACGACGCGCGCCAGCGCGACCATGCTCTTGCCTTCCATCGCGTCGCGGATCACCGCAAACGCGTCCTGGCCGACCTGGTCGGTTGGCGCGATGTAATAGGGGCTGTCGAAATAGCGCTCGTCGATCTGCGCGCGCGGCACGAACGAGTCGATCTCGATGGTGTGATTGCTTTCGACCGCGACCGCGTCGAGCTCCTCGTCCTCGACCTGGATATAGGTGTTCTTCGCGACCTCGTAGCCCTTGACCTTGTCGGCCGCTTCCACCGGCTCGCGCGTCACGTCGTCGACGAGTTGCTGGCGCAGCCGGTTTCCGGTGCTCTTGTTGATCTGCCGGAACGCCACGCGTTCGCTCGATGACGCCGCGGTGTAGAGCGCGATCGGGCACGAAACCAGGGAGAGCTTGAGGTAGCCCTTCCAATACGGACGAGGCGCGGGCATGAGCACTCCATACGCAACACAAAAACTGTCGCCTTAAGGATAAGTCGTGAGGCGGCAAGTGTGGAGTCTAACCACGTTTGAATTAATAGACGTGCTAAACGCATGTTCCCGGATTGTTCGCGCTTGTATGCTTTGTCGCGAATGACCGACAAGCTGTTGTAGTTCGTGCGCCGCTTTACCGTTCCTGTGGATGCACAGCGCGACGCGCTGTGCTAGTCACAACGAAATGGCCCCGTAGCTCAGCTGGATAGAGCATTGGTTTCCTAAGCCGTAGCTCTTGCAAGCTAAATCTTTGAAATTTCTGATGCTCGCTGATTGCTAGGCATGCCGTAGGCATCCGGCAACAAAAACGCGCGACCCCGGCATGATTCTAACATGCGACCCCCGCTTTAGGAAAGCGATGATCTATCCAGCTGAGCTACGGGGCC
>CANKHJ010000030.1 GCA_947481635.1 Bradyrhizobiaceae bacterium
TTCCTGTTCGGTGACGTGCTGCCCAAGGACGAGATCGACGGACACTGGCGCGCGGTCAGATCGTCGCGCGCATAGTCCGGAGGCGAGAGGCGGAAGGTCATGGTGCGATTCGTCCTCCTTCGGCTTCAGGTCGCTGTCCTGGTCGCAATTACCGTTTCGATCGTCAGCTTCACGCTGTTGCGCGCGTCCGGCGATATTTCCGTCGTGCTCGCAGGTGAGAATGCCTCGTCGCAGGAGGTGGCGCGGATCGCGCGCGATTACGGCCTCGATCAGCCGCTCTATATCCAGTATCTCCGGTGGGTGGGTGCGGCGCTGCAAGGCGATCTCGGCCGGTCGCTGTTCACCAACGAGACCGTGTTCTCGCTGATCGTCGAACGGCTGCCGGTCACGCTGTATCTGGCGGTGCCGGCCCTGTTCATCGGCCTGATGATGGCGGTGCCGCTCGGTGTCATCGCGGCGGTGCGTCAGAATACCTGGGTCGACCGGCTGGCGCTCAGCATCGCGGTTGCCGGCAGCGCGCTGCCGTCATTCTGGTTTGCGCTGCTGCTGATCTATTTCTTCGGCGTGTATCTGCGCTGGCTGCCGATCTCGGGGTCGGACACCTGGCTGCATTTCGTGCTGCCGTGGCTGGCGGTCAGCGTCGGCATCATGCCCTCGCTGATGCGGCTGACGCGCACCGGCATGCTCGAGGTGATGTCGGCCGATTACGTCAGGACCGCACGCGCGAAGGGCCTGACCGAGCGGATCGTGATGTACAAGCACGCTCTGCGCAACGCCATTCTGCCGGTGGTGTCGCTGACCGCGGTCAATCTCGGATTCCTGCTGGGCGGCTCGCTGGTGATCGAAACCGTGTTCGCGCTGAACGGCATCGGCATGCTCGCCTATCTGTCGATCCGCCGGTTCGATTTTCCGGTGGTCCAGTCGATCATCGTGTTCGTGTCCTTCGCCTATATAGGTCTCACGCTGATCGCGGATGTCGTCAACGCCAAGCTCGATCCCCGGATCGGGTACAAATGAGCGGGAGCACGACATGACCGAACTGCGCGCGTTGCAGCCATCGCCTGCGGACGATATCGGCACCTTGCCGCCGTCTCCGGGTGAGTTGTCGTGGCGCCGCGCGAAGCGGCATCCTGGCCTGATCATCGGATTGTCGGTGGTATCCTTTGTCGTCCTGGTGGCGCTGTTCGCGCCATGGATCACGCCGCACGATCCTTACGCGCAGGACCTCGGCAAGCGCTTGATCGAACCGGTGTGGACCCCGCTTGGCTCCTGGGACCACATCCTCGGAACCGACTCGCTCGGGCGGGACCTGCTGAGCCGCCTGATGTATGGCGCGCGTATTTCGCTCTCGATCTCGTTCGGCGCGGCGTTGATTTCGGCCGTAATCGGAACCGTGATCGGCATCATCGGCGGCTATTTCGGCGGCCGCGTCGATGCGGTGGTGACCTATCTGATCAATGTGAAGCTGTCGCTGCCGGCGCTGCTGGTCGCGGTGGCGGTGATCGCGGTGATCGGGGCGACGCCATTGATCCTGATGCTGGTCATCGGCGCCCTGGTCTGGGACCGTTATGCGGTGGTGATCCGAAGCGCAGTGCAGCAATTGCGCAATCAGGAATTCGTGCTCGCCGCGCGCATGACCGGGGCGTCGCATCGACGTGTGCTGTTCAGCGAATTGCTGCCCAACATCACCAGCCACATCATCGTCATCGTCAGCCTCGAGCTTGGCATCGTGATCCTGATCGAGGCCATTCTCTCGTTCCTCGGGCTGGGCATTCAGCCGCCAAATCCGTCCTGGGGCCTGCTGGTCGCGGAGGGGCGTAATTTCATGTTCCTCAAGCCATATCTCGTCATCATTCCGGGCCTGACCATCTTCTTCCTGGTGGTCGCGATCAATCTGGCAGGCGACGGCCTGCGCGACATCCTGACGCCCGAAGGGCGGAGCTGACGAGATGAGCGATCTCGCGCAGCCATCGGCTCCCTTGCTGGACGTCAGCAATCTCGTCGTCGACATCAAGGTGTCGGCCGGGACGCTGCATGCTGTGAACGGCGTGAGCTTCTCGGTGATGCCGGGCGAGACCTATTGCATCGTCGGCGAATCCGGCTGCGGCAAGACGGTGGCGACGCTCGCGCTGATGGGCCTGTTGCCGCGCTCCGCGACCGTCCGTGCCGACCGGATCATGTTCGAAGGCCACGACCTCCAGACTTTGTCCCAGGAGCAATTGAGCGAACTGCGCGGCAACAGGATCGGGATGATCTTCCAGGATCCGATGACGTCGCTGAATCCGGTGTTCACCGTTGGCAATCAATTGATGGAGCCGTATCTGCGCCATCGCAACGCAGGACGGCGCGAGGCGCGCGAGCGCGCGGAATATCTGCTCGAACATGTCGGCATCCAGGCGCCGCGCCAGCGGCTGGCGCAATTTCCACATCAGTTGTCCGGCGGCCTGCGTCAGCGCGTCATGATCGCGATGGCGCTGATGTGCGAGCCGGCTTTGCTGATCGCGGACGAGCCGACCACGGCGCTCGACGTCACGGTCCAGGTCCAGATCCTGAATCTGCTGGCCAAGCTGCAGCGCGAGTTCAAGACCGCGCTGATCCTGATCACGCATGATCTCGGCGTCGTCGCGCGGCTCGCGGACCGGATGTCGGTGATGTATGCGGGCCGGATCGTCGAATCTGGCACGGCGCGCGAGATCTTCAAGGCGCCGCATCATCCCTATACGCGCGGTCTGCTCGACTGCATCCCGGTGCCGGGTGTTCATCGCCGCCTTGGTTCAATACCCGGCATCGTGCCGTCGCTGATCGGAGAATCCGAGGGCTGCCAGTTCCGCAATCGCTGTTCGCTCGCGAGCGCGACTTGCGTCCATGACGATCCGCCGTTCCGGCATTTGACGACCGGGAACGGCTACCGCTGCGTGATACCGCCCGACGCCATGGCGAATATCGCCAGGCAGGTTAACCCCGGCGGTGCGCCATGAGCGATGAGGTGGTCCTGAGCTGCGACAACGTCTCGCGCACATTCGTCGTCGGCGCGGGGTTCATGAATCGCGGGCGCGCCTTCAAGGCGGTCGATCGGGTGTCGCTGAGCATCCGGCGCGGCGAGACGCTGGCCATCGTCGGGGAATCCGGCAGCGGCAAGACCACGCTGGCGCGCATGCTGCTGGGCGTGCTGCCGCCCTCCGAAGGGACGATAGCGATCGGCGGTAAGCCGATCGATGGCTACGACCGGCTCAGCCTCGCGCGCGTGGTCCAGCCGATTTTCCAGGACCCATATTCGTCGCTCAATCCGCGCAAGACCGTCGAGCAGATCATCGAGGCGCCGCTCATCGTTCACGGTACGGCCGCGGCCGATCGGACCGCGCGCGTGCGCAGGATGATGGATAGCGTCGGGCTGTCGTTGCGCCTGATCCATTCCTATGGAAATCAACTATCCGGCGGTCAGCGCCAGCGTGTCGCGATTGCCCGCGCCCTGGTCATGCAGCCGGCGATCGTCGTCTGCGATGAGCCGACCTCGGCGCTCGATGTTTCGGTCCAGGCGCAGATCCTCAATCTGCTGGTCGACCTGCGGCAGGAGTTCAACCTGACCTATGTGTTCATCAGCCACGATCTCGGCGTGGTGGATTATATCGCCGCCGACATAGCCGTGATGTATCTCGGGCAGGTGATCGAATACGGCAAGGCGGCCAACGTGCTGCGCCATCCGCAGCATCCTTATACCAAGGTCCTGCTTGGATCGGTGTTGTCGCCCGATCCGGATCAAGGCCTGCCGGATGTGCAGATGAAGGGCGGGTTTCCCGACATCATCAATCCTCCCTCCGGCTGCCGCTTCCATCCGCGCTGCCCGTCGAGCCTTCCGCTCTGCGCAGTCGAAGAGCCTGCCGCGCGCGTGACCGCTAATGGCATGGCGAAATGCGTGCTGGTGGCGTCGGGGTCGCACGCTTAAACTGATCCGCTTCAAACAGAGAGTATCGCAAATGCCGCTACAGCCTCATGTCGTGACCGGAACCGGGGATACGACCGTCTATTTGTTTCACGGCATTTATGGCGGCAAGGAATATTGGCGATTTGTGACCGAGCGCCTGGTGGCGCAGGGCTATCGCGTGATCGCCTGGGACGCGCCGGGCTATGGCAGTTCGCCGCTGCCGGACCCGTTTTCGTTCTACGTCGTGGCGGAGGCTGCCGCTGAACTGGTGCGCGCGACCGCCAGCAAGCGCAACATCCTCTTCGGGCACAGCATGGGCGGCCAGATCACGCCGCGCATCCTGATGAAGCTCGGCGACATGGTCAGCGCCGCGATCATCACCGCCACGATCGGTTATTTCGGCAACCGGACCGCCGCGGAGCAGGAGGAATTCGTCAGGACACGCACCGCGCCGCCGCCCGCCAATCTGGCGCCGGAGGAAGCCATCAAGCTGGTGGTGAATTCCATGTTCGGCGCCGGTGCAAGCGGCGAGGAAGTCGAACTGGTGCGTCAGGTCGCGGCGCGAACACCGCCCAAGACCGTGAAGGCGGCGGTGGCGGCGATCCAGGCTTACACCACCGCAGAGGCGGTCGAAGCCATCAAGGCGATTTCGGTGCCGACGCTGCTGGTGGCCGGCGAGGTCGATCAGACCGGCCACGTTCCGGGCATGCGCAGGGTCGCCGATATGATTTCCGGTTCCACGTTCGGGGTGGTCCCGCGCTCGGGGCATTATCCATGGGCGGAATGCCCGGCGGAATTCAATCAGATCCTGACGGCGTTCCTGCAGCGACTTTAGCAGGTCGCGTCGGTCACACCGCTTCGCCAGTCGGGAAGATGCCTGACATCACGACGAATCCCGGCACGCGTTTGACGCGGTCGGTCCAGCGGCGGATCGCGGGATAGGGGAGGCGCGGAATGCCGCCTTCCTCCGAGAGCATCACGTAGGGAAAGCACGCGATGTCGGCGATGGTCGGGTGGTCGCGGGTGCAGATCCACTGGTCGCCAGTCTGCTCGGCGAACCAGAAATGTTCGTCGAGGATACGGAACAGCGCATGCGCGCCGGCGCGTGCCTTGTCGATGTCGAGTTCATAGAACACGCCGTCATGCAGCCGCGCCGCGGACGCGGTGGCGGTGATCTGGTCCGCGAAGGCGAGCCACATCGCTATGCGCCCGAGCAGCGCGGCGTCCTCGCGCGGATACCAGCGTCCGGACGGATCATATTTGCTTGCGAGATAGACCAGGATCGCCTGCGCATCGCGCAGGATCAGCCCGCCGTCGTCGAGCACCGGCACCTGTCCGAGCGGATTGAGTCTGAGGAAGGCCTCGCTTTTATGCTCGCGCCCCGGATAGAAATCGACCGGGCGAGGCGTGAACTTGACGCCGAGGATGCTCATCAGCAGGCGCAACTTGTAGCAATTGCCGCTGAGCTCGTAGTCGTAGAGCGTGATCATGACGCGACGCAATAGGCGAGACGGGTGTCGGCGACCTGGCGGCGATAGAGATCGACCGTGGTGGCCGTGCTCGCATCGAACAAGCGTCCCGTGCCGGCGCGTTCGATCGCGTCGCGCAAGGCCGAGAGCCTTTCGTTATGCTGGCGCAGTACGGGGAGACGCGCGTCGCCGGATGGTGCAGGCGTGAGCGCCGCGTGGATGATGCAACGGCCCTGACTCACCGGTTGCAGCAGGGTGACGATAGTGTCGCCGGTCTCGATCGTGAAAGGATCGCGGATGGTCGCGCCTGCGATGCCAGCCAGCGCCGCGCCGACCACCGGCGCGGCGGCCTCGACGAAGATGCTGCGCAACGTCAGCGGTGCATCGCCCGCGAGAGTCGCGATCTCAGGTATCTCGCCCTCGCTGCCGAGCGATACCCAGACGAAGTTGTAGCGTTCGGCGCAGCGATAGGCCTTGGCGCGGATCGCGGGGGAGGGTGTCTGGCCGGGATGTGCCGGAATCACCGAGCATTGTCCGGTGCCGCTCAGGTAGCGCCAGCCGTGATAGCGGCAGCGCAACTCGGCGCCGAGATTGTCGCCGATGGTCAGGCGCACGCCGCGATGCGCGCAGCGGTTTTCCCACGCGTTGATGCGGCCCTCGTCATCGCGCCACACCGCCAGTTCCTCGCCGAGCAACTTAGCGTGGAATACATGGCGCTTCTCGACTTCTTCGCTACGCGCGATCGGAAACCAGCGCGGAACCAGGTCAGGATCGTTGCAATCATGCATCGGAATATCCCCCGGCCGCGTCAGGCGCTTGCCGCGACGGTGCCGTAGCGCACGCCGCGCTGGCGCAGCCAGCGCCGATAGGTGATCGAGGAGGCGTCGGACTTGGCCGGCATCTCGGCGCGGGGGTCGAGTGGCAGCTTCAGCGGTATTTGATTTTCGAGGATCGGCTTGTCTTGCGCGAAGATGGTCTGCTGGAAGGCGCGGATGGTGGTGTCGCTGCTGGCGTCGTCGATCAGACTGAGCAGCATGTTGGCCTTCACGTGCTCCTCGTCGACCGGCTGCAGGAACAGCCCGATCACATCCATGCGCGCGGCGTCGATCGCATTCGCCTTGTAGAGCACGGCGCAATAGGGATGCGGCACGCGGTAGATATATTCGACCTCGTAGCCTTGCTCGGCCACGGACGAGGCACGCGGCTGATAGAAGCGGCAACGTCGCGCCAACACTTCGTGGCCGTCATTGGTGACCTGGACGTCGTATTCCTTCACCTCGGTATGCGGTTCGACCCCGAGATAATCGGTATGCACGAACGGGAAGTGACCCATGTCGAGAAAATTCTCGATCGCGCGGGGCGCCGAAACATGCACGCCGAAGGTCGCGGCGTTGAGATTGCGGCGGTCCGGCTCGTCGAATTCAGGGATAGCGAAGAGCGGGCGTGCCGGCGTGCCGAGGCTCGCCCAGAGATAACCGTAGCGCTGCTGCGACTGCAGCGTCGCACCATCCTTCCCCAGCACGTCGAATGTGTTGCCGGCCTTGCGCCGGATACTCACCTTCTCTCCGAGCAGCCGCGTGTCCCAGTCTGGCCGCGCCGAGAGATCCTCAAGTGCGCCGAGCACATGCCATTCGTCGCGCACCACCTGGTCATGGCTGGGGTCTGAGGAATTCATCAGGCGTATCCTATCCGTCGGCCGGGATGGCACCGTAGCGCACACCGCGGCGGCGGAGCCAGCGCCGATACGCCACTGACGATGCGTCGGCTATGGCCGGCGCTTTTTTATGCGTTAGACCGATTGATACGCAGCGCGTAACCGCCGCACCACCAGATTCAAGAACCGGCGCGCGGCCAGCGAGAGCGTTCCGGCACTGGGATAGACGGCGTAGAACGTGACCGGCGCTGGGGTCCAATCGTTCAGCACCCTGACCAGCCGGCCGCTGCGAAAATCGCCGGTGCAGATCGCGGTCGGCAATGCGGCAATTCCCAATCCCGACCGAACCGCCTGACGCAACGCCGAAAGCTGGGTCGTGGTGAAACGCGGCGTGAACCGGTGCAGCGCTGCCTCCCGGCCGCGCTTCAAGCGCCAGACCCATTCGCTGGCCGGAGAGCCGAGGCCGAGGCATTCGAACGACTTCAGGGCCTGCGGGTCTCGCAATGATCTGCCGTCGAGAAATTGGGGACTGGCGGCCAGGACATATTCGTTGGTGAAGATCCGGCGCGCGATCACATCGGAATTCGGCAACGGCTCGAAGGTCGGATAGATGATCAGGTCGGCGGAGGCCGGACGCGGGTCGAACACCGTCATGCCGGCGTCGAGATGAAGCCGCACATGCGGTTCGGCGATCACGAATTCCGCCGCAAGCTGATCGATCAGCATTTCTCCGATCAGCGGCGGGCAGATGACATGCAAGGATCCGGTGGGCGTGCCGCGCTGGCGATCCGCCATCGCGAAAACCTTTTCTGCCTCGATCACGACTCGGGCGCATTGCTGATAGCAATCCTTGCCGAAGCTGGTGAGGACGTAATGCTGGCGGCCGCGATGAAACAGCGGCGTCCCAAGCCGCGTCTCCAATTCGAGAATGCGGCGCGCGACCGTCGATTTGGGCATGCCGAGATGCCTGCCGGCCGCGGATGCGCTGCCGTGGTCGACGGTGGCTTTGAACACGGTCATGTCGTCCAGTCCGTCCACGGCGATGTCCCATAATCTGGTCAATGATGTCCCAAAGATAGCACATCTGCGGCGGGTTTCGCGCGCTATCCTTCGCGGTGGAGGGGCTTCCGATGCGCGCTAGCGAAACAATCGTGGACACGCCGTTCGGCAAGGTCCGCGGGGAGGCTGTCGGCGGGACGATTCACTTCCGGCGCATTCCATATGCCGACCCGCCAACGGCCGGCGGGCGCTTCGCTAAGCCGAGCGCGCCGCCGCATTGGGCGGGCGGCTACGATGCGACACGGCAAGGTCCGATACCGCCGCAGACGCGCTCGCGCCTGGCCGACGTCATGGGCGATTACGACGCGCCTCAGGACGAGAACTGCCTGCATGTCGACATCTGGACGCCGCGCGACGCCAAGGGCGCGCCGGTTCTGGTCTTCATCCACGGCGGCGGCTTCCTGACCGGCGGTGGGTCGCTGCCGTGTTACGACGGCGGCGCGCTCTCGGCGCGCACCGGCCTGGTGGTCGTCAACATCAGCTATCGGCTCGGCGCGCTGGGCTTCCTGTACGTGCCGGGCGTTTCGACGCCCAACCTCGCCATTCACGACCAGATCGCAGCGTTGCGCTGGATCCGTCAGGCGATCGCTTCATTCGGCGGCGATCCGGCCCGCGTTACCGCCGCCGGGCAATCCGGTGGCGCCTACACCATCGCTGTGATGGGCGGCTTGGAATCAGGACCGGAATTGTTCGACCGCGCGATCCTGATGAGCACGCCACTCGGCGTCAGGCCGCAGACCTTCGAAGATGCGGAGCGCACCGTTGCGGATGTGCTGAAGGCGCTCGATATGAGCCCGAGCCAGACCGACAGCCTGCGCGATCTGCCAGTCGATCGATTCCTGCACGCCCAGGAGGCGCTGCTGCGAAGGCCTCCCGCAAGGCCCGGTGAAATCACGCCGCCGTTCATGCCGCTGGTCGACAATGACCTGATCAAAGCCGATCCACGCAATGCGCCGAACAGCAGCCCGCTGGCCTGGTGCGACGCCATCGTCGGCGTAACGCGCGAGGAATTCGCCGCCTTCAGCTTCAACAATCCGATGCTGCAGAATCTCCCCGAACCGGCGATCCAGAAGATATTCGAGGCGCGCTACGGCGAACAGGCCAATGCGCGGTTGAAGGCCGCCAAGGCGATGCGCGTTCCCAACACGCCGCTGGAACTGCTCGGCGACATGATGACCGCGGATTCGATCAACGGTCCAAGCCTTGCCCTGGCGGCCAGTCACCACGGCCAGGGCCATCAGGCCTATTTCTATCAATTCGATTGGCAATCGCCCGAGCCCGGCCTTCATGCATGCCACTGCATCGACCTGCCATTCCTGTTCGGGAATCTCGAGACCTGGTCGGTCGCGCCGATGCTGGCCGGAAGCAACAAGGCCGAGATCACCGATCTCAGCAACCTGTTTCAGGATGCGATCGCTGCGTTCGTCGCGAGCGGCAATCCAAATGGGTCAGGACTGCCGAAATGGCCGCCCTACGCCAAGGACCGGGCCATCATGCATTTCGACCGTCGCGTGCTTGCAATGAGCGAAGCCATCTGAAGATCCATTCCGAGGGGAACGCCAATGACGAACGCCACTATCGATATGACGACCGGCCGCGAGGGCGGCGCCCGATCCAGTGCCGCCGTGATCGCGGTTGCCTTTGTCATTGTCGCGCTGGATTTTTTTGACACGACTTCGATCGGCTTCGTGGTTCCGACCCTGGCGCGCGAGTGGGGGCTGCCGCCGTCGGCTTTCACCTCCGCCTTCGTCGGGACCAGCCTCGGCGCGGTGATCGGTTATATGAGCTGCGGACCGCTGGCGAAAAGATTCGGCCGGAGGTCCGTCGGCGCGGCGAGCATCCTGCTGTTCAGCCTCGGCACCCTCGCAACAATGTTTGTCGACACCGTCATGGCGCTTGCGGCGATCCGGGTCGTGACCGCGATCGGCCTCGGCGCCACGCTCCCGATCGCGATCGATGCGGCCGCCGACGGTATGCCGCAAAAATACAAAGGCACGTCGGCGATGATCGTGATCACCGGCGGCGGCGTCGGTTCGATGATCGGCGGAATCGCGGGCGGACCGTTGATCGCGAATTTTGGCTGGAAGTCGGTGTTCTTGCTCGGCGGCGTGTTGCCGCTGCTGCTGCTGCCGGCCGCGATCTATTATTTTCGCGAGAATGTGCCGGCGACACGCGCTGCCGCGCCGGAGTTTCCCGCGACGAGCGAAAACCTCGTCAAAGCGTTGTTCGCGCGCGGCCTTGCCCTCGATACCATCCTGCTCTGGACTTTCTCGTTCATCGTGTTCGTCGACGCCTATGCGCTGATTTTCTGGATTCCAACATTGCTCAGCGATTTCGGGTTCCCGCCGGCTGCGGCTCCGGCCGGGACTGCGGCCTATGGCATGGGAGGATTGGTCGGCAGCATCTTCATGATGGCTGTCATCGCGAAAATCGGCGCGCATAAAGCGTTGCTCGTGACGATATCGGTTGCGATTTTCAGCATCGGCGTCATGAGCCAGACAACCAACGCGGCGCAAGTCTGGATCTTGGTTCTGATCGGGGGAATGGGCGCCGGACTGATCACCGGATGTGTGGGTCAAAGTGCGCTGGCGGTGATGTTGTACCCCTCCTGGCTTCGGACCACGGGTGTGGGTTGGGCCGCGGCCTTGGGACGTGTCGGATCGATCTTGGGTCCGGCGGTCGGCGGAGCGCTGCTGTCACTGGGCTGGGCGCCGCGCAACATCATTCTGACGGCCATCATCCCGGCGATCGCCGCAATGCTGATGCTGTTTATTCTGCAGTGGATCGAGCGCAACAAGCAGAAATCGCCGCGAGCGCAGGCCGGCGCGTCGTCTCAGATGATCGCGTGAGGAACGAACCGCGAGCGGTCACCGGTGATCCGCGAGCGGTCTTCGCGGATGCCCAGACCGGCGGCCTGATCGCCGATCAGCCAAGAACCGAGGACGGGATAGTTCCCGTCATGCGGGGGAATGTCAGCCAGTGCCTGCCTGACAAACCCCTCCGCACCATAGGTGCCGCCGGTGCGTTCGATGTCCCTATCGTTCTCGACAATGCGGATGTTCGCGCCTTCGCGCGACCAGATCGGCTTTTCCGCGAAGTGACCCCCGATGGACGCCGCGCGGCGATCATCGGCAAAGAAGGCCGGCAGTAGATTAGGGTGACCTGGCGCCAAGTCCCACAGCAACGCCAGCGCGCCCTTGTTCGACAGGATGCACTTCCACGGCGGCTCGACAAACCGCGTGCTCCGCATTGCAGGTGAGCGGCCGAATGTTTCGGCGAACATGAATTCCCATGGATAAAGCTTGAACAGCACCGCGATGTCCCGATCGCGCAGGTCGACGAACCTGTTGTCGCGCACACCGATCTCGGCAACATCGAGACACTGCGACTTGAGACCGGCCTGCGCTGCGCAGTCGGCCAAGTAGGCGAGGTTTCCAGCATCTTCCGTGCTTCGCATCATGCACGCGAGATGGACCATCCGGCCCGCCCCGACCGTGGCCCAGCGCGCGATCAGCTTTTCATGAATGGAATTGAACTGGTCGGCGTCAGGCGGCAGCGCCCTGCCGCGCAGGTCCTCCAGCCATTGCCATTGAAACACCGCCGCCTCGAACAACGCCGTCGGCGTGTCGGCATTGAACTCCAGCAGCTTGGGTGGATTTGCGCCGTCATAGGCGAAGTCGAAGCGGCCGTAGAGCGAAGGATGCGCGTTGGTCCAGCTTGCTGCGATCAGATCCCAGGCGTGGCGTGGCAGCCGTAATCTCTGAAGATATTCTTCGTCGCGAACGCAGCGGTTCACAAGCTCGGCGCAGAGTGCGCCGATGTCTTCGGTTGCCGCCTCGATATGGTCTTCGATTTGCGCAAGTGAAAAGGCGTAGAAGGCGGACTCGTCCCAGTACGTCTCGCCGTCCGGTGTGTGGTAGGTGAAGCCTGTCTCACGTGCGCGCTCCTTCCATTTCGCACGCGGCGCTATCGCCCGACGCTGCATTCCTGGGAACCTTTGTCAGCTGCCGCTGCCGTGAAACGAGCCGAATGAGCCAAATCCGCTACGCGCGGTCGAATCGGTCGACGATCCGCTGCCGCCCGACCCGCCATGTCCCGACGAACCCGAATGGCTGCACGAGGATTGCGTGATGCCCGGCGTATTGGGCTCACAATTGCGATTTTCCGCATAGGCGATCAGGGCGATCATGGCGCCTCCGCCGGCGACAAGCATCACGGTGCTGGAGCGCTTCACGTCAGCCTCAATAGCTCATGCACGCGGCGCTCAGCACGCCGGATGCCAGTGAAATACACCCAAGCCAGATCGCGGGGGCGATATTCCCCTTGCCGATCTCTTCTACCAGCTTCGGGATCGTCAGCCGTGCAACGCCGTAGGCGATGAGCTGGGTCACCAGCGCCACCGCCCCCCAGACCGCACAGTCGATGACGTTGGCGGAATGAAAAATGGCGCTCGCGAGCGGGATAGAAAACCCGATCAGCGCCATGCCGGTCTCAATCGCCGCGGCGGCATTGCCCTGACGAATCAGATCGATTTCACGAAACGGCGTAACTGCCGTGTAAGCCATCACGAAGAGCGCACACAGAACGGCGGCAACAATGTAATAACCCGCGAAAGCGGGCAGGCCGGCCAGTGAGTTCGCAATCATCTGCCCCTCTTGTTCAGCTTGTCGATCGAGCCAAGAGCGTAGCAAACATAGCACATCCGGCACTGATTCCCGCGATACCCCCAGCGTGGTGGGAAGAGTATCGTGCGGCCTATTTATAGATCTCCACCGCGAGCTTGTTCATCGCTGCCTGTTCGTCGGGCTTGCTCGATGCGAACAGCTTCGCCTGCAGCAGGGTCCGGATATCCTCGGGCAGTTCGGCCGGTGCCATGCCGGTGGTGCTGCGCGAGCCGAAATTGGCGACGATCGCCTGGGCGTCGTCCTCAAGCATGTAGTTCATGAACATGCGCGCGGCGTTCGGGTGCGGTGCGCCCTTCACGATGGCGCCATTGAGGGTCGAATACAGTCCGCCTTCCTCCGGGATCACGACGCGGACCGGCAGCCCTTTCAGGCCTTTGTAATCGTGGAAGGCGAAGCCGACATAGAGCGGAAACTCGCCGGTCGCGAGCCGGCGCGCGGCAAGCGCCGGGTCCGGCGCGATCACCGGCTTCAGCGCCGCGAATTTTTCCTGGTACTCGCGGCCGTATTTTTCATAGGTGACCGCGAAGAACACATAGCCGACGCCGCCGGTGCGCGGCTCGTCGAGCAGCACCTTGCCTTGCCATTTCGGATCGATCATGTCGCGCCAACTCTTCGGCTGGTCGGCGGGCTTGACGATGTTGCTGTTGACCAGCGCGGCGAGCACGTTTGCGGTGTAGGGGAGGAGGGTCCCGTCATCGCCGAACGGCGCGACGATCTTTCCGGCGTTCGGCAGTGGGCCGTGCTCGACGAAGCGCCCTTCGGCTTTCATGTTGGTGGTGGTGACTGCGCCGCTGGTGAAGACATCGGCGTTGACCCGCCCGGTCACCTGTTCGGTGCGGATGCGCTCGCGCGTCTCGGAAGCGCGCCCATCGAGCATATTGGAGGGGATTCCATATTTTTTCTCGAAGCCGGTGACCAGCGCACGCAGTACCGGTCCGGCGCCGTAGACCATCAGGCCGCCTTCCTGCTTGGCCGCGGCGACGACCTTGGCCCACTCGCCATCCTGGGCGCGGACCGGCGTTGCAAGCGCACAAAGGACCGCGGCGCCGATGAGCGCGCGCGACAGCGTGGAACCGTGATGGCCCATGGCGGGCGGCCTCCCTGACGATACTTGTCGCAGATTCTATCGCGCGATCTGCTGCGAACCATAGGACAGATCGGCGCGCTTGACATCCAATGATCCCGCCCGGATTCTGCAGCCCGATATCCACCATCGGCGGGTCAAGGTGCGCCGCGCCGTCCGCCAGCCCCGCGCGATCGATATGAAAAAGAAAGTCCTGGTGGTTGGCGGTCATGGCGCAGTGGGGCGCGCCAATATCGAATATCTGACCGGCTTTGCCGATATCGAAATCCTGGCGCTGTCGCGCCGGCCGGCGGCCTATCCGGCACGCGCGCAATTCCTGTCCGCCGATCTGACCGACGCACATTCGGTGCGCAACGCGCTCGCGGGCCATTCCGACATCACGCATGTGATCTTCGCCGCGTTGCACGAGCAGGCCGGCGCGCTGGTGAGCGGCTGGACCGAGTCCGATCATGTGCGGGTCAACCTCGCCATGCTGAACAACCTGCTCGACTGTGTCGAGACCGTCGCACCGTCCGCGTTCCGGCATTTGGCGCTGATGCATGGCGGCAAGGCCTATGGCGTGCATCTCGGCCCGCCGCCGCGCGTGCCCTCGCGCGAACGCGATCCGCGCACCATGCCGCCGAATTTCTATTTCGATCAGGAGGACGCTTTGCGCGAGCGTCAGCGCGGCAAGGCGTGGACCTACACGATCTTCCGTCCGCCGGCGGTGTGCGGCTTCTCGGTCGGCACGCCGATGAATACCCTCCTGGTGGTTGGTCTGTTTGCCGCGGTCAGCCGCGAGCTCGGCCTGCCGCTGCGCTTCCCCGGCGCGGTCGGACACCTCAAGGATCTCTGCGACGCGGAATTGCTGGCCAAGGCGGTGCATTGGGCCGGCGACAGCGACGCGGCGGCGAATGAGACCTTCAACATCAGCAACGGCGATGTGTTCCTGTGGGAGCAGATCTTCCCGCGCATCGCCAAAGTGTTCGGGATGGAGAGCGACTTCCCGCATCCGATGCCGCTCGGGCGCGTCATGGCCGACAAGGCGCCGGTGTGGGACCGGATCGTTGCGAAACATCGCCTCGAGCCTTACAGCTACACGCAGCTTGTCGCGTCGTGGGAATATGCGGATTTCACCTTCCGACACCGCCAGACGCCGTATGAATCGGTGCTGAGCACGATCAAGGCGCGGCAGGCCGGCTTCCATGACTGCGTTGACACCGAAGACATGTTCGTGCGCCAGCTTACTGAATTGCAGCGCCGAAAAATCTTACCGCCCTAGGGAAGGAAACAGACCGTGAAGCTCGTCACCTACAAAGCCGGCAAGGAATTGCGCCTCGGCGCCTGGGATTCGGAGAAGGGCATCCTCGATGTCCATACCGCCGCGCGCAAATTGCTGGCGCAGTGGATTCCCGAGACCATGCGCGACCTGATCGAGGCCGGCCCCGGCGCGCTCGACGTCGCGCGCGAGGCGCTCAAGGTGGCACGCGAGAAGGGCGATGCTGGCTGGCTGCCGATCACCGCGACCCAGATCGCAACGCCGCTGCCCGGCGCGAAGAAGAACATTTTCTGCGTCGGCCGCAATTACAAGGCGCATATCGCCGAGATGGCGCGCTCGCTCGGCCGTGAGCCGGACTGGCCGAAGGTGCCGGAATTCTTCTCCAAGCCGCCGACCACGGTGGTCGGCCCTGAGGACGGCGTCGAGCGCCACGCCGGCCATACCGAGCGGCTCGACTACGAGGTCGAGCTGGCCGTCGTGATCGGCAAGAAGGGCCGCAACATTTCGGAGGCCGATGCGCTGTCGCATGTGTTCGGTTACACCGTGGTCAACGACATCACCGCGCGCGATGCGCAGCTTCTGCATCACCAGTTCTTCAAGGGCAAAAGCTTCGACACCTTCTGCCCGATCGGCCCCTGCGTCGTGACCGCTGATGAATACGGCGATCCGAGCGGCCACCGGCTGACCCTGAAGGTGAACGGTCAGGTGCGCCAGGATTCCAACACGTCCGATCTGCTATTTGGGGTTCCCAAGATCATCGAGGCGCTGTCCTGGGGCCTGACGCTGGAGCCCGGCGACATCATCGCGACCGGAACCCCGCATGGCGTCGCGGCCGGCATGAAGCCGCCCGGCTGGCTTCAGGTCGGCGACGTGGTCGAGGCCGAGGTCGAAGGCATCGGCTTATTGAGGAACAAGATTATTCCGTAGTTCTTGGTACCCCCGCTAACGGGCCGGCGCTTCGCGCCGCCCGATGGCGGGGACACGAGCCACGAATGATCTCTGGCGCGAATAGCCCCGCGCTGCTAATTTCCGTTCAAATCGGAATAACCGGAGGACGGCTCAGGCCGTTGATGCCCATGGCCATCGACATGCACTCGCATTGGTTTCCCGCGGAGTTGATCTCGCACCTGCGGACCCGGAGCGTCAAACCGCGCGTCTTCGTCAAAGACGGCGTCGATTATCTCGAATCGACCTTCTCGGCGCGGCCGATGGAACTCGAGACGGTCGAGGCCCGGTTGGCCGAGATGGACAAGGCCAATGTCGAGCGCGGCGTGATCTCGCTCACCACGGTGTTCGGCGTCGAAGGCCTGCCCTGCGAGGAGGCGCTGCCGCTGTGCCGCGCCAATAATGACGGTCTCGCCGCGATCTGCGCTAAATATCCGGACCGGTTCTCGGCGCTGGCGACGTTGCCGATCGGGGACGTTGAAGCCTCGCTGGCCGAGTTCGAACGCGCCATGGCGCTGCCCGGCATGATCGGCGCGCTGCTGCCGGGTGACGGCTTCCTCTCGCTCAAGCGCGCCGAGTATTTCCGGCCGATCCTGGAAGCGGTGGACCGCTATCAAGGCATGGTGTTGGTGCATTACGGCAAGAGCGCCAACGATCTCGATGCTTACAAGATCGATGCCTCGGATAACGGCCATCCGCGCATGGGCACGCTCGACATGCAGGCCAAGCTCTCGCAGAACATGATCACCTTCTGCCTGACCGACTATCTCAAGGCATTCCCGAACGTGACGATGCTGAGCCACAATCTCGGTGGCAACATCGCATTCGAGATCGACCGCATGGATCACCGCACCATGATCGATCTGCCGCCCGGCACCGAGTTGCCCTCCAAGCGCTTCAAGGCGGCCAAGGTGCTGGTCGATTGCAACTCGCTCGGCGCGCGCGCGATCGAACTGGCGGCGGAAGTCTATGGCGCCGAGAGGATCGTATTCGGCTCGGACGGTACCGCGTTCGGAATGGGCTGGACCCAGAAGGCGATCGACGACGCACGCATCAGCGAGGCGGACCGCGATGCGATCCGCTTCAACAATGCCGCCGCCGCGATCGCCAAGGTGAAGCGCCCGATGGCGCAAGCCGCCGAGTAGCACACGCGATCATTTTCGAGCGGGAAGGGCGCCCCATCCGGGCGCCCTTTTCGTTTGGAAAGCATTTGCCGTGGTAAGATTGCGCCATGCCGAAACACATCGCCCTGTTGCGCGCCGTGAATGTCGGAGGAACCGGAAAGCTGCCGATGGCTGACCTTAAGGCGATCTGCGCTGACGCCGGATTCGCACAGGTCGAGACCTATATCGCGAGCGGCAACGTCGTGTTCGACAGCAAGATGACATCAGTGAAGGTGAAGGCGGAGCTTGAGAAGCGCTTGGCCACCTATGCCGGGAAGCCGGTCGGCGTCGTGGTCAGAAACGCGGCCGAGATGGCTGCCGTGCTCGCGGAAAACCCGTTTCCGAAAGCGGCGCCCAACCGGACCATGGTGATCTTCCTCGACAAACCGCCACCGGCCGACGCTCTGGTCCATGCCACCGGGCAAAAGGATGAAGAGATGCGGGTCGGCAAGCGCGAGATTTATGTTCACTACGGCGCGGGGATGGGAACGTCGAAGCTGAAGATTCCGGCCGCGAAGAACGGCACCGCGCGAAATATGAACACGGTCGCGAAGCTGGTGGAGATGAGCGCTAAGTCGTGAACTATCCGCAACGCGTCACCCCCGCGGAGGCGGGGGTCCAGTATTCCGTGCTCTCTCGATAGGCCACGGAGTACTGGATGCCGCCTTCGCGGGCATGACAATCGATAGTGAGGGGCTAAATCCCCGCCTTCTCCACCACATAATCATGCGACTTCTGTGCGATGTCGGCGATTCGCTTCATGTCGACGCCGACCAGCTTGCCGTCGCGCTTCTTGATCTTGCCGCCGACGATCACGGTGTCGACGTTGCTGGTGTCCATGCCGACCACGATCGCCGCGACCGGGTCCTTCACCGGCATCACATTGATCGCGTCGGTGCGCAGCAGGATGATGTCGGCCTGTTTGCCGACGGTGAGCGAGCCGGTCTTCTTCTCCATACCGTTGGCGCGCGCGCCTTCGACGGTGGCGAATTCGAGCACGTCGCGGGCGGTGACGCGCTTGAGGTCCTTCTCGCCCTTTTTGGTGCGGTTGAAGATCTCGTCGCGCTGCTGCGAGAAGGCCGCGCGCATCTGGCTGAACATGTCGCCCGGCACCGAGGTCTCGACGTCGACCGACAGGCTCGGCCGGATGCCGGCGGCGAGCGCTTCCTGCACCACCGGCGGATTGAGGCCGAGCGTCATCTCGACCAGCGCCGCAATCGACACCGTGCCGCCTGTATCGGCGATCATTTTCCATTCGGTCGGCGTCAGGTGGCTGCAATGGATATAGGTGGTGTCGGGCCCGAAGATGCCGGTCTTGCCCATCTCTTCGTAGGGATGGCGGCCGCCCTGGCCGATGCCGGCATGCACCGAGAGCCGAACGCCGACCTCGCGCGCGAGCTTCCATTCGGCGGCTGCCGCGTCGAGCGAGCCGAAGCCCGGACCGTTGGCGGCAAGGCACAGCGTCACAAGTTGATCGTCGCTTGAGAAATATTGCGTCTTCAGGCGACGCAGGTCGTCCGGATAGCGATGCGTTGTGCTGTCGGTGAGCCGCTTGCCCCAGCCGATCTGCGGCGCGCCATAGCCGAACACAGCGCGGATGCCGGATTCCTGCAACGCCTTCACGGCCGCGTCGGTGTGTTCCGGCGTATTCTGGATATGCGACCAGTCGAGGATGCTGGTGACGCCGGCGTCGAGCGCGCTCAGCGCGCTGACCAGGTTGCCGGCATAGACGTCGTCCGGCCGATAGACCGGTCCGACCTTGCCGAGAATGATCTGGAGATATTCGAACAGCGTGGAATTCGGCAGCGAGTTGCGCACGACGCCTTCCCACATATGCCGGTGGGTATCGATGAAGCCCGGCATCACGATGCGGTTTGTTGCGTCGATCACCTGCGCGTCGGCGGCGGCGAGGTTCGGGCCGATCGCGGCGATGCGGCCATTGTCGATCAGCACGTCACCGACCTTCAGGTCGCCGACCTGCGCGTCCATGCTGACGATGTTGCCGCCCTTCAGCAGCATGCGGGAGTTCGGCGCGGTCTGCGCCTGCGCTTTGCCAATGGTGGCTGCGCCCGATCCCAGCGTCGCGAGGAAGGCCGAGAGCGCCGCGCCCTCGAGGAAGTTGCGGCGCGAGAGCGCGTTGCGACCGTCAGACTTGGCTGGCGATTGGCGGCAGAGCAGGTGATGCGGAAGATTGCACATGATGTTTCCTCAAGTGATTTTCTTGCTGAGCGGCAATTGTAATCAGAAGCGATCCAGGAATTCCCGGACTTTTTCGCCGACGTCGTCCTGTCCGCTGCCGAGGCTCTGCACGGTCGACACGTGATTGTGTCCGGCCATGAAGGCGACATGCGGCGCCTTGCCGTCGCGCCGCGTTACGGCGGCGGCAAGTTCGAAGGTCGGTTCGGCGAGGATCGCCGGATCGAATTCGGCGACGCTGAGCATCAGCGGCACACGGCTGCTATTCACATGCGTGAGCGGGGAACGCGCCGCATAGGTGCTTTCGTCGGCGCCGAGATAGGCGACGAGGTTCGGCCGCAGCGGCCCGGCGAATTTGTAAGGTCCGCTCATCAGGATTCCGGCGGCGATGCCTTCGGCCTTGAATTGCGGATCGAACAGAAAGCTCGCGACATGGGTCGAGCCGGCCGACTGTCCGTAGACGATGATGCGGCTCGGATCGCCGCCATATTGCGCACCATTCGCCTTGGCCCAGGTAACCGCGCCGGCGACGTCCTGCGCGCCGGCCGGCCAGGCGCCGGCGGGGGCGAGACGATAATTCGCGACGATGGTGAGATAGCCATGCTTGGCGAAATAGACGCCGAGATTGCCGTAGAATACGCCGTCGAAATTCTTGTCGCCGCCAATGAACCCGCCGCCCGGAACATAGACCAGGATCGGCATCTTCTGGCCCTGGCCGCGATAGACGTCGAGCTTCTGGCGCGGGTCGGAGCCATAGGCGAGGTCGGCGCTGACCGTCACACCGGCCGCCGATTGTTTCGCCACCAGCGGCGTGTAGATGGCCCGTGTCAGGTTCAGAATATTGTCATCAAATTTCGGGCCGATCGCAGCGATCTTCGCGGTAACCTCGGCGAAGGGGTCGGCGGCTTTCCGGTTCGGCGCGGCGGTCATCATGGTCCTCCCGAATATTGGTTGATGCATCCTAGCGATGACCGCGGACGAGAGCGAGGGCTTGTCTGTCAGCAAATACGCTGGTCGCCCCCGCGCAGGCGGGGGTCCAGTATGCCGTGCAGATCGATCAGGGCAATGTCCTCATGCTTCCTATCGGTGGTCACGGAGTACTGGATTCTCGCTTTCGCGGGAATGACAGGGAGTATGGAGCGATAGCGGAGATTGACAAACGAGCAACGGGTAAGCCGTGTGCCCCCCAACTCAAACGATCCCCAGCAATCGGATCAGCAGATAGCTGATCGCCATCAGCACCAGCAGCGACAGAGTCACCGCTACCGTGACGGGGCCGCTCAGCCGCAGCGCCGCGCGCAGGTCCACTTCCAGCCCCAGCGCCGCCATCGCCACCACCGCGCAGAGGCTCGCAAGATGGACGCTTGGGATGATCACGAGTTCCGGCAGCAGGCTGAACGAGCGCAGCAACGCCAACAGCAGGAACGCGATGATGAACCAGGGCACGAAGCGCTTCAGCGGCATCGTGCCGATCGGCGCATCCTTCTGTTCGATGCGCCGCGTCACCAGTGCGATCGCGATCACCAACGGCCCGAGCAGCAGCACGCGGACGAGTTTCACCAGCGTGCCGACCTGCGCGCTGATCGCCCCGATCGGCGCGGTGGCCGCCAGCACCTGCGGCACCGCATAGACCGTGAGGCCGGCGAAGATGCCGTATTGCGTCTGGGAGAATTCCAGCACCGGCGCCAGGAAGGGGAGCAGGAACACCACCACGACGCCGAGCACGGCGGTGAAGGCGATGGCGGTCGCGACATCCTTGCCGGTGGCGCCGATGATCGGGGCGACCGCGGCGATCGCGGAATTGCCGCAGATCGAGTTGCCGCAGGCGACCAGCACGGCCATTCGCACCGGAAGGCCGCAGGCGCGGCCGATGGTGTAGCTCGCGACCAGCCCGAGCGCGACCGTCACGGCAATCCCGATCACCAGCGGCAGGCCCGCGGTTGCAAGCGTCTGGAAGCTGATCGAGGCACCGAGCAGGGCGACCGCGACTTCGAGCAGCGTCTTGCTGCTGAAATGAATGCCGGACCAGAATAGGTCGCCCGGCTGCCACACCATGCGCAGCACGGCGCCCAGCAGGATCGCGATCACCAGGTCGGCGACGTAGACGTGACCGACGATCCGCGCTTCCGCCATTTGCAGCAGATAGGCGAGCACGGCGATCGCGGCGCATAATACGATCCCCGGCGCGATGCGGAGGGGAAACGGGGCAATCAAGGGACGACGGCTGCCGTCCGGAGTGGAAGGATTTGTCACGCGCGATCCGTAGCAGCGGCGAGGCTCATGCCGCAACGTCTCCGACCGGCGCCGGCTCGCTTTCGATCATCTTGTCGATGATCCGGCGCGCGCGCATCGAGCCGGCGTCGATGACCAGGTTGCGAAGCCGGTAATCCGGCCGCGCATCGATCTCCTTCTGCTGCTGCTCGACGACGATCTGATCCTCCATGAAAATCCTGGCGTTCGCCTCGCGCAATTGCGTGGTCAGCGACTGGTCGCGCATCCGGTAATTGCGCAGCAGCGACCAGAAATACATGCAGGTCGTGTCGGTCTCCGGCGTGATCGTGTTGAGCACCCGGCCATTCACGCCCTGCGAGCGGTCGCCATCGAAAGCGCCGGTTCCGGTGGGCGCGACGCCGACATCGAGCACGATGGTGCAGGGCGCCTCGAAGCGGATGATCTGCCATCGATCGACATTGCCGGGCTTGCCGAGCTGCGCGCGCCAGAATGGCGGCGCCTCGACATCCGGCATCAGCCGCTTGACCGTGACGGTCCGCTCGTCGCTGGTCGTGGTCAGCGGCGTTTCGGCGACTGTGACATGGCCGATGCTGGTGGAATGGACGAAGGCCTCGTGGGTGAGGTCCAGAAGGTTGTCGACCAGGAGGCGGTAGTCGCATTTGGCGAACATCGTCTTGCCGTCGCCCTCCCAATCCGGGTCGTCGTTCCAGTGCATGTCCGGGATCAGCTCGGGCTTCGCCGCGGCAGGATCGCCCGGCCAGATCCAGACGAAGCGGTGGCGCTCGAGCGCGGGATAGCCGCGCACCTTCGCCGACGCCGTCGGCTTTTCTTGCCCCGGCATCCGCGTGCATTGGCCTTGGCCGTCGAAGGCGAGGCCGTGATAGCGGCAGACCACATTTTCGTTTTCGAGCCAACCCATCGAAAGCGGCAACAGACGATGCCAGCAGGCATCTTCGATCGCGGCGATGGTGTTATCCGCCTTGCGCCAGAGGGCGATCTTCCGGTTGCAGATGGTGCGGGCGAGAAGCTCGCGCTGGCCGACCTCATGACTCCATGCGACGGCATACCAGGCATTCAGTGGAAAGATGCGGGCGTTTCCCATGGCGTTGCGTCCTCCCTGATCGATTGGGGGCGATGCTAACAGGCCGATTGCGGGAATACGACACGGACGCGGGGCCGCTTCACTTTTTGCCCGGCTTGAAGAACGCATCGAGCATGCCGATCTCCTGCTTCTCGTCGGCATAATCCTCGGCCATCCGCTCGTACAGCTTGGCGATGCCGCGATAGATGTCGCGCGCCGCCTCGTCCTCGCCGACGAAATTGCTGATCTCTTCCATCTCGCCGACCCAGCGATAGGCACGGTGATACATGCCGGGCACCTGACGCGTCAGCCAAGGCATTGGCGGGAAGCTCGCCTGCAATTCCTTGAGCAGCGCCTCCGATGAGCCGCCGCGTGTCGCCGCCAGGATCATCGCGGTGCCGATCGCCGTGACGCCCTTGGTGATCCCGGCATAGGACATTTTCAGCGCCGAAGCCGCGCTCAAAGGGCCTTCCAGCACCCGCACGTCGAGGCCGTATTCCTTCAGCCGCAGGAAGTCTTTCGCATGAGGACCGGAGGCGTAGAAGGCCGGTCCGGCATAGCCTGGGCCGGGCGGGCCTCCGATGATGCCGGCGTCGATGAAGCGCGCGCCGCTGTCGGTGACCGGTGCGGCGATGCGCGGCACGGTCTGCGGGCTGACCGCGTTGCAGTCGACATAGACGGGCTTCTTGCGGCTGGTGCGGATAGCGGGCGCCAGGCGCTCGGACAGCGCGATCGCCTCCGAAGGCGGCAGGATCGAGAGGATGAAATCCGCGCCGGCGATGTCGGCGTCGCTGGCCGCGGTCATGCGGGCTTCCGCCGCACGGGCCTTGCTCGCCTCGCTCCGCCCTGTCAGCGATGTCAGTACCGTGACACCGTTGTCGGTCAGCCGCTTGGCCACACCGGCTCCCATGAAGCCGGCGGCGATGACGGAGACGACGGGGGGCATGGCGGCCTCGGCACAATGATCGTGCGCGTTTATAGGCGCCGATGCACCCGGCGGGCAATCGGCGATCAGGTCTGTGGATTGCCGCCGTCGCGGGCGCGGATGACGGCGCCGCCGAGCGCGTCGACCAGCATCTCCATCGTATAGGGCTTGGCCACCAGCGGGACCATGCGCAGCGCATCTGGGACGGCGGCGGCCCGGCCGTAGCCGGTCGCGAACACAAACGGAATGCCGCGCGCGATCAGGGTGTCGGCGAGCTGGAAACCGGATTGTCCACCGAGATTGATATCGATCACGGCGGCCCCGATGACGGGCGATTTGGCGATGACGTCGCATGCGCTCGCGATGTCCTGGCCCACCAGCACCTCGGCGGCGCCCGCCTCAATCAGGAAATCGGTGGCGAGATCGGCAAGCAGGAACTGGTCCTCGACGACCAGAATTGTGAGCCCGCGCACTGCGTCCGCCGGCTGCGGCACAGACATTGAAAGCCCATCCCCCCGTTCAGAGACCGTGCGCGGGAAAACCTGCACGATGCTGCAGCCCCTGTCAGACCATGTTCCCGGAGGTGGGGCATTCACAAAAGACAGCTTTCGACCGGGTAAGCGCGTCCGCCAGGCCATTCTGGGCAATCGAGCAGGCCGATGCCGCCGACGGTAGGCCGCCCGGCAGCCGCCCCTGCGGCCTTCCGTCCCAGCGAAACACTAAAGTCGGCTTGCCGAAAGCGCGCCACCGCCTCTACCATCAGACCAAATTTACTCGGGAGGATCCCCTATGACAAAATCGCTGACGCTGACCCGCCGCACCCTGCTGGCGGGTGCCGCCGCCACCACCTCGCTGATCGCCGCACCTTCGATCCTGCGCGCCCAATCCGGCCCGCTGAAAGTGGGCGTGCTGCTGCCCCGTTCCGGCGCCCAGGCCGGCATCGGCCAGGATTGCCAGCGCGGCGTCGACATCGCCGGCCCGATCCTCAAGGGGCTCGGCTACCCCGACCTCCAGATCATCAACGCCGACACCGAGACCAGCGTCGATGTTGCCCGCTCGCGCGCCGAGCGGCTGATCAGCGAAGGCGCCCAGCTTCTGGTTGGCGCCTTTGATTCCGGCCAGAGTACGGCGATCGCGCAGGTGGCCGAGCAGAAGGGGGTCCCGTTCGTGATCAACATCGCGGCCGCGCCGCCGATCACCGAGCAGGGCTACAAGTTCGTATTCCGCAATTTCCCGACTGCGCCGATGATCCTCGGCGATGCCTTCGCCAACCAGAAGGAGTTGTTCGAGACCGCAGGTCTCGCGCCGAAGTCGGCCGTGCTGCTGCATGTCAACGATACCTTCGGCACCTCGATGCAACAGGGTGTTGCCGGCGTGCTGCCGAAGTTCAACCTCTCCTACAAAATCGTCGAGCAGATCGCCTATGACGGCACCGCGCGCGATCTCTCGGTGGAAATCTCAAAGGCCAAGGCGACCAATGCCGAAGTGCTGCTGCTGGTCAGCCGCCTCAACGACGCGATCCTGCTGACCCGCGAAATGGTCAAGCAGCGCTGGTCGCCGATGGCGGTAATGAGCATGGGTCCGGGCTGGTACGAGGACCAGTATCTCAAGACGCTCGGCAAGCTCGGCGACGGCCCGATCAGCTTCGTGCCGTGGTACGACCCGAACAAGAAGGTCAGCAAGCTGATGGTCGAGGCGCTGGCCAAGCATTCGCCCGAGGTTAACCCCAACACCAACCACGTCTATACCTTCGAGGCGCTGATGATCGCGGCCGATGCGTTCAAGCGCGCCGGTTCGACCGACCCGAAGGCGCTGGCCGACGCGATCCGCACGACCAACATCACCGACAATGTCAGCATCGGATCCGGCATCCAGTTCGATGCGAAGGGTCAGAACGACAAGCTGAAGAATGCGGCGATTCAGAATCGTGGCGGCAAGTTGGTCACCGTCGCGCCGAAAGTCGCGTCCGATGCCAAGGCCGACCTGCCGATGACGGCTTACGACAAGCGCTGATTGCCTGGCACTTCATCACGCTCCGGCCGTTAAACGGCCGGAGCGTTGTTGCCTCGGGCATGATCCAACCCTGATCTCCGCTCGTCCCCGCGAAAGCGGGGACCCAGTAAGTAACAAAGTAAGATTCTTGGTTGGGATAAGAACTGGATTCCCGCTTTCGCGGGAATGAGCGGAATACGTGTCGACTTCGGTCGATCAAACGCTGGGATCGCGGCCTTGCCGATCGATATCTATCTCAACGTCGCCGTGAGCGGCCTGCTGACCGGTCTCGTCTATGGCCTGATGGCGCTTGGCCTGTCGGTCATCTTCGGCGTGGTGCGGGTGGTGAATTTCGCGCATGGCGAGATGATGACCATCGCGATGTATCTCGCGGTGCTCGCTTTCTCTGTGCTGGGGCTCGATCCGCTGGTGATGATGGTGCCGATCGCCGCGGTGCTGTTCGTGTTCGGCTACGCGCTCCAGGCCGGACTGATCGGCCCCTTCATCAACAAGCCGGAGCATATGCAGTTCATCCTGCTGGTCGCAGTCGCGGTCATCTTGGTCAATGTCCAGTTGATCGTCTTCGGGCCCGATGCGCGTGGCGTGCAGACGGCGTATTCCTACGACAGCTTCGCGGTGGGTAAGCTGATCATCGACGCGACCAAGGTGTATGCGGCACTCGCGGCGCTGACGGTCTCCGCGGCGCTGTTCGTGTTTTTCCGCTTCACGGAGGTCGGCAAGGCGATTCGCGCCTGTGCCGACAATTACACCGGCGCGCTGGTGGTCGGGCTCGACGTGCGCCGGCTCTACGCGCTCACCTTCGGCATCGGCGCAGCCTGTGTCGGTGCGGCCGGTGCCATGATGGTGGTGATCATCGACGTGACACCGTCGCTTGGCCCGGCCTATACGCTGCTTGCATTCGTGATCGTGATCACCGGCGGACTCGGCTCGATGCCGGGCGCGCTGCTCGGTGGCGTGCTGATCGGCATGACCGAAGCGATGGCCGGGTTGCTGTTCTCGCCCTCGGCCAAGACCATGTTCGCCTTCGCCATCCTGGTGCTGGTGCTGCTGTTCAGGCCGCAAGGCATCATGGGGAAGCGCGCGGCATGATCGCGCGGCTGATCGAGGGGACGTCGCGCCGCGGCCTCGTGCTGCTGGCGCTGCTGCTCGCCTTCCTCATCCTCATTCCATTCTTCGTGAACGACTACCTCATCACGGTCCTGATCCTGATTTTTTACTTTGCCTTCGTGGGACAGGCCTGGAACATCATGATGGGGTTTGCCGGGCAATTGTCGCTCGGCCATGCGCTCTATGTCGGGCTCGGCGCCTATACCTCGGCGGCGCTCTATGTGCATTTCGGTGTCGGGCCGTGGATCGGGATGCTGGCGGCGATTCCAGTCGCGGGTGCGCTCGGCGCGGTGATCGGTTTTCTCGCATTCCGCTTCGGCGTCTCGGGGGTCTATTTCGCGATCCTGACCATCGCATTCTGCGAGTTCGCGCGTGTCGGCTTCGATCATTTCCGCTGGGTCGGTGGTTCGGCCGGTTTCTTCCTTCCGGTCGCGCAATATTCGGTCAACGACCTGTGGAACCTGCGCGGCAAGCCGTCGATGTTCTACTACGTCATCCTTGGTTTCACGGTGGCCGCGTTCATCATCTGTCACCTGCTGCTGCGCAGCCGGATGGGATATTTCTGGCAGGCGATCCGTGAGGACGAGCCGGCGGCACGCGCGCTCGGCATCAACGCGTTCCGCTACAAGATGATTGCGGTGGTGATATCCGCCGGAATGACATCGCTCGCCGGCGTGTTCTTCGCGTTCTTCTACAACAATTTGTTCCCCGAGCAGGTGTTTCACATCTCGCGCTCGATCGAGATGATCCTCGCGCCGATCATCGGCGGCGTCGGAACTCTGTTCGGCCCGATCCTCGGAGCCGTGATCCTCACCGGCCTGTCCGAGACCATGCATGAAATATTGCATCTGCTCGGCGTCGATGTGCCGGGCGCCAAGGCGGTGTTCTACGGTATCTGTCTGCTGGTTGTGATCGTCGCGCTGCCGGATGGCGTATGGCCGTGGCTGTCGCGCCGTCTCGGCCTGTCGGAGCGCAAGTGATGACCGCGCTGCTTTCGGTCGACGCTGTGAGCAAGCGCTTCCGCGGCCTGGTCGCGGTCGATCGCGTCAGCTTTTCAATCATGCCGGGCGAGATCTATGCCGTCATCGGTCCGAATGGAGCCGGCAAGACCACGCTGTTCAACGTGATCGCGGGTGTGTTTCAGCCCGATGACGGCACGATCGCCTTCAATGGGTCGCGGATCGACGGCGAGACGCCGGATGGCGTGTGCCGGCGGGGCATCGGCCGCACCTTTCAGATCGTGCGGCCTTTCCCCGGATTGTCGGTCGAGGACAACGTGATCGTCGGCGCCTTGCTGCATCGCCCGGACGTCGCGGCGGCACGCCGGCATGCCCATGAGATTCTCTCGCGGCTCGATCTGTTTCCCAAGCGCAGCCACCTCGCATCGACGCTGACGCTGCCGGATCGCAAGCGGCTGGAAGTCGCGCGCGCACTTGCGACCGATCCGAAACTGCTGCTGCTCGACGAGGTGATGGCGGGGCTGCGCCCGTCCGAGACCGACCGGATCGTTGCGATTCTCACCGAACTCAATCGCGAGACCGGTCTCACCATCCTGCTGATCGAACACGTGATGCGTGCGGTGATGGCGCTCGCCTCGCGCGTGCTGGTGCTGCATCACGGCGCCAAGATCGCGGAGGGGACGCCGGCGCAGGTGGTGCGCGAGCCGGCGGTGATTGAGTCTTACCTCGGCGCCGAGGTGCTGGAATGATGCTTCAGGTGTCAGAGCTCGACGTGTTTCACGGCGATGCCCAGGCGCTCGACGGCGTCTCGCTCGACATCGAGGCCGGTGCGATCGTCGCGATCGTCGGCGCTAATGGCGCCGGTAAGACCTCGCTGATCCGTACCATTGCCGGGATGTATAAGCCGGGGCGCGGCAGCATCACCTTCAAGGGCGAAGATATCACCGGCTGGCCAAGCTACCGCGTCTGCAATCTCGGCATTGGGCAGGTCGCGGAAGGCCGTCAGGTGTTTCCATCGCTGTCGGTGATGGAAAATCTCGAAATGGGCGCGGTGATCCCACGCGCCAAGCCGCATCGCGCGCGCAACCTGGAGCGCGTGCTCGCTATGTTTCCAGTGCTGAAGGAGCGCGCCGGGCAGGCCGCCGGCACGCTGTCGGGCGGCGAGCAGCAGATGCTGGCGATCAGCCGCTGTCTGATGGGCGAGCCGGAACTGGTGATGTTCGACGAGCCGTCGCTGGGGCTCGCGCCGGCGATTGTGCAGGATGTGCTGCGCACGATCCGAGACCTCAACCGGGATGGTCTGACCTGCGTGTTGGTCGAGCAGAACGTGGCGGTATCGCTCAAGCTGGCGAGCCGCGCCTATGTCCTGGAGAACGGACGAATTACGCTGTCAGGCACCGGCGAGGCGCTGCTGAACGACGACAGGGTCCGGCAGGCCTATCTCGGCATGTGAGCCAAAGCGACGATCCGGGCCGACAAAGGGAAGTCCGGAAACGCGTGGCGCAGCAGTTTCAGCGCCTCGGCGTCGGAGCCCGGCTTGCGACGGGCCAGCAGGTCCGCCATGGCCCGCACCGGGGAGGCGGCAAGGCCTATGGCTGTGGCCCGGATGTCCGGGGCGACCGGCGGGGCCGGACGCCAGGGGAGTTCGAAGTCGCGGTATTCGGCCGTGAACGAAGCCATGAAGGCCTCCTCTCAACGTGTTGAACCCCGGCGGCTGGCCTACCTCACGCTGAATCGGTAAACCGATTGCTAACGTCGCTGAAGCACCCGGGTTCCCGCCTGTGCCTCCTCGGTGGCTTCCGTGGCGTCCGAGCCACGATTATCCCTTCTCAATCAAGAACCGAACGGCTGCTCCGCCGCTTTTCGAACCAAGAGGAACGCTCCATGAAGCTTTATTCCGCCGCTGGCTCCTGCTCGCTGTCGCCGCATATCGTGTTGCGTGAAGCCGGCGCCAAATTCGACCTCGAATCGGTCGATCTCCGCGAGAAAAAGACCAAGTCCGGTGATGATTACTGGCAGGTCACCTTCAAGGGGCAGGTGCCGCTGCTCGAGCTCGACAATGGCGAACGCCTGAGCGAAGGACCGGTGATCGTCCAATACATCGCCGATCAGAACCCGGCGTCGGGGCTGCTGGCGCCGGCCGGATCAATGGAGCGCTACAAGACCCTGGAGTGGCTCAATCATACGACGTCCGAGCTGCACAAGAACCTGGGATCGATGTTCCGGCCGAACATGCCGGACGACTGGAAGAAGGCGGTCAAGGAAGGCCTCGCCGTCCGCTTCAAAGCGATCGACGCGCATCTGGCCAAGAAGGAGTATTTGATGGGCGACAAGTTCACGGTGGCGGATGCCTACCTGTTCACGGTCCTGCGCTGGACCGGGAGGCTTGAGATCGATCTCGCGCCATATCCGAATATCCAGGCTTACATGGCGCGGGTGCAGGCGCGTCCGGCCGTGACCGAGGCGATGAAGGTCGACGGATTGCTGAAGTAAGCGGCGAAAGGCCGGGCGCGTTTCCGCGCGCCCGGCTATTCGGCGGCAGCGACCGGCGCGCGGGCTTCCTGGCTCTGCAATTGCAACCGGTAAAACGACGCGTAGCGCCGGCCCTCGCGCAGCAATTCCTCGTGCCGTCCGGATTCCACGATCACGCCGTCCTCGACCACCAGGATCCGGTCGGCATGCGCGACCGTGTGCAGCCGATGCGCGATCGCGATGGTGGTGCGGTTGTGGCAGAGGTGCTCCAAAGCGCCTTGCACCTGCTGCTCGGATTCTGAATCCAGCGATGCGGTCGCCTCGTCGAGCAGGATGATCGGCGCATTCTTGATCAGCGCGCGCGCCACCGAGATGCGCTGCCGCTGTCCCCCCGAGAGCTGCAATCCATGTTCGCCCACCGGCGTGTCATATCCGTTCGGGAAGGTCAGGATGAAATCGTGTGCGTAGGCGGCCTTGGCCGCGGCGACGATTTCACTCTCGGTGGCGTCGGATTTTCCGAATGCAATATTCTCGCGCACCGAACCGCGGAACAGGAACACGTCCTGTCCGACATAGCCGATCTGGCGACGCAAAGAATCGCGCGTGACGCCGGCGATGTCCTGGCCGTCGATCAGAACCGTCCCGGCCTCGGTTTCGTGGAGCCGCAATATCAAGCTGAGGATGGTCGACTTGCCCCCGCCTGACGGCCCGACCAATGCAGTCATCTGACCGGGCTGCGCGACGAATGACAGGTCGCGCAACACCGGCTCGCCCGGCCGATAGGAAAAACGGACATTCGCGAATTCGACGCGCGCATTGTCGAGCTTCAACGGCGGCCGGCCCTGGTCGGACGGCTCGCTCGGCGGCGCGTCGATCAACTCGTAGAGGATGCGCACGCCGACCAGGCCGCTATGCAGATCGATGTTGAAGCGCGCGAGGCGCTTGGCCGGCTCATAGGCCAGCAGGAACGCGGTGATGAAGGAGAAGAATTCGCCGGGCGCGGTATTGGTCGCGATGATACGATAGCCGCCATAGACGAAGGCGAGCGAGATCGCGATGCCGCCGAGCGACTCCATCAGCGGACTGGCGCGATTGGCGACCCGCGCCATCGTGTTGGACTCACGCTCGACGGTCGCGACGCTCTCGTCGAAGCGCTTGCGCATCGTGTCTTCGAGCGTGAAGGCCTTCACGGTGCGGATGCCTTGCAGGGTTTCCTGCAGGGTTTCGAGAATGCGCGTGCCGCCGATGAACTGGCCGTAGGCGATGCCCTTCACGCGGCGCACCAGCTTGCGCAGGAATATCAGCGCAGGCGGCATGATCACGAGGCCGACCAGCGACATCAGGGGATCCTGGATCACCATTACGGTGACCAAGCCGATCAGCGACAGCAGATCGCGGCCGACCGCGGTGATCAGCAGATTGAGTACGGCGGTCGCGGAGGCCGCGCCAGTGCTGAGGCGGGCGATGAATTCCGAACTATGCCGGTCGGAGAAGAAACCGAGACTCTCCGACAGCAGCTTGGCGAACATCCGCCGCTGATTTTCGGCGACGATTCGGTTGCCGATCTTCGACAGCAGCACCGCATGGCCATAGGTCGCGATGCCCTTGGCCGTGAACAGCACCACGGTGACGGCGCCGAGGATGAAAATGCCGTTGATGTCGCGCTTGACGTAGGCGGAATTGACCACCTCGCCGATCAGGTAGGCGGAAGCGGCGGTGCAGCCGGCCGCGACCGCCATCAGCACGAAAGCCAGCAGATAGCTGCGCCAATGCTCGCGGCCATATTCGGTCACGAGCCGCGTCACCAGTATTCTCGCACCGTCCTTGTGCGTAAGCCGTCGTTGCCAGAGGGGGCTGAGCATGGGCCCTGCTTGCCTGTGCCACGGGCGATTTTCAAGCTAAAAGCGGCCTATGGAGCCCCGGGACCTCGCCACCCTCGACGTCATCATTCCCAACCTGCACAGGCGTTATTCGGGCGTGACCGCCGCGAATCGCGCGGTCGCACCGCGCCTGGCGCGGCTCTGCGCGACCGCCTGGTTCGGCAATGATGCGCCGCCCGGTGTCGACCGCCTGACCTGGCGCGAGATGCTGGTGCTGCGGTTTCGCGCGGCGCGGCGGCGGCAGCGCATCTGGCACGCGCGGCGCAACGACGAGATGATCATCGGCTGGCTGCTGGTTCGCTTGGGATGGCATTTCCGGCTGGTCTTCACCTCCGCCGCGCAACGCCACCACACCTGGATCTCGCGCTGGCTGATGCGGCGCATGGATTCGATCATCGCGACCAGCGACATCTCGGCGAGTTACCTTGACCGTCCCGCGACCATCATCCTGCATGGCGTCGACACCGATGCGTATCGCCCGCCGGCAGATCGCGACGCCGCCTATGCCGCGACCGGATTGCCCGGCCGTTACGCCATCGGGTGCTTCGGGCGCGTTCGTCCGCAAAAGGGCACGGATGTTTTCGTCGCGGCGATGTGCCGCCTGCTGCCGCTTCACCCGGACTTCACCGCGGTCATCACCGGCGCAGCCGACGATCACGCCTTCCTGCGCGGCCTGCAAGCGCGCGCCGCGGCTGCGGGGCTTGCGGATCGCGTGCGGTTTCTCGGTGAAGTGGAGACCCAGGAAATGCCGCGCTGGTATCAGCGCATCACGATCTACGCCTTCACGTCGCGCAACGAGGGTTTCGGCCTCACGTTGCTCGAAGCGATGGCGTCGGGCGCGGCCTTGGTCGCGGCGCGCGCCGGCGCGGCGGAACGCGTCGTAGCCAATGGTGAGACCGGCGTGCTCATTCCGACTGACGATGTCGATGCGTTGGTCACAGCCCTCGAACCGCTGATGCGCGAGCCGCAGCGCGCGGCCGCGATGGGCGCACGCGCGCGCGAGCGCGCGGTGGCGGAATTCAGCATCGATGCGGAATGCCAGCAGACCGTCGCAGTATACGCGGCGCTGCTCGATCGCTGATCACGCCAGCGCGGAGCGCAAAGCGGCGATCACGCGCTCCGGCGCAACATCGGCCGAGCGCCGTTGCTTCACGTCGGCGAATTCGCCGGGCGGTTCGAGCGCGGCGGCAAGCGGATTGAGCGGTCCCCACAGCCGTGGGCTGGTCGGGCCGAACACCGCGACCGTCCGGGTCCCAATCGCGGCGCTGATATGCATCAGGCCGGAATCATTGGTCACCGCAGCGTTCGCGATGCTGAGCGCGACCACGGCGTCGCCGAGATTGTTTCCGGTGAGGTCGACCACGTGCGGGCCGGCGCTGCCGATCTCGGCCGCGAGTGGCTTCTCCTGCGGTCCGCCCAGCACCCAGACCGCGACGCCGTCATCCGCCAGCGCGCGCGCGACCTGCGCATAATGCGCGGTCGGCCATTGCTTGCCCGGCCCGACAGCGCCTGGCGCCAGCGCCACGACCTGTCGCGACTCGGTGAGCCTGCGTTGCGCGCGCCATGCGAGAGCCTTGGCAGCGGGGACGACGATCTGCGGTTCCGGCCATTCGGCTGGAAGCTTTGCTCCCGGCGGCAGCGCCAGCGCGCCCATGCAGTCGATCATGCGTTCGAGCGAGCGTTCGCCGCGGCGCAGGTCATTGAGCAGCAGAAACCGGCCCTCGCCGATAAAGCCGGTCCGCTCCGGGATGCCGGCCAGGAATGGGGCAAGCGCGGATTTCCAGGTGCGCAGCATCACCAGCGCGGTGCCGTAATCCTCGGACCGTAGCCGCCGGGCCAGTTCGAGATACTGGCCGATCGGCAGCTTGCCGCGCGGCAGATCGGAAA
>CANKHJ010000031.1 GCA_947481635.1 Bradyrhizobiaceae bacterium
CCCTGCAATGGAGCTGCCTATTATTTCTAAGCCAAGGGGATAGACTTGCGAAAGACCAAGCGGCGCCAACGCGACCTGCGCCTGCGATCGATCACGGAAGCGCGCCGGTCATGACGGATGTCCTCGCCGCGGCGCCGTCGGCCGATCCAACTCTGGAAGCCGAACTGGCGGGCGACGGTCGCAAGTCCATTGCTACCGCCCTGCGCAACAGCCTCTACCTCGGTACGTCGCTATTTCTGCTCGGCCTGGTCTGGGAACTGATCTCCCGGCGCGTCGGCGTCGATGTTCTCCCGGGGCCGGTCGCTTCGATCCTGGCGATCGAGCAGGCGCACAAGGAGGGCTATCTCTGGTCGGATATCGGCATCACGGCCTATCGCATCGGCGGCGCGTTCCTGATCGCTCTTGTGGTCAGCATCGTTGCCGGCGCGCTGCTCGGGCGGTCGCGCGTTGCTGAGCGGCTGTTCGGACCCTGGGTGACAATCGGCGCGTCGATCCCCTCCCTGGTGGTGATCGTGGTGGTCTATCTTTCCGTGGGGATCAACGATCACGCGGCGATGATCGGCACCGCGTTCATCGTTGCACCGCCGATGATCTACGCGGTCTGGGACGGCATCCGGTCGATCAATCCAGACCTGCAGGAAATGGCTCGGGTGTTCGCCGTGCCGCGGCTGACGGTGCTGACGCGGGTGATCCTGCCGCAGACCACGCCGTTCATTTTCACCGCGGCGCGCACCGGGCTTTCGCTGACGTGGCGCATCATGATTTTCGTAGAGCTGCTCGGGCGCTCCTCGGGCGTCGGCTACCGCATCCAGTATTTCTATAATCTTGTCGACATGCAGCGCGTGGTGGCGGCGGCGCTGCCATTCATCGCGCTGATGCTGGCGTTCGAATTCGGCGTGTTGCGCCCGTTGGAGCGCTGGGTGTTCCGCTGGCGCCGGGAAGAAGCCAAATGACCGCACGCCTCGTCTTCAAGACTATCGGACGGACCTTCCGCAGCGGCCAGCACACCACCACGGCGCTGGCCGGCGTCGACCTCACGCTGGAGCCGGGCAGCTTCACGGCGATCGTCGGGCCCAGCGGCTGCGGCAAGTCGACATTGCTGCACATCGCCGCCGGCCTGGACACGCAGTTCCAGGGAACGTTCACGCGTGATCCGGCCAACGCCAAATTGGCATGTCTGTTTCAGCAGCCGCGGCTGCTGCCGTGGCGCTCGGCGCGCGACAATGTTTCCTTCGTGCTCGAGGCGCGCGGCGTCAGCCGGCAGGAGGCGCGGCGCCGGGCCGGAGAGATGCTCGATCTGGTCGGGCTGGGGCCCGCCGCCAACCGCTATCCGAGCCAGCTGTCCGGCGGCATGCAGCAGCGGGTCTCGCTGGCGCGTGCGCTCGCGGTCGACCCCGATCTGCTGCTGATGGACGAGCCGTTCTCGGCGCTCGATGAGCTGACCGCGGCGCGCTTGCGTGAAGAACTGGTGGCGCTTTGCGCGCAGCGGGCGCGCACGATCCTGTTCGTCACCCACAATATCCCGGAAGCTTGCTATCTGGCCGAGCGTGTGATCGTGATGACCGCGCATCCCGGAACCGTGATGGCCGAAGTCGATATCGATCTGCCGCGCCCGCGTAGCGCGGACGATCCGAGGCTCGCGGAAGTTGCAGCCCGCGTCCGCTTGTTTATCGACAATGGTCGCTCCAAAGAGATCGCCGCATGACCGACTATTCCCTGCCGCATGGAATTTACCCGTATCTGGTCTCGCCGATCGACAGCAGCGGACGCGTCGATGAAGCGCTGATCGAGAAGCTGGTGAACGACCTGATCGAAGCTGGTGTCGACGGCATCACGCCGCTCGGCAGCACCGGCGAGGTGATGTATATCAGCCCTGCGCAGCGCCGCGCGATCGTGTCGGCAACCGTGCGCGCCACCGCCGGCCGCGTCCCGGTGGTGCCCGGCATGACCGCCTTTTCCACCTTCGACGCCGTCGATCAGGCGAAGGAATTGGAGCAGCTCGGCGCGAATGGCCTGGTGGTGATGCGCCAGAACGCGTTTCCGGTCACCGAAAAAGGCACCATCAGCTATTTCGGCGACGTCGCCCGCGCGGTCTCGCTGCCGATCGTGCTCTATACCAACCCGGCGCTGCTCGGCAGCGACTTCACGACCGAAAGCCTGATGGCGCTCTCGGACCTTCCCAACATCCGCTACATCAAGGATGCGACCAGCGACACCGGCCGCATCCTGTCATTGACCAATCGCTTCGGCGCAAAGCTCGAAGTGTTCAGCGCTTCGGCTCATATCCCGGCCTTCGTGTTTCTGCTTGGCGGCGTCGGCTGGATGGCAGGCCCGGCCTGCGTAATCCCGCAGGCGGCGGCCGAGCTCTACCGCCGGGTCAAAAGCGGCGACATCGCCAGCGCCATGGAGTTGCAGCGGCCGCTTTGGGCAATCAACGAGTGTTTCCGCCGCTATCCGCTCGCGGCCTGCATCAAGACGGCGCTGCAGTTGCGGGGCTATGATGTCGGCGATCCGATCCCGCCGCAGGGACCGTTGGACGGCAAGGCGCGCGACGAAATCGCCGCGGCGCTCGCTGCGGCCGACCGCGCGATCGGCCGCTGAGGCAGAGGTGACGAGCATGAATTCCGGCGAATCCGAAGTTGTCCGCGAGCTGCGCGAAACGCTTGGCGACCAGGCGGTCCGTTCTTCCAGCGAAGACATCATCAAGCTGATGCAGGACGAGTCGTGGCTCTCGCCGGTGCTGCAGCGCGAGCTTGATCGCCGAAACGCAAAGGAAGGCGCCAAGCTCGGCGTCCAGGCCGTGATCCGGCCTTCCAGCGAGGATGACGTCCGGCAGATGGCGGCGATTGCCGCACGGCACCGGGTGGCGATGACGCCGCGCGGCGCCGGCACGTCGAATTTTGGTTTGCTGGCGCCGGAGGAAGGCGGACTGATCATCGACTTCCGCGGCTTGACCGGCGAGCCGGAGGTCAAGGATGGCAGCGTGCGCGCCCCGGCCGGCACGCTGCAAGGCAAGATGGAACGCGCCGCCCGCGACAAGGGCCAGGAAATGCCGGTGCTCACCACGACCTACTCGGTCGCGACGATCGGCGGCTGGCTCTGCGGCGGTCACGCCGGTCTTGGCAGCAGCGTGCATGGCGCGGTGTGGGACGGCCTCGTTGAGGAAGTCCGCGTCGTCACGGTCGAGGAAAAGCCGCGCACGCTGACATTTCGCGGGCATGAGATCGATCCATTGCTTCATACCTTCGGCACGGTCGGCATCGTCACCGAGACGACCATGCGCGCCGATCCGCTGCATGAATGGCTCGAAGTCGTCGGCTTTTTTCCGAAGTTCGCTCAGGCATCGGCCTTCGTGCAGGAGATCTCCAACGACATGCGCTATCGCCTGCGCGTCGCGACGGCCCAGGACGAGGGACTGATGCCGGGGCTGCGCCAGTTGTCGTCGATCATGCAGCCGGGCGCCGGTGTGCTGCTGATCATCGATCGCGATCAGTTTTCCGACGCGAGCAAGCTTGCTGAATCGCATGGCGGGTCACTGGTCGAGTGGCAGGTCTGGAAGCCGACATCGACCGGCAAGCCGTCCGTCGCGCAGATGGTCTATGGCCACCGCATGCTCTGGGTGAAACGCTACCTGCCGGAGGCGGCGTTCTGCCATATCTATTATGACGCCGACAGGCCGGATGAGACCGTGCGGCTGCTCAAGGAGCGGTTCGGGGACGAATTGCTGTTCGAAATGAAGTTCATTCGCTCGCCCTGGATGCTGCGCGCACTTGGAATCAAAAATGGCGACTCGCTGCCGGCGGCGTTGTGCGTCGTGCGCAATGGCTCGGAACACGGCAAGGTCGACGAGATCCACGCATTCTGCGATGGCGCCGGCATCAAGTACCAGAATGCGCATACCAACGTCATTGAAGAGAATGGCCTATTCTCGAATGTCGAGCCGATCGTGCGCCTGAAGTCCGAGCTCGATCCTTACAACCTGCTCAGCCGCGGCCGGCTGCGCTCAGCGGTAACACGCCAATGAGCCTCACAAAGATGGATCACGTCGCCATCGAGGTGGCGGACATCGACCGCTATATCGATCTTCTGGTCGGGACCGGCGGCATGAAGCTGCTGCGGCGCGCGACGGCGTTGCGCACCGGCACCCGCATGGCGATGGTCGGCGACCCCAATGGCATGAAACTTGAATTGATCGAGAATGCCGAAGCGACCGTGCCGCGATATCTCCATGTCGCGTTCCGGAGCGCGGATGCCGAGGACACCGCGAAGGACCTGATCGACAAAGGATGGTCCGTGACCCGTGGCCCGGTGGAATTGAAGGACGCCCAGGCGCGCAGCATGCTGCTGAGCGACCCGAGCGGATTTGAATTGCAGGTGCTCACCTATCAGTCGACCAGTCCCGACATTGTGGAATGGTCCCCGGACGAGCCGGCCTGACGAGACGTCACGGACCGGACAACAGACGAGAGATGACATGACACGCATGCGGACATTCACTGCATTCAGTTTTGCTCTGGCGCTCGGCGCCATCGGCTTGTCCGGCGAGGCGCACAGCGCGGATCCGGTTCTGCGGTTTGCCGTCATCACCTCAGGTGGACAATCGGAGGTGCCTTACGCCATTCAGAAGGGCGGCCTCGACAAGAAATATGGCATTCAGATCGAGATCATCGACTTCGCTGCGCCGGGCCAGCAATACACCATGATTCGGTCGGATGCGGCCGACATCGCCGGCGGCAATTTCATCGACCTGATGCGCCAGCGCAAAGCCGGCGTCGGCATCCAGGCGGTTCACGGATTCATGGGCTACAACAATCTGTTCGTCACCAAGGCGGATTCTTCAATCAAGACCTTCGAGGATCTGAAGGGCAAGAAGGTCGGCAACTTCGGCACCACCTTCCTGGATTGGCTGATCGTCCGCGTCGCGGGCAAGAAGGGCTACAACATCGATCTCGAGAAGGATGCGACGCTGGTCCAGGGCGCGCCGCCGCTGCTCGGCCAATTCCTGACCAAGGGAGAGGTCGACGCCATCTTTCAGTTCAGCACGCTCACGCTCGCGCCGGTGTCGCGCAACGAACAGCGCGTCGTCAGCTATCTTCCGGACCTGATGAAGAAAGCCGGCCTCGGCGCCGATCCGTTCTATCTGACCTGGATGCTCAGCGAAAAGTGGAGCAAGGCCAATCCGGAAGCCGTTGGACGCCTCTCGGCGATGCTAAACGAGGCCTATCAACTGCTCAAGACCGACGACAGCCTGTGGCCGACGCTTGCGGAACGCATCCGCATCACCGACCCCGCGTTGATCGTCGCCTATCGCGAGCATGCGCGCAAATACAGCAATCCGGCGTATCGGGCGGACCTGCTCAAGCCGACGCAGGACTTGGTGACCGATCTGGTCTCGATCGCCGGCGAGCAGGCGGTCGGCATCACGGGAATCGATCCGGCGGCGTTTCTGTTTCCAACGCCCACGCCGGCCAAGTGACAATCGGTCTCTCGAAGCGGTGCTGACCTACGATGGCGCAATCAAGTTCGGCTAATGGCGGTGTTCCCGCATTCGATGAATCCTTCGACGTCGTCGTCGTCGGTTTCGGATTTGCGGGAGCGTTCGCCGCAATTCATGCGGCCGATGCCGGCTGCCGCGTGCTGCTCGCCGAGAAGCAGCCGATCCCCGGCGGCATCTCGATCTGCTCCTATGGATCGATGCGCAGCGCGCATGATGCCGACGCTGCCTTCGCCTATCTGAAGGCGACCAATGCCGGCCGCACGCCGGACGACATCAGCCGTGCGCTGGCCGATGGGATGACCAAGATCGAGGCGGAGATCCGCGAGCTCGCGAAAGTCAGCAACGCCGTGGTCGAGACCCGCGACAATGGCGGCAATTATCCGTTCCCCGGTTACGACACGTTCTACGACACCAACATCGCGCAGGTGCCGGGTTACGACGATTCACGCATGCTCTATCCGCATATGCGCGGCGGCCGTTCCGGCAATGGCTGGCGCGTGCTCAAGGTGCTGCAGGACAATATCGCCAAGCGCAATATCGAGGTGCGTTGCGATTTCCCCGCCGAGCGGCTGATCGCGAACCACGATCGCGAGGTGCTCGGGGTTCGCTTCAAAGACAAGAGCGGAAACGCTGTCGCGGTGAAAGCCCGGCGCGCGGTGATCCTGGCCTGTGGCGGCTTCGAGTCGAGCACGTCGATGAAGGAGCAATACTGGGAGAAGTCTCCGGTGCTTCCGGTCGCGACGACCGCGAATACCGGCGACGGCATCCGCATGGCGCAGGATCTCGGCGCCGAGCTGTGGCACATGTGGCATTACCACGGCGCCTACGGCTTCAAGTATCCCGATCCGGCGATCGAGCTGTCGGTGCGCGCCAAGCGGCTGCCCGATTGGTTTCCCGGCCTTGAGCACAAAGCCAAGGTTCAAATGGCCTGGATCATCGTCGACCAGGACGGCCGCCGCTACATGAATGAGTACACGCCGTATGCCCAGGACACGACGCACCGTCCGATGGAGCATTACGACTCGGCGCGACAGATTTTCCCGCGCATCCCGTCGCGGATGATCTACGACGAGAATGGACGCAAGCTCTATCCGGTCGGCCAGGCGATCTACAACAAGCTCGGCATCACGTTCGAATGGAGTGACGACAACCTGCGCGAAGTCGAGCTCGGCATCATCAAGAAGGCCGACACGATTGCCGGGCTGGCGCAGCACCTCGGCGTCGATGCCGCGATCCTCGAAGCCACCGTCGCGCGCTGGAATGAATCCTGCGCCCGCAACAAGGACGAAGAGTTCGGCCGTCCGTCGGGCACGATGATGCCGCTCGACACGCCGCCTTATTATGTCGGCGATCTTTATCCGATGGTGTCCAACACTCAGGGCGGCCCGGTGCATAATGCCCGGCAGCAGGTCATCGACGTGTTCAACGCGCCGATCTCGCGGCTCTATTCCGCCGGCGAACTGGGCAGCGGTTTCGGCTTTCTCTATCTCTCCGGCGGCAACCTCTCCGAATGCATTGTCGGTGGCGGCATCGCCGGACGCGGCGCCGCCGCGCTCTCGCCCTGGGACTGAACGCAGCGCAACGCTTTCGGCCAGGCTCCTATTTTGGCGGCGCGCTGATCGCCGCCGGCCTTCATCGTGCCGTTTCGAATGCCGAAACGATCGCACTTCGCGGATCGCTTCAACCTGTCGCGGTCTAGTCTCCCCGCATCCGTACCGGACGATCAATGGTGCGGAATCCAACAGGGGGAGACGCGGCAATGGCACCCACCAGGCGTGACGTCGTTGTGATGGGAGGGGCGGCGTCTCTGCTGGCCTCGACCGGCATCGGTGTGGCCGACACCTGGCCGACCAGGACTGCGACCGTGATCTCGCCCTATCCGCCGGGCGGCGGCAGCGACATCATCGCGCGCATGGTCGCCGATGCCTTGACCGAGTCTCTCGGGCAGAAATTCATCATCGAGAACATTGCCGGCGCGGCCGGAGCGTTGGGGGGCGCCAAGCTGGCAAGGTCCAACCCTGACGGTTACACCATCCTGGTCAGCGGCAGCGCGCCGCTTGCCGCCAACAAAGTGGTGCAGAAGGATCTCTCATACGATCCGCAGCTCGATTTCACGCCGATCTCGCTGGTGACCGAAACGCCGCTTCTGCTCACCTGCGCGACCAATGTGCCGGTGCACTCGATCAAGGACTTCATCGCCTACGCGAGAGCCAATCCGGACAAGGCCAATATCGGTAATCCAGGCGCGGGCACCAAGGGGCACATCGCCGCCGCGATCCTGGCGAGCCGGGCCGGCATCAAGCTCACTCACATTCCCTACAAGGGCTCGCCGCCGCTGCTGACCGACCTTCTCGGCGGTCATGTTCAGTTCGGGGTCGATACCGCGTCGAATTATCTTCAGAACATCGAGGAAGGAAAAGTCCGCGCGATCGCCGCGACGTCGTTGAAGCGGGCGCCGCGGTTGCCGAGCCTTCCGACCGTGGCGGAGCAGGGAATTGACGGTTTCAATGTGACCGGCTGGTTCGCCGCCGTCGGGCCCAAGGGCATGCCGCGCGACATCACGATGAAGATCGTCACGACGTTGAAAACGTGGCTCGCGACGCCGCAAGCCCAGAAGAAGCTTGCGGACATCTCGATGACGCCGATCGGCAGCACGCCCGAGGAACTGGCCGAGGCAACCGAGCTGGAGATCAGCTCGATCCGGCCGCTGGTGGCGGCCGGCATCGTCGAGCGGACCTGACGGGCGATGCAACCCGACAGCAATGGCCGCCTCCAGGCGCTGCTCGACCGTGAGGAGCTGTTCGATCTGGTGCGGCGCGAGCGCTTCGCGCGAGACCAGCGCCGCTTCGACGTCATGCGCGATTGCTTCGACGACGATGCTTATATCCGAACCAGCTGGTTCGACGGGCGTGGTGGAGAAGCCTATGTCGAGGCAACACGCAAGTGGATGAGCTCGACCGGCAACAGCAAGCACTGGGTGTTCCCGGCCTTTGCCCAGGTTGCCGGCGACCGCGCGACGGTCGAGAGCCCGGCGATGATCTTCAACCGGGCGAAGCTCGAGGGCGTGGAAATCGACTTCCACGTCTTCTGCCGGTTTTTCTCGCGCGCCGTGCGAAAGAATGGGGTCTGGAAGCTGCTGAGCTTTGAAGTCTTCTTCGAGCGGGACATCATGCGTCCGGTCAATCCTGGCGAAAACCTGCCGATCGACGCAGCGCTGCTCTCCACCTTCCGTCCGTCCTATCGCTTCCTCGCCTACATCCAGACCAGCCGCGGGGTGACCGTGAACCCGGATCTGCTTGGCGATGACCGGCCTGATCAGTTGGACGCCTTCCACGCGGACGAGGATCGCTGGCTCGCCCAACGCGACTGAGCGACACGCGTTTGGCGGTCGCTATTTCGCGAGCGCGGCGATCCCCGCCATCGCGACCGCGGTGTCCTGATGCGCGGCCATGCCGGAGAGGCCGATGGCGCCGATGACCTTGCCATCGACCACGATCGGTATACCGCCTTCGCCGACATTCATTCCGAATGTCAGGACCTTCAGTCCCGCGCCGCCGGCGGCCAGCATGTCTTCCAGCGCCCTGGTCGGCCGGCGGAATTCCAGCGCGGTGCGCGCCTTTTCCTCGCAGACGCGCGCCGAGGCGATCTGCGTATTGTCGAGCCGGTGCAGCATCACCAGATGGCCGCCGCTGTCGACGATGGCGATCGCCATCGGCCATTTGTTCTTCTCCGCCTCGGCCTCAGCGGCCGCCATCACCTTTTTCGCGGTCTCCAGCGAAATCGGCGCGCCATAGGTCAGTGGTACGGGGGCAGCGGTCGGGGCGGTCGTCATGACGTCTCCTGATGTCTGATCGAGACCAAACGTAACCCGGCTTTGGCTCAATGGCTAACTCTGAAGTGCGGGCGGTTAGAACCGATCCCACGCCGGCTCGGATCCGAAGCGTTCGGCCAGGAAATCTATGAACACCCGCGTCTTCGCGGCGAGATAACGGTTCGGCGCGAAGATCGCGTAGACGCCTAGACTGATCGGTTCGTAATCCGGGAGCACGGGTGCGAGCTTGTGCGCCGCAATGTCCGGACCGATCAGGAAGGTCGGCAGCAATGTGATGCCGTTGCCGTGCAGGGCTGCCGCGCGTAGCACGTCGCCGTTGTTCGAGCAGAGCCACGACTTGACCGGCACTGACACAGTCTCACCGCGATAGGCCAGCTCGAAATGCTGCGCCGCCTGCGAATGTCCGAAACTCAGCGCGCGGTGCTGGATCAGGTCGTCCGCGGACTTCGGTGTGCCGTGCTTTTTGAGATAATCCGGCGACGCCGCCAGTACGCGCCGCGCCGGGGCGAGCTTGCGCGCAATGAGGCTTGAATCCGGCAGCGCGCCGATCCGCACCGTGACATCGACGCCTTCCTCGAGCGGATCGATGAAGCGGTCATTGAGGATCAACTCGATGCGCAGATCGGGATAGGCGACCATGAATTCAGCGATCGCCGCTCCGAGATAGAGCGTGCCGAACGACATTGGCGCGTTGACCTTTAACAGTCCTCTCGGCTCCTCGTGCAGCCGCGACACTGCGCTTTCGGTGGCTTCGACATCGGCGAGGATCCCGGTAATGCGCTCGTAATAGGCGCGGCCGGCTTCGGTCGGGGCGACGCGCCGTGTGGTGCGATCGAGCAGCCGCGCGCCAAGCAGATGCTCCAGTTCGGCGACCGCCTTGCTCACCGCGGAGCGCGTCAGCCCCATGCGGCGCGCGGCTTCGGCATAGCTTCCCGCCGACACCACGCGGGCGAAGGCGGTCATGGCGTCGAGCTTGTCCATTGGACTATTGTATCCAATCTGGAACCAGAATGTCCAAAATAAGCAGGATTGTCCAAGCGCCGTCAGGTCCTTAGGTGTAGGTCCGAGGCCGGCGTCGTGGCCGGTGAATTAGGAGACAAGCCATGCTCAACCTGCGCAAAGCCGAGGACCGCGGACGTGTCGATCTCGGCTGGCTCGACAGCCACCACACCTTCTCGTTCGGCCATTATCACGACCCGAAATACATGGGGTTCGGGCCGCTGCGGGTCATCAATGACGACCGCGTCATCGGCGGCGGCGGTTTCCCGACCCATCCGCACCAAAACATGGAGATCATCTCCTATGTGCTGGAAGGCGCGCTCGCGCATCGCGACAGCATCGGCACCGGTTCGGAAATCCGGCCGGGCGACGTGCAGCGCATGTCGGCGGGCACTGGAATCCGGCACAGTGAGTTCAACGCCTCGCAGACCGAGCCGGTGCATTTCCTGCAAATCTGGATCGTGCCGGAAAAGAACGGGCTTGCGCCGGGCTACGAGCAGAAGAGCTTCGATGCGCCCAGCAAGCGCGGCCAGCTCCGCCTGGTCGGCTCGCGCGACGGACGCGACGGATCGGTGACGATTCACCGCGACGTCGATCTCTACGCGACACGGCCGGGTGACGGCGGCACCGTGACCCACGCGCTGGGCGCCGGCCGCATCGGCTGGGTCCAGGTCGCGCAAGGCAGCGTGACGCTGAACGGCGAACAGCTCCGCCCCGGCGACGGGGTGGCGCTCGATGCCGGAGCGAAGATCGCGCTCACCGGCACGTCGGACGACGCGGAGGTGCTGGTGTTCGATATGGCTGCGTGAAGCAACCGAAGCTGGCGGCTCTCAGGGCCGCCGGCTTCTCTTCGCTTGTTGCGGTGATAAACTGCATCGGCGAAGAGTCGTTCGCGTGCACTGAGAGATTTAAACATGGCAGGTCATCGCCTGGATGCATCGGCACGAACCGTTCACTGGGGGTTCTTCGACGCGGCGCTCCCGCCGCTGATGGCGGTGAATAGTGGCGATACCGTCGTGATCTCGACAGTGTCAGGATCCGCGGAGCAACTTCCGAAGGTCTCGCCGGAGACTCCGTTCACGATCCCTGCGGCTTTGACCGACATTCACGCCAATGTGCCGCAAAAGCTCGGCCCGCATATCTGCACCGGACCGATCGCGGTGCGCGGCGCCAAAGCCGGCCAGGTTCTCGAGGTCCGGATCAAAGCCATCGAACTGCATTACGACTGGGGCTACAACGCGATCCGGCCTGGGGCTGGCGCATTGCCGGATGATTTCCCGAACTCCCGCGTAATCCATATCCCGCTCGATCGAGAGCGGATGGTTGGGACAATGGCCTGGGGCGCGGAGATTCCATTACGCCCGTTCTTCGGCATCATGGTGGTCGCGCCGCCGGCTGCCGCGGGCACGGTGTCGAGCCGGCCACCGGCACCCAACGGCGGCAACATGGACAACAAGGAACTGGTTGCGGGGACGACGCTGTTCCTTCCGATCCAGGTCGACGACGCGTTGTTTTCCGTCGGCGATGGCCACGGCGCGCAAGGCGATGGCGAGGTCTGCATCAACGCGATCGAAACCGGACTGATCGGAACCTTCGAGCTTCACGTGCGGTCCGACATGACGATCGAATGGCCGATGGCGGAAACCGACACGCACATGATCACGATGGCGTTCGACCCCGATCTCGATCAATGCGTGGTGTTGGCGCTGCGCGAGATGATCAAGCTGATCTGCCTGCGTACCGGAATTTCACGCGAGGATGCCTATACGCTTTGCAGCCTTGCCGCCGATCTCCGCGTCACGCAGGTGGTGAACGGGCACAAGGGGATTCACGTGATGCTTGAAAAGCGTTACCTCGTCCCGTCTCGGACCTGAAAGGCCAGGCCGTTACTCCGGCTTGGTCCCCGCGATCTTCGCCAGACGTCCCTTCTGCTCGTAATCGCTTTTGACGAAGGCAGTGAATTCCGCGGGCGGCATGTTGGTCGGAATGTAACCGAACGGCTTGAGATTCTTCTGATTGAACTGCTCGTTGTTGAGCGCCTCGGAAATGTCCTTCTGGATTTTCTGAATCACCGCGGGCGGCGTGCCCGCGGTGGTGAGCACGCCATACCAGGGACGCGGGCCGATATTCGGGAAGCCCGCCTCGGCAAGCGTTTCGACGTCCGGGAATAGCGGGTGCCGCTCCGGGCGGTCCATCGCCAGCAGCTTGATCTTTCCGGCCTGCGCCAATGGCGGCGCGCTCTGCGTGCCGGCCAGCGCCAGTTGGACTTCATTGGCGGTCAGTGCGCTGAACACCAGCGATGCGCCGCGATAGGGCACATGCGCCATTTCGATTCCGGTGTCGGCCTTGAGCGCTTCGTAGAATAGATGGATCGCGCTGCCGATGCCGTAAGAACCGTAATTGAGGGTTGGGCGGGTCTGCTTCGCCCAGGCGACCAACCCCTTCAGGTCGCTGACGGGCAACGACGGATGCGCGATCACGATCTGGCTCACGTCGGCCACCAGCGTGACCGGCGCCAGATCCTTCAGCGGGTCGTAGGGGATGTCCTTGACGAAATAAGGAGCGGTGATCGACTGATCGGTCGAGAATAGCAGCGTGTAGCCGTCCGGCTTGGCGCGCGCGACGGTATTGGCTCCGATGGTCGAGTTGCCGCCGGTCAGGTTCTCGACCACAACCGGCTGATTCCACTTGGCCTGAAGCTCGTTGGCCAAAGCCCGGGCCATCACATCGACGCCGCCGCCGGTGGCAAATGGCACGATCATTCGCACCGCGCGATCGGGGTAATTCTGGGCAGCCGCCATCGTGGGGAGTGCGATCGCAATGGCGACGCACATCACCAAGCCGAGACTGCGGGTCTTTTCCAGGCGGCCTGATCGATCGACGCTCATGGGAGAACTCCTTGAAAATTCACCGGGACAATCGGCCGTTCACCGGCTGAAGGCCTAGTGGGATTAGGGTTGTCGCCATGCCTGCAAGATATAGCGGCCGGTCGCTGTGCCTCAGATGTGTGCAGCTGCCTGGCTAATCGGGCCGCGGCGGCGTGCGCAGCTGAAACCAGCTCTTCATTTCGGTGTACCAGCCGGCGCCGTGCATCCTGCCGACGGCGTCGAGTTTCGGCGTGTCGATGTAGCATTTCGCTGCATCGAGCACGGCCTCATCCTTGACGTGGATCATGTTGATCCGCCCGATGATGAATTGCCGGTGCGATGCGAAGTCGAGCACCTGGAAGCGGGTGCATTCGAGCGAGGCGGGACAGCCGGCGATGCGCGGCGGCTTGACCGTGACCGACGGTAGGGTGGCGAGGCCGGCGACCTCCAGCTCGTTGACGCTCTGGTGATAGTCGACGCCGGTGCGGACCATCTGCTCCATCATGTCCCGAGTGACAATGTTGACAACGAACTCGCCATGCTCCTGAATGTTGCGCGCCGTGTCCTTGTAATCCGGCACGCCGCGCTCCGCGCCGCCGACGGAAATCCCGATCAAAGGCGGATCGTCGCTGACGATATTGAAGAATGAAAACGGCGCGGCGTTCAGCTGGCCCTTGGCATTCTGGCTCACCACCCACGCGATCGGTCGCGGCGCGATGACCGAGATCATCAGCTTGTGGGTGTCTTTGATCGAGAGTGTGTTCGGGTCAAATTGCATGATTGACGATCAATAGCCGGTGTTCGGATCGACGACGTTGTCCAGGGGCTCACCGCGCGCGAAGCGATCCAGGTTCTGAATGATCTGGCCGGTCAGCCGTTCATGATGATTCGGAGAATACCAGGCGACATGTGGCGTCAGGCGCACATTCGGGTGGTGATAGAATTCATGGCCGTCCGGCAACGGCTCCGGCTCGGTGACGTCGAGCGTTGCATAGCCGACCTTGCCGCTCGTCAGCGCGCGCGACAGCGCCGCATGATCGACCAGCTTGCCGCGCGAGACATTCACGAGATGCATCCCGGGTTTCGCGCCGCCGAGCACGGCATCGTTGATGAGCCCTGTGGTTTGGGCTGTCGCGGGCGCACACAGCACCAGATGATCACAATCTGCCACCAGCGCGTGGATGTCGCGGCGCATCTCGACGAAGTCCAATGACGACGGCGTATTGCTGCGCCGGATCGCCGTGACCTTCATGCCGAAGGCATGCGCGCGGATCGCGACCTCGCGGCTGATGGCTCCCAATCCGACCAGGCCGAGCGTCTTGCCCTTCACGCCGCCCAACGCCATCGCGCGCCAGAGTTCTTCGTCGCGCAGGCGAAGCGCCTCCGCGCGTGACGCGACGCGGACCTCGCTCAAACGCTTTTCGCGGTCGATCACGACATTGATGACGTATTCGGCAATCGGAGCGGCGGTGATGCCGCGGCTGCACGTGACGGTCACGCCCTGATAGGCCCAGCGCGGCACGGCATCCGCCCCGGCGGATGCGAGCTGGATCCAGCGCACATCGAACGGCCACCCGGGCGGTGGCTCGGCAGGCGCCTTCCACCACGCCGAAATGAACGTGAAGATCGCATTCGCGCCGGACGGCGGCAGCCACGCCGGCTGCCCGGTGCAGTCGATCACCTTCGGCCGCGACCCATGCGCGGCGAACAGGGCGCGGTTCGCGGCCTCGAGTTGGTAGGCGACGACGGGGGCCACGGCGCTAGGTGCGGTAGTCGATCGGATCATTCTCGATCAGCCGCAGGCAGGCGTCCCAGGCGAGATCCTCATGCGGTGCGTAGGTCCGGTTGGCCTGCTTCTCCGAAATTTCGCAGACCTCCTTGGAGGGCGTGATGATCTTCGCGCCGCCCGCCAGGGCCGCCACTTGCGCCTGGCACGCGCGCTCCAGGAAATAGATCCAGTTGAAGGTGCGCGCGGCTGTCGGCCCGCCGACCAGCAGACCGTGGTTGCGCAGGATCAGCGCGTTGTGCGGCCCCATATCCGCGACGATGCGTTCGCGCTCGCCGATATTGAGCGCGAGCCCCTCATAGTCGTGGTAGCCGATGCGACCGAAAAACTTCATCGCGATCTGCGTGATCGGCAGCAGGCCGTGTTCCTGCGCCGACACCGCCATGCCGGCCGCGGTGTGGGTATGCAGCACGAAGTTGAGATCCGGCCGGTGCATGTGAATCGCAGAATGGATGGTGAAGCCAGCCGGATTGACGCGCTGCGGCGGCTTGCGTCCGGTGTCGACCATTTCGCCCTCGACATTGATCTTCACCAGGTCCGAGGCGCGGACTTCGTGAAACAGCGCGCCGTATTCGTTGATCAGGAAATAATGCTCCGGCCCCGGAATCCGCGCGCTGATATGGGTGTAGATCAGGTCGGTCATCCGAAAATGCGCCACCAGCCGGTAGAGCGCGGCCAGTTCGCAGCGGATGCGCCATTCTTCGGCGTCGGCTTGAAGCGGCGGGCTGCTTGCGGTTGCGATCGTGTCGGTCATGGTCGAGGGACACCCTGCTGGATGATGGATTTCAATAGACCCATCCGCCACAAAAACGGAATCCGGCCATCATAGGCCCGCGGGCATCGGCCGCTGGCACCATTGCGGTTGCCCATATTTCCAAAGGATATAGCCCCAACGAAGCCATAACTTGTGCCGGGGGTGCCGATCGATACTCTTCCGGTTCAGCCCGGCAGAATTGGGCCGACAGGACGCACGGAGAGGGGAAAACACCATGACGTTCCAGAAGACCATTCTAGCAGGCGCCGGTCTCGCCGCGGGGTTGTTAGCCGGCGTGATCGTCACGCCCGCGTCCGCTCAGTCCTATCCCTCGCAGGACGTCCATTTCATCTGCGCCTTCCCGGCCGGATCGAGCTCTGACATCATCGTGCGCTACATGGCCGAGAAAATGCGGCCGCTGATGGGACGCACCATCGTCGTGGAGAACCGCGCCGGCGCCGGTGGCAACATCGCCACCGAATATCTTGCGCGTTCGAAGCCCGACGGCCACACCATCATGCTGCATTCGGCCAGCGCGATCGCCGCCAACATGCATCTGTTCAAGAAGCCGCCGATCGACGCCGGCACCGCGATCCAGATCGCGGCGACCATCAACCGCCAGGCCTTCATGCTGGCGGTCGATGCCAGCACGCCGCATAAGACGCTCGCCGATCTCACGGCCGCGCTGAAGCAGAAAGGCACCAAGGGCAGCTTCGCGACCAATGCCGGCACCGCGACCGTGATGGGCGCGCTCTACAAGCAGGCTGCCGGACTCGAGACCACCGCGGTGGTCTACAAGGTCGGCAGCGACTCGATGAATGAATTGAAGTCCGGCGTGTTGGATTTCGGCATCTACGATCCGGTGTTCTCGCTGGCCCAGCAGCGTGCCGGCGTGTTCCGGATCCTCGGCATCGGCATCAACAAGCGCCTTCAGGCGGCGCCCGAGCTTCCGACCATGGAAGAGCAGGGCGTCCCGAATGTCGACCTGCTGGGCTGGTGGAGCGCGATGGTTCCGGCCGGCACGCCGAAGCCGATTGTCGATCAACTGAACAAGTGGATCAGCCAGGTGGTCGAGATGGAAGAGACCAAGAAATTCCTGAACGGCTTTGGCAGCGATCCGTGGGTCACCACGCCGGAAGAGGGGCAGGCCCGGCTGAAGAAGGACATCCAGGATTGGGCCGAATACGTCCGGGTCGCCAAGATCGAGCCACAGGGCTGAACGGCTCAGACGTCTGTCGCGAGGTTCAAGGGGCGGGTACCGGGAAATCCGATATCCGCCCCTTTCGCTTAGGCGGTCATCGTCCGGGCCTGTGCTAGAGTAGGGCCGGCGGGTCTTGGCTCCGTCTCGGTGCTTCCGGCTGGGCCGGGTGAGACAAGATAAAATGGACGAAAAGCAGATCGAGAGGTTCGTCGACGTCGTGAAGAGCGGCAGCCTCAGCCGCACCGCGAAGCGCCTCAACATCTCGCAGCCGGCCTTGAGCAAAAGCCTGCGCCAGCTCGAAGAGCGGCTCGCGACGCGCCTGCTCCATCGGACACCGCGCGGCGTGCATCCCACCGAGCTGGGGGAGGCGTTCTATCACCGGGCCCTGAACATCGCCGCGGAATTTCGGCGCGCGCATGAGGACCTGGAAAACCTGAAAGGCTCGGCGATCGGCGACATCGCCCTGGGGGTGACACCCGGTCCTGGCATTCTGGACGGCGTGATCCCCACGGTCGTGACGCGTGTGACCAAGTCGCGACCCAAGCTGAAATTGACGGTGCGCAGCGGCACGGTTTCGGAATTGCTCCCGGCGTTGAAGCGAGGCGAGCTCGATCTGTTGTTCACCGTGCTCGACGAGCGGATCGACGCACGCGAGGTCAAGACCCAGCTGATCTTTCAGGATCACTTCGTCATCATCGTGCGCGCCAAGCATCCGCTGCTGGCCTCCAAGGCAATCACGCTGAGCGAATTGCTGGTCTATCGCTGGGTCCTGCTGCAGGACGCGCTGCCGCTGTGGCGCGGGATCGAGGATTGCGGACGCAATCTCAAGATCCAGGCGCCGTTTGCGCCGATCGAAAGCAACTCCGTGGTGTTCGTGCGCGCCATGGTGGGACAGACCGATTATATCGGCCTGCTGCCGCGCTATGCGGCCGAGGCCAGCGCCGGATCGGGGATCCGCGCGATACCGCTGGAGCAGATCGCCGAGCACAAGATGCTGCCGCAACTGGTCAGACCGATGGGGCTGGTCCATTCGAAGGAAAGCGAACTGACGCCGGGCGGCCGCGCCTTGCTGCGCAGCGTGCTGACCGTGTGCCACGAACTGAAGCTGATTCAGTGACGCGATCTGAGCGATAGCGAGCGTCGGATATTGACACAGGGCGGCGCGCCTTATCACCTAGCCCTCAAACAGCCGTAACGGGAGGTTTCGATGCCGCGTGAAATCACCATCGTCAGCGTCGCCGATGTCCCGCTGATCGAGCAATCGATCGGACGCGAGGGACAGATCCTGGCAAAGACCTTCCCGCTCGATACCGGCGTCGAAGGTTGCCGGATGGACTTCACCTGGCTGGTCCATGGCAAGGGCTACGGCACGCCGCGCCACCGTCACACCTTCGACCAGTTCCGCGTCACCTTCGACGGCGTGCGTCAATCGGACGACGGCGACATGGGTCCGGGCGAGTGCGGCTATTTCCCGGAAGGCGTCGCCTACGGCCCGCAGCACCAGGACGAACGGGAATCCGGACTGATCCTGCAATTCGAAGGTCCGAGCGGAATTCCTTATCTCACGCATGAGGAACTGGACGTGGCGCGCCAGAAGCTGATCGCCGAGGGCGGCACCTTCGCCAAGGGCGTCTATACGAGAATCTTTCCGGATGGCCGCAAGATCAACAAGGACTCGCACGCCGCGTGCTTCGAAGCGATCACCGGCAAGAAGATGGAATTCCCGCAGCCGCGCTACGACCGGCCGATCCTGATCAAACCGCAGGTGTTCAACTGGGTGGCGGACCGCAAGCTTGCCGGCGTCGCGCACAAGCACCTCGGCACTTTCAGCGAACGCCGTTCCAGCCTGCGGCTGACCAGGCTGTCACCCGGCGCGAAGATCCCCGCGCATGTCCAGAAGGATGCCGAGATCCTTTATCTCACCGCCGGCAGCATCACCTATGGCGGCAAGTCCTGGACCGGCGGCACCTCCGAGACCGAAGGCACCTATATCTATATTCCGCCAAATGGTGACGTGCAGGACATCGCCACCGCGAGCGGGGCGGAGTTCTTTGTCATCGCGCTGCCGATGATCGCCGACATCGAGGCCGAGCAGCGCGCCGGCCGCCGCAATCGGGCGGCCTGAGATGCGCAGCCTTCGTGGATTGGTATTCGCGGTCGCGCTCACCGCCGCGACGATGCTCTCCGTTGTCACGGATGCGCAGGCGCAGGCTTACCCATCGAAGCCGATCACGATCATCTGCGCACAGCCGCCGGGCAGCGGACCGGATACGATGCTGCGGCTGTTCGCCGATGTCATGAGCCGCAACATGGGCCAGCGCGTTCTGGTGGTGAATCAACCGGGCGCTGCCGGCGTGTTGGCCGCGAATACCGCCGCCAAGGCGGCACCGGACGGTTATACCTTGCTGCTCGTGCTCGGCGCCGTGCATACGATCGTGCCGGCGATGCAGACCATGCCGCTCGATCCGGTCAAGGACTTCACCTTCATCTCGCTGATGTATGTGTCGTCCGGAGTCTTGCTGGTCCCGCCGCAAAGCCCTGCCAGGAATTTTGACGAACTCGCGGCCCTGCTGAAGCAGAAAGGCCCGGACGCGCTTTACGGTTCACCGGCGATCGGCTCGCCCGGGCACCTGCAGGGCGGGTTGCTGGCGGAGAAGCTCGGCGTGGCCGCAAAACACGTCGCATATCGCGGCGGCTCGGATTTGATGCGGGATCTGATCGGCGGATTGGTTCACTTCGCATTTCTCTCGACCATTCAGTCGGTCGCCCCAATCGCGCAGAACCAGGCGCGTGGGATTGCCGTCGCGACCGAAACCCGGATCAGTACGTTGCCGGACGTGCCGACACTCAAGGAGCTTGGTTACGGCGACGTCGCAGTCGATTCCTGGTTCGGCATCGGTGGTCCGAAGGGGCTCCCCCCGGACGTCGTGGCGCGGATCGGCGCCGAACTCGCGGCCGCCGCCAAGGATCCGGCCATCATGAAGCGCGCGGAGGCCGATCACGTCGCACTTATCCCTGGGTCGCAGGACGCGTTCATGAAACTGCTTTTGTCGGACTATGAGCGGCTCGGCGCCGGCGTGAGACGATTGGGAATCAAGGCCGATTGATGAGCCGTCTCGACCTCGACAACAAAACGCTCTTCGATATTCTCATCAACGCAAGACCGCGTCTGCTCGGGCTTGCCGCGGCGATCGATGTCGTCCCGGGGATGAAGCGCGACTTGGTGCTGCATGCCGGTCCGCCGATCGGCTGGAGCGATATGTCAGAAGCGATGAAGGCGGCGATTGCCGGCGCGCTGGTGTTTGACGGGCAGGCCTCGGACCTTCAGCGCGCGACGCAACTGGCGGGCTCGGGAAGGATTCGCTACGCGCCGGCGCACGATCATCATGCGGCCGGGGCGATGTCGGGGATCGTGACCTCCACGATGCCGGTCTTCATCGTCGAGGACAGTGTCTCCAAAGTCCGCTCCTTCGTCACCATGAACGAAGGCCTCGGCCAGGCGCTGCGCTTCGGCGCCAATGGCCCGCCGGTGTTGGAACGGCTGCGTTATATGCGCGACTCGCTGGCGCCGCTGTTGAACCGGGCGATGCAGTTGCGCGGCCCGATCGATCTGGCGTCGCTGGTTGCGGAAGCACTGCGGCGCGGCGACGAATGCCACAACCGCAACAAGGCGGCGACCGCGCTGGTGCTGCGCGAGATTGCGCCGGCTTTGGTCGAGACCGGCGCGCCGCATGCCGAGATCGCGGCGGCGTTGCGCTTCATCATCGGCAACGACCATTTCTTTCTCAGTCTGTCGATGGCGCATGCCAAGGCCGTGACCTTGTCATTGGAGCAAGCGGGCATCGGCAGCCTTGTGACGGTGATGGCCGGCAATGGCCGCGAAGTCGGCATCCGCACCAGCGGCGCCGGCGCGCGTTGGTTCACCGCAACCGCCGAGGTCGCGCGGGTGCGGTTGTTCGAAGGGCGCACGCTTGAAGAAGCGACGCCGACAATGGGCGATTCCTATGTGACCGAGGCGATCGGCCTGGGTGGCTTCGCGCTCTCGGCTGCGCCGGCGATCGCGGAATTCATCGGCGGAACGGTTGCCGAACTCGCCGAGCGTTCGGAACTGATGCGTGAGATCGCGGTCGGTGAGCATCCGCTCTTCGTGATCCCGCAACTCGGATTCCGCGGCGTGCCGTCTGGGATCGACGTGATCAAAGTGGCAGAGCGGGGCATTGCGCCGATCGTGAATACCGGCGTGGCGTCGCGCCATCCCGGCGTCGGTCAGATCGGCGCGGGCATTCAGTCGCTGCCCTTGGCGCCGTTTGTCGCGGCCGCGGCTGCGCTGAAATGAGACGCGGGCAGCGAGACCGGGACGATTCCCGGTCTCGCCCCCGCGCCAGAGATTACTTGGTCGTCTCGAGCGCCAATCCCAGCACGCGCGCTTCGATCTCGTCCGGGCTGAAGCTGAACCGTTCGGTCAGCACCGCGGTCGACAGGTCCGGCTTTTCGCCTTCGGCATAGAGACCGAGCGCGTTGGCGCGGACTTCCGGATCGCAGGCCGGGGCGTGGCACTCGACCAGCGTGCAGTCGGTGGTGCCGCGGTTCCAGGCCCAATGCAGCGCGTTGCGCGGGATGCGCGAGAAGTCGCCCTTCTTCATCAGGAAGCCGCCGTCTTCCATGAACACCCAGACTTCGCCCTCGAGCACGTAGTTGATCTGCTCGCAATCATGGCGATGCGGATTGGAGTGATATCCGGGCGCGCGCGTCGCGACCATCAGATTGCAGTCATTGCCATAGACCATCTTGGTCGACATGGCGCCGCCCCGGATCTGCAGGACGTTCTGTCCGTCGAGGACCTCGTGTGCTTTGGCGTGTAATGACATGGTATTCTCCCTTCGATCTTCCAGGTGTTCAGGTCTTTTGTGACAGGCGGTCTTGATTGGCGCGCGAGACGTCGAGTGCGGCTTCGACGATCGGTTGATAGCCGGTGCAGCGGCAAAGATTTCCGGAAATCGCCTCGCGAATGGCGTCCTCGTCGGCAACCGGGTTATTCGTGAACAAAGCATGCAACGCCAGCACCATGCCGGGCGTGCAGAAGCCGCATTGCAGCGCGTGGCGTGCGCGGAACGCGGTCTGTAATTCGGTCAGGCCGGCATGCGGCAGCGATACGCCTTCGATGGTCGTGATCGATGCGCCCTCGGCCTGGACCGCGAGCATCAGGCAGCTGCGAACCGCCTCGCCATCCAGCAGGATGGTGCAGGCTCCGCAGACGCCGTGCTCGCAGCCAAGATGCGTGCCGGTCAGTCCGAGCTCGTTGCGGATGGCGTCAGCCAGGCTCTGCCGCGGTTCGGTGTCGAACTGGGCGCGGCGTCCGTTGATGGTCAGCGTGGTGCGGGTCATGGCGCCGCCTTTCCGGCATCCTTCAACGCCGCGGTCAAAGCGCGCCGTGTGAGCACCGGCGCGATGCGCCGTCGATAGGCGCGGCTGGCATTCAAGCTGTCGGACTCGATGAGAGTCTCGGGAATGGCTTCGGCCGCCGCCGAGATCGCCACGGCGTTCACCGGCTTGCCGATCAGATGCGCCTCCGTTGCCGGACAGCGCACTGGCGTCGGGCCGACCGAGCCGAGCACTACGCGCGCGGATGTACAGGTGCCGTCCTTCGCGATCGCCAGCCATGCGGCCGCCGACACGATGGCGAAATCGCCCTTGCGCAAGGCGATCTCCTCGAAGCCGCTCCCGGCTGTCGCGGCGCTCGGGATCCTGATCTCGGTAAGCAGTTCGCCGGGCTGGATCGCGGTCTCGAACATGCCCTGGAAGAAATCGTCGGCCGCGACGATGCGCTCGCCGGCGCTGGAGCGGATCACGAACCTGGCCTGGAGCGCGAGCGCCGCCACCGGCAATTCGGCCGCCGGATCGGCATGAGCCAGGCTGCCGCCGATGGTGCCACGCGCGCGCGTCGGCGGATGGCCGACCTCGCGCAGCACGCGCTGCAGCAGTGGCGCATGTTGCGCCACCAAATTCGAGTCGAGCACCGCGCCCTGGCGCGTCATCGCGCCGATGCACAGCTCTCCGCCCTGCATCCGGATATGCGACAGCGTCTCGATCCGGTTGAGGTCGATCACCAGCGTCGGGCGCGCGAGGCGCAGGGCCAGCATCGGCATCAGGCTCTGTCCGCCGGCCAGGAAGCGTGCGTCCGATCCATGACGGTTGAGATGCGCGATCGCATCCTCGATGGTCTTCGGCGCGACATAATCGAAAGGTGCGGGCTTCATGCGGCACCGGGCGTGCGCGCGAACAGGATGCGTTCCGGCGTCAATGGCAGCGTCGACAAGCGCGCGCCGGCGCCGAGCGCATGCGCGACCGCATTGCCGACCGCCGCCGCGACGCCGGAGGGGCCGACTTCGCCGACGCCCTTGATGCCGAGCGGATTGGTCGGAGACTTTTCCTTCTCGATCACGATCGCGGTGATCGGCGGCGCGTCGTGGACCGAGGGCAGCAGATAATCCGCGAAGGTGCCGGTCAGCAGCACGCCTTGCTGGTCGTAAGCCAGCTCTTCGAGCAGCGTGCCGCCCAATCCCATCACGACGCCGCCAACGATCTGGCCCTCGACGATCATCGGATTGATCGCGGTGCCGACATCGCAAGCCACCAGATAGCGTTCGACGCGGATCTTGCCGGTCTCTTCATCGACCGCCACGTCCGCAAGATGCACCGCGAACACGCTGGTCCCGCCGGGCACCGCGCGGATGTAGCTGGTCGAGGTGAGACCATCATTGTCGACGATGTTGGCGACCGGCGGTGGCGGCATCAATTCCGGATTGCCCGGCAGCAGCAGGCGGGCGACGCTGCCGAGCGTCATCCCCATCTCCTTGGCGCCGAGCAGCTCGATCCGGCCGTCGATCAGTTGCAGATCGTGTTCGGCGACTTCCAGCTTCTGCGCGACGGTGCGGATTGCCTTTTCCTTCACCGTGAGCGCCGCGGCATAGACCGCATGGCCTGACATCACCGCGGTGCGGCTGGCGTATGAGCCGCCGCCAAACGGGATCAGGCCGGTATCGCCGTGGCGCACGGTGATGCGCTCGATCGGAATCGTGAGCACCGCCGACGCCACCTGGGCCAGGCTGGTTTCGTGTCCCTGGCCCTGCGAAGAGCAGCCGCTGAACACCTGCACGTTGCCGTGCTGGTCCACCTCGATACGCGCGCCTTCGAACGGGCCGAGGCCGGACGGCTCGACCAGCACCGCGAGGCCGCGCCCGCGCTTGATGGGGCCTTCGGATTTCGGCAGCGGCTTGTCCCAGCCGAACTCGGACAATGCGCGTTCGAGCACGGCCGGAAAATCGCCGCTGTCGAAGATCGTCGGACGCTTGACGCTTTCGGTGCCGACCGCCCAGGGCAGGTCCGCCGGCGGGATGAGATTGCGCCGGCGAAACTCGGCGCGATCGATGTTCAATTTGTCCGCGAGGAGATCCACCGCGCGTTCGCGCGCGAAATTCGCCTCGAACATGCCGGGCGCACGCAGCGTGCCGCTCGGCGTCTTGTTGCTCAGCGCGGCGATCGCATGGACACGGTAATTCCGGATCCGATAGGGGCCGGGGAATGACGCGGAAGCGTGCGAAGGAACCACGTCACCGTGGGTACGGATATAGGCGCCGAGGTCGGACACCAGCCGCACGTCGAAGGCGGTGATCATGCCTGCGGCATTGGCGGCGGCGACAACCTCGAACCGCATCTCGCGCGAGTGATTGATCGCCGAGAAATGCTCGTAGCGATCCTCGATCCAGCGGATCGGCTTCCCGATGCGCAGCGCAACCCACGGGATCAGGAAGTCTTCCGGGTAGAACTCGCCGCGCGCGCCGAAGCTGCCGCCGACGTCGGGCTCGATGAAGCGGATCGAGCCTTCCGGCATCTTCAGCATCGTGGCGAGCAGCGCGCGGTTGGTATGCGGCACTTTAGTCGGGCCGAACACTTCCAGGCTGTGACGCGCACGGTCGTAATGCGCCAGCAATCCGCGGGTCTCGAGCGGCATCGCCGAGTGGCGCTGGATCGAGAAGGTATCGCGCACCACGGCGGCAGCGGTCGCGATCTCGGCATCGACATTGCCGATGTCGAAGGTCCATTGCGAGGCGATGTTGCCGGCCGGATGGAGCTTCTGGCTGTCCGGATTGAGCGCAGCGACCGAGTCCGGCACCGGCGGCAGCGGCTCCCACGTAATGTCGATCAGTTCGGCGGCGTCTTCGGCAATCGCGCGCGAGGTCGCGATCACCACCGCGATCGGATCGCCGACATAGCGCACGACGTCGCGCGCCAGCACATGCTGGAGAAACGGCGCCATGTCGCCATGGCACGGGATGCGGCAGGGAATGGCCGTCAGCCCGGCGGGCAGGTCGGCCGCCGTGACGATGTCGATCACGCCGTCGAGGCTCTTGGCCGCCTCCAGGCTGACAAAAGTCATCCGCGCATGCGGATGAGCGCTGCGGACGATGACGGCTTCATAAGCGAAAGGGAGCTTCAAATCGGCGACATAGCGTCCTTCGCCGCGAAGGAAGCGTTCGTCTTCCAGCCTGAGAGCGCGCGCGCCGATGGTCAAAGGTCAGCCTGTTGATCTGCTAAGTCGAGGTGATGGGCCATGCCTTCGGTTTATCGGTTCGACGAACCTTTAAGCCTGCGAGAAAGCATGCGGTCTGCTCGCGGATGCGCTCCGACCTTGCATAGGGCCCGCTAAACCGGCTGTAAATTGAAATACTTGTTCCAGTTATAACCGATGCGACTAGCGCGTTTCGCACGCGAAAAATACTCCGGTGCCGGCCCGCCCTGAGGCTCAGTCCGATCCGCCGAACCGCTTTGTCCAGGCGTCGGATACGGTGACGGCCTTGGACACGTTCAGGCCCTGTTCGCCGATCTGCCCCGCAATGAAGTTCCGGTTGCGATCGGGCGATCCGGCGACGACGATGTAGAATTCCTCCGGCTTATGCACGACCGGAACCATGCGGTTCGGATCGTCGCTCAGGGCGAATTCTGCGGACAACCGTCCGGCCTTGACCGCCTGATGCAGATTCAGGCCGCTCTGCGATCGGTTGAGGCGATCGTCGAATTGCCAGGCGGGCACCTTGGCGTGCTCGAACAGGAAGCGCCGCACGTCGTCCTTGGAATAGCCGGCGCGCGCGATGATGCCGGCCACCAGCGGCGACAGGCAGATGATCGGCGAGACCTCACCGCCGAAATGCTCCATGTGGTACAGGATCGAGCCGCCCAGCTCGCGCGACACTTCATAGGCGATGTGGCGGAGATGCTGTTCGGCGTCGCCGATCGACAGGAAGCTGTGGCTGATGACGTCGGCGGATTGCACCGTGACGACGTTGTCGCCGGCGGCAAATCCGCGATCGGTGCTCGACGGCGGCCAGGGGCTGAGATCCTCAGCCTCGGCCAGCACCGGATAATAATTGCGCCCGAACGACGCCATGTCGGTTTCGCCGAGGCGATAGCCGGCGATATTGAGCAGGCATAACCGCAGGAAACGGCTGACGCTCATATTCGCCTGGGTCTGCGGCAGCATCACGCCCTGGCCCGACGCGAATCCCAATTGTTTGATGATCGGGCCGTTCAACAGGATCAGCGGTGTCCAGCCCGCAGTGCTGCCGATATGTTCGACACCAAAGCGCGGATCCGCAATCGCTTCGACGATCGCCAGCATCACCGGTATGTATTCGGGCTTGCAGCCGGCCATCACGCCATTGACCGCCACATTCCAGACCGTGGCGTTCAGGTTCTTCGGCTTCAGCACGCCGATCACCTCCTCGGGCGAGCGGTCGGTGAGGCTGAGCATCTCGTCGACCAGGTCGAGGGTCGGCGGAACGATCGGCAATCCGTCGCACCAGACATTCTTGACGAAATGCGCGTTGATCTCCTGGAGGTCGCCCTTGAACACGATCTCGCGCGCCGCCTTGGCATTCGAGAGGCTTGCCGCTGGCGCTGCGCCGCGTCGCGGCGTTATCGCGACCGGCGTGGTCAACGCCGCGATCACCGCGTCGATCAGGTCGGCCGCCATCGCCTGCACCTCCTCGGTGCTTTTGACAGCGATGTTCGGCGGCGGCATCTCGACGATCCGCGTGTCGCTCAGCCCTTCGGCGCGCGCGACCATGCGGACGGTGTTCGAGAATCCCTGGCAGACCATCCCGACAGCAGGAATGCCGATGCTCTCAGTCCATGTGATGGCCCGCGACACGGCGGGCGAGCAGGTCCCTCAACAACCGGGCGCGGCGATCAATCCATCGATCCGGTATTCGCGCAGGATCTCCGGAAGCGTCCGGTCGGGATAATTGCCCCAGCTTAGCGTGCGGCCGGACGGCAGGTTGAAGAACTCCATGCCGGCGAAGCGCTTCGCCAGCAGGTCGGCAAAGGCAGCAAGCAGGATGTCGCCATTCCTGAAATTGGTCCAGATGAAGCCGATCCGCTTGCCGGTAAGATCGCCGAGCGGGGCCGCCGGCGCGAAGCCGCGTGTCGCGCGCGCTGATTCGGATTTGGTCTCGGGCGCCATGCCGACGGGACTGACGACTTCGTAAACCGGCTTGTCCGACATTGGCAGTCCTCTTGGGCGATCCTCGTGTTGCGCTGTCTCCGACGACGGATCAGTCGACCTTGATATTCCCGTCCTTGACGATCTTGCGATAGACCGCAAGATCGCTCCGGATCTTTTCGACGAACTCGGCCGAGCTGCTGCCGATCAGTTCGAACGCGAAGGTCTCGTTGCGCTTCTTCACCTCGGCATCGTTCAGCGCCTTGGCGAATTCTTTTTGCAGGAACTGGACGATCGGAGCCGGCGTGCCGGCGGGCGCGAAGATGCCGACGCTGATGTCGATGCCGATGCCGCCGAGACCGGCCTCGGCGAAGGTCGGCACATTCGGCGTCTTCGGGTTGCGCGTTGCGCCGGCATAGGCGAGCGCCTTCAGCGTGCCGGCTTCCAGTTCGCCGCTGACGCCGGTGATGGTGCTGACGGTCATGTCGATATGGCCGGCCAGCAGCGCCGGCTTGAGCTCGGCATTCCCCTTGTAGGGAATGTGGACCAGGTTGGTGCCGGTCTGGAGCTTGATGCGCTCGAAACCGAGATTGTGAACGCTGGCGCTGCCGACCGTTCCATAGCTCAGGCCACCGGCTTTGGACTTGGCCAGCGCGAGCATCTCCGCGACGGTGTTCGCCGGGAAGTCCTTGTTGACGACGATGTAGAAGTCCTGCCGCGTCACCTGCGTGACCGGAACGAAACTCGTCAGCGGATCATACGGGACTTTGGCGAGCAGGGCGGGGTTGATCGCGAAATGGCCGTTGTCGGCAATCCAGAGCGTATGGCCGTCCGCCGGCGACTGCATTACGGCCTCGGCGGCGATGAAACCGTTTCCGCCCGGACGATTCTCGACCACGACCGGCTTGCCAAGGTTCTTCTCGATCGCCTGGGCCAGCAGCCGCGCGATGATGTCGGATGTGCCGCCGGCCGCGTAGGCGATGATCAGCTTGATCGGCCGGGTCGGGAAATCCTGGGCCAGCGCCGGGTTGCAGGTGAAGGCAAATGCCAGTGCGCCTAGCGCTGAGACAAGTCGACGAATGCTCATAGGTTTCTCCATCGCGGCCTGGCAGGGTTGGCGCGACCCTATTGCCAAGGCGCTGGTCCGGGTAGCATCAATCCGGCGATGCGATAGCCAAATGGAATATGTCGAAAGCGGACAGGCATTCCGTGGCATGTCCGGGCGGATATGGTCCGTTGGCAACGAGGTGAGAGATGGCGGTCAGTCAATCTGAGTTGACGCAGGCGTGGCGCACGGTGCTCGACCTGTCGAAGGTTCGCCCGGATGAAACCGTCTGTCTGCTGATCCGCCCGAATATCCAGCTGCGCAATCTCGAAGCCGCCGAACACGCGCTACGCGACATTGGTGCATTTTCCTTCAAACTCGAGCCGGTGATGGACAAAAGGCCGCTGCGCGACAACGCCGTCGCGATGGCGGCGCTGAAGTCCTCGCAGATGGTGATCGATTTCATGGGCCTGCATATCCTACGCGGCAACGAGCAGGACGAGGTCGCCAAAGCCGGGACGCGCGTGCTGTACACCGTGGAGCCGCCCGATGCGCTGGTCCGGCTGATCCCGACCGCGGACGACAAGCGGCGCGTCCGCAATGCCGAAGCGGTGCTGCGCGGCGCGCGCCAGATGCATATCGTCTCGAAAGCCGGCACCGACCTGACCGTCGATCTCGGCGAGTATCCGATCCTTTCGGAATGGGGCTACAGCGACGAGCCGGGCCATTGGGATCATTGGCCCGCCGGCTTCGTCGCGACTTGGCCGAATGAGCGGAGCGCGCGCGGCAAGGTGGTGCTCAGCCCCGGCGATATCATCTTCCCGTTCAAGGCTTATGTCCGCGAGACGATCACGCTCCGGATCGAAGCCGGCTATGTCCGCAACATCGACGGCGGCTTCGATGCCGAGGTGCTGCGCGAATACATGGGCGAATATCGCGACCCCGAAGCCTATGCGGTGTCGCATCTCGGCTGGGGGCTCAATCCACGCGCGCGCTGGAGCGCGTTGGCGACGCTCGACAAGGCGCAGACCAACGGCAATGACGGCCGCGCCTTTGCCGGGAATTTCCTGTTCTCGACCGGACCCAACACCGATGCCGGCGGCACCCGCGATACGCGCTGTCATTTCGACATCCCGATGCGCCATTGCTCGGTGTCGGTCGACGGTAAGCAAATGACGGTCGAGGGCAAGGTCGTCGCCGAAGGCCAGACGCCGCTCTGACCTTGAAACAAGGAATCGTGACATGCGTCTCGCAGGCAAGACGGCCCTCGTCACCGGCGGCGGCAACGGCCTCGGCCGCGGTATCGTCGAAGGACTCTGCGCCGAAGGCGCGTCGGTGCTGTTCCTGGAAATCGAGAACGACTGGGTGCGGCAGACCGAGGCAGATTTCCGCGCTCGGTCGATGACCGTGATCGGCGTGCATGGCGACGTCACCAAGGTCGCGGACGTCAAGGCAGCGGCGGAACGCTGCATGGCCGAATGGGGACGGCTCGATATACTCGTGAACAATGCCGGCGTCTCGATGCCCCTGGCGATCGATCTCGCCGACCTGCCGCTCGACGAATGGCACCGGCTGATCAACGTCAACCTCACTGGACCGTTGCTCTGCACCCAGGCGGTGGTGCCACTGATGAAGCAGGGTGGCGGCGGCAGTATCATCAACATCACGTCGATCTCGGCGCGCTCGTGTTATCCGGGCGCCGGCGCCTACAGCATCAGCAAGGCCGCGCTCGAAGCGCTGACGCTACAATCCGCCGTCGAGCTCGGGCCGTTCAACATCCGCGTCAATTCGATGAGCCTCGGCTGGTTCAGGTCGGCGTTGAATGAGCACGTCTACCAGAAGCCCGGCGAGCTCGCGCGCCGCGAGGGGATGATCCCGCTGGGGCGGATCGGTTCGGCCGAGGATTGCGCGCGGCTCGCGGTGTTCCTCGCGTCCGACGACAGCAACTACATCACCGGCGAATCGATCGAGAGCGATGGCGGACTGCTTGCCGCCGGTCTGAAATATTCCGTGGAGCTTGCGCGCCTGCGGCCCGCGACCAAGGCTTAGAGAGAACACCCGATGGATTTGAATCTCCGCGGCAAGACCGCGCTGGTGACCGGCGCGTCCAAGGGCATCGGTCGTGCGGTGGCGTTCGGTCTTGCGAGCGAAGGCTGCGACCTGCACATCACAGCGCGTAGCAGCGAGGCGTTGATCCAGCTCGGCTATGAACTGGCCCAGCGTTTCGGCGTTCGGGTCGAGCCTCATGCCGGCGATCTCGCGGATGCCGGTTTCGCATCGGAACTCGCAAGCCGCATCGGTGCGGTGGACATCCTGGTGAATAATGCCGGCGCGATCCCGCGCGGCAATCTCGCAGAGGTCGACGAGGCGCGCTGGCGCCAGGGCTGGGAGCTCAAGGTGTTCGGCTATATCCGGCTCTGCCGGCTCTTCTATCCACTGATGTGCGAGCGCCGCAGCGGCGTGATCATCAACATCATCGGCGTGTCCGGCCAGCGCGCCGACGCCAATTACATCGCGACGGTCACGGCCAATTCCGGCCTGATGATGTTCAGTGAATCGCTCGGCGGCGAAAGCGTGCGGCACGGCGTGCGCGTCGTCGGCGTGAATCCGGGGATCGTCGCCACCGACCGCTTCATGGGAAACATCAAGCAACGCGCGATCAAGATGTATGGCGATGAAGCGCGCTGGACCGATATCCTGAAGGACCTGCCGATCGGGCGCTTGGCCAGGCCGGAGGAAATCTCCGATGCCATCGCCTTCCTGGCGTCGGAGCGGGCGAGCTACATCAGCGGCGTCACCATCACGATTGATGGGGGTCTCAAGTCACGGCCCCCGACCGGAATATAGGAATATAGGCCGAGAAGCTCGTCGGCCGTCAAAGGTTAGTCGGTCCGGTTTATTGCGCAGAACAAGCCGTTATGTCTGGGCGCGCCGCCTGCCGATTTGCGCAAGCTTCAATCCCCAGCGGCTTAACCACTTCTTAACTATCGATGGCCGGTGCGAATTCCGCATGATAATTGTGTGGGTCTCGACTGCGCGGAAACGTTGCGCTTTCGAGTGGCGTTTTGACCGAGCGCCCGAGAGGCCGACCGGATCAACCGGTAGCGCGTATGGTCTTGGGGTGCCCGATGGGTGATCTGGGGGATTTTGCGCGGCGGCTCAGCCGCGCCGGAACGGCTGCGGCGGACTCGACCAAAAACCCGACCAATAACAAGCCGACCAAGCGCCGTCGCGCGCTCGGTATCATGGCGCTCGAACCGCGCATCATGTTCGACGCCGCAGCCGCCACGACCGCCGCCGATGTTACAAATCATGCCGACGCGGCAGCCGATCACGCGGCCGTCGCTGCGGCCGAGCAAGCCGCCCCGCAGCCGGCGCATCAGGAAGCGGCTCACCAGGCAGCGGCCTCGCCGGGAACCAGCAACGACCATGACATCAACCCCGCGTCGGTCGAAGCCGCCACGGCGCCGGTGGTGCGCGACCTCGTCATCATCGACTCCGCCGTTCCCGACGCGCAGACACTGATTGCGGGTCTCAAGGAAGGATCGCGCGCGTTCATCCTCGATAGCAGCCGCGACGGTCTCGCGCAGATCGCCGAGATCATCGACGCCAATGGTCTGCATGATCTGTCGTCGATCCAAATCCTGTCGCATGGCCGCGAAGGCCAGGTGCGGGTCGGTTCGACCACGCTCACCGCCGCGGATCTTCCCGGACACGCCGACGCCCTCGCTGCGATCGGCGCCTCGCTCGCGGCCGATGGCGATATCCTGCTCTATGGCTGCGACGTCGGCGCCAATCCGGCCGGCGCGCAGTTTCTCAACGACCTCGCGCGCCTGACTGGCGCCGACGTCGCGGCCTCGACCGACCTGACCGGCGCGGCGGCGCGCGGCGGCGACTGGACGCTGGAGGCTTCCAGCGGCCAGATCGAGGCCGGCCTGCCGATCGCGGCGGCGGCGCTGGACAGCTACGACCATCTGTTGATCGGCACGAGCACGCGCTACGCGGACAACACTTTGGTCGTTTTAGACGGCAGCTTTGCCGAGACCTCGATCGTCGTGTCGGGCGCCGATCCGTATCTCTACGACCTCAATGTCCAGACCTTCATCCAGCATCCAGCGGCAGGCGACCTCAGAATCAGAATAACGTCGCCGTCCGGAACTTCGGTCACGCTGACCGATCGCAATGGCGGCTCGAACGCCAACGTTTTCAACGGGACGATCTGGGACGACAGCGCCAATCCCGGCGGACAGGTGCCTTACGCCAGCAACAATGGTCTGGTGACCGACCAAGTCTACGCAAATAACGTGGTGGTCCCCCGGCTGGTACCGCAAGGCGCGCTCGGCGCCTTTATCGGAGAGAATCCGAACGGAACTTGGCGAATCCAGGTCGACAAGATCGGGTCGTCGGTTGGCACGCTCAACGGATGGTCGCTCGACCTGACGACATTGCCAGAGGCCCCGCCAAAGTTGAGCCAGACTTTCGGCAACACGACGCCCATTGCCATCAATAACAATACGGTCATCGCCTCGTCGATCTTTGTTTCTGGCGCCCGGAATGCGGTGCTCGACTTGGACGTTCAGACATTTGTCAGGGCTAATTTACCGGCCGACATGATCATGACCTTGACCTCTCCGTCGGGTACGGTCGTGACACTGACGTCGCAGAATGGCCTTGCTTCTTCTTCTGATCTCACCAGCTCTTTCAACGGCACCATCTGGAATGACGATGGCGCGAAGCTGGC
>CANKHJ010000032.1 GCA_947481635.1 Bradyrhizobiaceae bacterium
ACCTGATAGGTGACGTTGCCTTTGCGGATTCCGTTCTTGGTCGCCTCGCGGAATTGCTGCAGCATGAACTGGTCGGCCGCGGCAAATTCCGCAAGCGGACCGGTCGCCGGGCTCACGTATCCGATCTTGATCACGCGCGCCTGCGCGATTGCCGGCGCGTAGACGCCGGTGGTCGCGGCAGCCACGCCGGACGCACCGGCAAATTGAAGAAGCTTGCGGCGATCGATGCCGGTCGTTGGAATGCTCAGCTTGGCCATCAGCGTTTCTCCCTTGGACACATGTTTTTGGACATCGTTGACGGACGGCGCGATTGCGCGCGCCCGGTTCACCGGCGCGTCGGACGACAGAGATGAGATGTGACAATCCAGGCGCCGCGTATGCGGTTCACCGGCATGGCAGGCTCCTCCCCAGCGTCCTCAGCGCCATTTTTGTGCGCTTTACAGGCGGAACGAGTTGTTCGATAATCGAACACAAGTTCGCTTATCGAGCATTATCCAAAAGAGGTTGCAGGGTGTCAACGGCGCAACGTCCGCTCACGGCCGCTACTGCACCGGCAAAACACCGCCGCCCGTCTCCGGCGCTCCATGAAACACGCGCCGACCACCGCACCGACGACGGCCGGAAAAGCGAGCAGATCCACGACAAGGAGTTCATGACAACGCTGGCCAAGGGCCTCGCCGTGCTGGGCGCCTTCGACAAGAAGCGGCCGACGATGACGCTCTCGCAGGCGGCGCAGGCGGTAGACCTGTCGCGCGCCACCGCACGGCGCGTGCTGCGCACCCTCACCAAGCTCGGCTATGTCGAACAGAACGGCACGCAATTCTCGCTGTCGCCGCGCATCCTGCAACTCGGCTTCGCCTTCCTCTCGACGCAGAACTGGATCGAGCGCGCGTTGCCGCTGATGCGAGGCTTAAGCGAGCGCATGCATGAGTCCTGCTCGGCGGCGATCCTCGAAGGAACCGACGTGGTCTATGTCGCGCGCGTTCCGACCGCACGCATCATGTCGGTCGCGATTTCGGTCGGCACCCGCCTCCCCGCTTTTCACTCGTCGATGGGACGCGTGATGCTCGGCTTTCTCGACGAAGCGGAAATCTGGCGGCGGCTGAACTCGGTCTCGCTCGCGCCGCTGACGCCGTCTTCGATCACTGACCCGCAGGGATTGTTCGATCGCATCCGCGCGGATCACGAACAGGGTTTCTCGATCGTCGATGAAGAACTCGAGCGTGGACTGCGATCGATCGCCGTCGCGGTGGTCGATCAGACCGGCGAAGCGCGCGGCGCGCTCAATCTCTCCACCCACACCACGCGCACGACGCGCAACGAGATGCGCGACCTGTTCCTGCCGATGTTGAAAACGACCGCGGCGCAGATCTTCATGCCGGCGAGCGCAGAGCCATCCTCGTAAGCGATCACTCGCTTGCGTTGACGAAACTGCGACGCTATCGTTTTCTAAAGTTCGAATAACGCACGTATGTTCGATTAACGAACAGCGTCATGTGGGGAGGATGGTCATGGTGACCGCAGCAAGCGACGCCGAAAAAATCGCATACGCGCGCCGGCCTGAATCGATCGGCAATGTCAAAGTCAGCCAGCCGATGAACGGCAACGAGTTTCTGGAGTCGCTGCGCGACGGCCGCGAGATCTACATCTACGGCGAACGCGTCAAGGACGTGACGACGCATCCCGCGTTCCGCAACACCGCCCGCATGGTCGCGCGGCTTTACGATGCGATGCACGACCCGAAGCATCAGGCCAAGCTGATGGTGCCGACCGACACCGGCAATGGCGGCATGACGCATGGTTATTTCAAGTCCCCGAAAAACATTGAGGAATCCGTCGCCGGACGCGATGCGATCGCGGAATGGGCGAAGCTCTCCTATGGCTGGCTCGGCCGCGCGCCGGATTACAAGGCGGCGTTCCTCGGCACGCTCGGCGCCAATGCGGATTTCTACGATCCATATCAGGAGAACGCGAAGCGCTGGTACAAATTCAGCCAGGAACGAGTCCCGTTCGTGAATCACGCGATCATCCATCCACCGGTCGATCGCGACCGGCCGCCGCAGGAAGTCGGCGACGTCTATTGCCATGTGGAGAAGGAAACCGACGCCGGCATCATCGTGTCCGGCGCGAAAGTGGTCGCGACCGGATCGGCGCTGACCAACTACACCTTCGTCGCGCATCACGGCCTGGTTCCCGTCGGCGACAAGAACTTCGCGGCGATCTTCATGATCCCGACCGGCGCGCCGGGTGTGAAGCTGATCTGCCGCACGTCCTACGAGATGACCTCGACCGCGATGGGCAGCGCGTTCGACTATCCGCTGTCGAGCCGGCTCGACGAGAACGACGCCGTGTTCATCATGGACAAGGTGCTGGTGCCTTGGGAAAACGTGTTCTGCTACGGCGATGTGGAGAAGGCGAACAACTTCTTCCCACGCACCGGCTTCCTGCCGCGCGCGCTGCTGCATGGCTGCACGCGCCTCGCGGTGAAGCTCGACTTCATCGCCGGCCTGCTGCTCAAGGCGGTCGAGGCGACCGGCAGCAAGGACTTCCGCGGCGTACAGGCCAATGTCGGCGAGGTGCTGGTGTGGCGCAATCTGTTCTGGGGCCTCTCGGAAGCGATGGTGCGCAATCCCAAACCCTGGATCGGCGACTACATGCTGCCGGATATCGAACCGGCCGGCGCCTACCAGATCATCTCGACGATGGCCTATAGCAAGGTGAAGAACATTATCGAGCAGACCGTCGCCTCGGGCCTGATCTATCTCAATTCATCGGCGCGCGATTTCAAGAACCCGGACATCCGGCCCTACATCGACAAATACATGCGCGGCTCGAATGGCTACAAGGCCGAGGAACGCGTGAAGCTCCTGAAGCTGCTCTGGGATTCGATCGGCACCGAATTCGGCGGCCGCCACGAGCTCTATGAGATCAATTATGGCGGCTCGACCGAAGAGATCCGGCGCTACGTGCTGTTCGGCGCGCAGGCGCTGGGCACCGCCGACAAGCTCAAGGGCTTCGCCGAGCAATGCATGGCCGAATATGATCTCGACGGCTGGAAGGTGCCCGACCTGCAGGATCCGGACGAGATGAGCTACCACGTGATGCGGCAGGGCAAGTAGTCACCACGGGGCCCGCGGTTCACGTCGGCAGCAGCGCGCCAAATCGCGGCACCGGCGTTGGCAACGGCTCGACGTCAGGCGCGGGTTTCGACCCGCCTTCCTTGGCCTCGCCGATCCAATGCTGGTTGCCGTAGGCCGGATTCCACAGACTCGGCTTCCAGTCGTCGTCGAGATAGTCGCCATCGGCGGCATATTCCACTTCGCCGCCGGCCGGCGACTTCATGTAGAAGAACACGATCGAGGAAATGCGATGCCGGCCGAAGCCGACACCGGCCTTCCAGCCTTGGCGCTGCATGTGGTTGGCGCCGGCCATCAGTTCGTCGATCGAATCCACCCCCAGCGCCATGTGATTGAAACTGAGCTGGTTCTTCAGGAAAAACAGATTGTGGTGCTCGTTCCGCCCCTGCGCACGCAGGAAGACGCCGCGGCCGCGCGACATATCCGAGATGCGAAACTTGAGCCGTCCAACGTAGAAGTCGAGCGCCGCGTCGACATCCGGCACGGCGAACACGACGTGCTGGATCAGCTTCGGCTCCGCCCGGTCATACCAACGGCGCGGCGTATTCCAGCGGTCGCGGCTGGTCAGCGTGTTCTCGACCGTGGCGACCGGCTCGAGCGGCTGCCGCTTGAAGATGCGGAACCCGATGCGGATGCCGTTCGGATCGACGCAACGCAGCGTTCCCTCGGAATCGCGAACGACTTCACGGTCGCGCCGAAGCTCGGTTTCGACCTCGCGCAGGCTCGCTTCGTCGTCGACGCCCCAGATCACCTCGCGGGGTCCATCGCCCGGCAAAAACGCTGGCGGCAAGGCAGGATCGCCGGCCGCACGAATCTTGACGTGAGAGCCTTCGGCCAGACGGAAGTCGGTCTTGTCACCCTCGCTCCGCTGAACCGTCAGGCCGAAATCCTTGAAAAACTGCGCGGCCTTCGCGGGCTCGCTCGCACCAAAGATCACCGTCTCTATACCATTGATTGCCATCGCGTCCTCCCGGCATCAGGCTCAGCTGTTGCGCCCGATGCTCTGTTTGATTTTGATATCGAGGTCGAGCGACCGCCCCAGCGCCTTGCTGCTCGCCCGGAGCGCGACATATTCCGCAAAGACGACGTCCTGTAGCGCCGACCCGACCGATTTGAACATCACGATGCCGCGCCGCTCCCCCCGGGCGGATGCGATGCGCCCCTGGATCAGGTCGTGCAACGAGAACATCTTGTCCTCGAAGACGAGCTTCGCTGCCTTCGCAGCGATCATGTCGCCGGTATCCGCGGCAAGCTCCTCCGGCACGTCGGAGACGATCAATGAGGCGCGCTCGACCACCGACACATCGATTTCGCGCTGGCTCGGCGTCGTCGATCCAACCGAGATCACCACCGCGTCGGGATTCAGCCAGTCGCCGAACAGCAGCGGAGTTTCGTCCCGCGACCGGGCCGCGGCGATCACATGCGTCGCGCCGCGTACCGCCTCCTCCACCGAAGCCGTGGCGCGCGCGGCAATACCGAAATCCCGTTGCGCCTGATTGGCAAGGGCTTGCCGGTTGGCTTCCGTCGGGCTGTAAATCGCGAGCGAGCGGATCTTGCGGGTCGCTGCCAGCGCCTGGAAATGCGTCTGCGCCTCGAGTCCCGATCCGATGATACAGAGATCGAGCGCGCCGTCTGGATCGAGCGCTTCCAGCGCCGCGGCGGACGTCGCCGAGGTCCGCAATGCCGTGATCGAAACACCGTCGATCAGATAGGCGAGCTCACCGGTCTCCTTGTCGAACAGGGTAATGACGTAGGCGAGCCGCCCCTCGCGGGTCCGTGAGATCTGCTTCACCCCGTTATAGCGTCCGGATGACGGAATCGCCGGCATGCAGCGCAGCCAGGCGCTGCGGTCCGCCGCCACCACCCGTCCCGGCGCCCCTTTCGGCGCCAGCGGCGCCGCGTAGGCATCGCGGATGCAGGCGATCGCAGACGGCCAATCGAATACGGCTTCGGTCTCGGCGGCCGTCAGGAAGATCATCGGATGTCCTTAGCGTCTTGCATGATCTTTTCGGAAAACCGGACCCACTCCGATCACGTCGACGGCGAGCTATTCCGGATCATGCGCTAGGCCGGGTTGCGGCCGATGAAATACTCGGCATCGGAATCGGTCGAGGGATTGAGCCCGCTGGCGACCATTGCAGCGCGCAACGTCCGCATGTGCGAGTCGATCATTTTCTGCGACGGATAGCGCAACGGCCCGCCGTTGAAGCCGTTCAGCCAGCTCTGGTATTTCCAATAGGCACGATGGATCAGCTTGGTGCCGGGCATATGCGTGGCCTGGAGATTCTTGTTCGCCATGCGCGCCGGATGCACCTCCCAGAAAATCTTCATCGCCTCTTCAAACTTGTTGTCGCGCATCAGATTGAACATCTGCGGCACGCGATCGCGGAACAGGCAGTGATTGCTGGTCCCGCTCCATTGCATCGGATAGCTCGCCATCAGCGGAATGGCGTCGGCCTCGATCGGGCAAGTGACCACCACCTCTTCGGCATGGCGCCGCCAGCACTGCACGAAACCGCCAATCGTCGGCATGCCGCCTTCCGCCTTGATACAGACGATGTTCTTGATGTCGGCGACGAGTTGTTCGATCAATTCCGGCGGCATGCCGGCAGCATGGACGCGTTCAAAACCCCAATGCGGCACCGGGAAAAGGATCACCCCGAGATTGGTGCTGTCGCAGAAGGCCTTGGTGTAATCGTAGATTTCCTTCGCGGTGGTCGGGCGGAAATTTCCGGGATAGCCGAGCAGAACGTAATCGGCGCCGGCCTTCTCAGCCTGCTGGACCGCCTCGATATTCTCCTTCAGCGTTCCAAAGCCCGCCTGGTGGATCATCTGAAGCTTGCCGCCGGCCTCGTCCTTCGCCCAGGACAGGAATTGGGTGTATTCCGGCACCGAGATGATGACTTCCGACACCAGCAGCGTGCCGGTGAAGCCGTATTCGATGCACTTGCGGACATCGTGGCGGATCGCCTTCTCATTCAGCCCGGTGAGATCCTCGGTGAAAGTCGGAATGATGATGTTCGCGCAGCCGCGCATGTTCTGGCGCGCCCATGCCCGCGCATCGGTCTTCTTGTATCCGGCCATTGGCCTCATCCCTCTTTTTGATTTCAGCGCGTGCGAGGCGGTTCAGTGCTTCAGCTTGAACAGGTTGATGGCGTTCTCGCCGGTGATCTTCCGATGATCCGTCTCGGACAGATTGAGTTCGTCGACCAGCTTGAAACCGTCGACGGCATCCCAGCCGAGATAGTTCGACCCGACCAGAAGATTGTCGGCCCCCATGAAGTCCAGCAGATAGCGTCGTGCCGACAGGTCGTGGATGATGGTATCGAAGTAGAAGTTCTTGAGATAGTCCCGCAGCGGCTTCTTGCCTTTGACGTCGGGCATGCGCGACTGCGCATATTCGAAGCGGCCGAACTGGTACGGCACCATGCCGCCGCCGTGCGGAATACAGATCTTCAGGTCGGGGAAGCGATCGAGCACGCCGCCAAAGGTCAGGTGGCAGAAGGCGACCGTTTCCTGGTGCACGTAGCCGGTGATCCAGGAGAGATTGTAGCGATCCATCTGACCGGTCTCGATGCCGCTCGGATACGGATGCAGGAACACCGGCATGTCGTATTTCGCGATCTTCTCGAACAGCGGCAGCAGCGATTCATCGTCCAGATTGCGGCCGGCGATGCTGTCGGTGCCGATATTGAGCCCCTTGCCACCCATGGCGATCGAACGATCGAGCTCCTTGATGGACGCATCGATATCCTGCAACGGCACCGTCGGGATGAAGAACAGCCGATCGGGATTGACGCTGCAGAACTTCGCCAGCGAGTTGTTGACCGTGGTGGCGAACGGAACGCCGACCTCGGGCTCGGCCCAATACATGTAGCAAAGCGGACTGACGGTGACGCCCATCACGTCGATGCCGTTCTGGTCCATGCCCTCGAGACGGGCGACCGGGTTCGGTCCTTGCGGATTCGGGATCAGCCCCTTCCCCGGTTCCGAGCGGCTGGCATAGGGACCGACCCGGAAGGTGACGCGACCCTCATCGTCGATGGTGCGTTCCGGCCCGTATTTTCCGGCCTTCCCGATAATATCCGGCGAGGTGACATGGCTATGGATGTCCACCTTCAAGTTACGCATCGACCGCTCCTCCCGTTGAACCTCGGCATGACGGGTCATCCCCGCCCCTGTTGCTAAATCGTGCCGCGTCACATGATGTTGAGACCGGCATCCACCATCAGCGAATGACCAGTGACGTAAGAGCCTTCGTCCGACGCGAGCCACAGCACCGGATAGGCAATCTCGCGCGGCTCGGCCCAGCGGCCCAGCAGCGAGTCCGATTTCTTTTCGGCGCGCAGGTCGGCTTCCGACTTGCCGCGGCCCTTGGCGCGTCCGACCGTGAATGGCGTCAACGTTCCCCCGGGACACACCGCGTTGACGCGAATGCCGTGCGGCGCCTCCTCCCACGCGAGCGTGCGGGTGAGCGACAATAGCGCTGCCTTGGAGGCGTCGTAGGCGCCAAAGCCTTTGCGCCCCATCGTCGCATAGCAGGACGAGACGATCACGACGCTCGCGCCCTTCTGCTTCCGCAACTCCGGCAGTGCCGCCCGGCAGAAGCCCACGGCCCCGAGCAGGTTCACCGACATCACCTTTTCCCATTCGGCGATGTTTGCGTTCTCGATCGAGTCGAGATTGCGCACCGCGGCATTGCTCACCAGGACATGCAACGCGCCAAAGGCGTCGACCGCTGTCCTGACCGCCTTGGCGGCGTCGTCCGGGTTGGTCACGTCGGCGGCGAGGTGCACGACCCGCGCCGACGGCACGCGTTCGCGGATCGCCGCGGCGGTCGCAGCAAGCGCGTCAGCATTGCTGTCGACCAGCAGCGCCTGGCCGCCTTCGGCGCAGAACAGCTCTCCGACTGCCGCGCCGATCCCGCCTCCGCCGCCTGTGATGACGGCGGCCTTTCCGGCCATGCGTCCTGCCATCCGTCCCGGTCTCCCAATCTGCCTTCGCTGTCCTCAGACCGGGAAGGCCATGGCGTCCGGACCATGCGTCGGGCGGGACCCGCCATGCTGCGCCAGCCAGGCATCGGCCATCATGCGCCGCACGGTCACCACGTCACGATCCGCCGCAAACAGGTGTTCCGCGTTGCGGGTCTCGGCCAGATCGCCGATGCTTTCGCTCATCACCTTGTCTTCGGACATCACCTTGCGCTGCCGCGGGCCGATGATCTCTTCATAGAAATGCCTGCAACGGTCGCGCTCGGCATCGGTCGAGGCGCGCATCGCAACCCACCGGCTGCATTGGGTATGCGTTGCGTCGATCGGGAATTGATAGAGCCGCGCCACATAAGGCGGCACATTCGGCGCCGGAGCCAGTGGCAGGCTGAACAGACACGGCAAGGTCCAGCGCTCGCCCTTCCACCCATGCAGGAAATGACCATGGTGGAGTTGATCGCCCCCGGCCGGATCATAGGCCACGCCGCGCAGGCCCTGCGGCGTGTCGAGCACCTTCATGCGCCGGTCTTCCTGCTTGACCGCCGGGCGCTCGACCGCACCGCCATGCCAGTCCTTCTTCGCAACCGGCTGCGACTCGCTGTGCAGCATCACCGCATGAAAGCCGTCGCTGCCGTCGAGCGCCTGCAACCAGTTGCATTTCCAGACATCGATCGGATGGCGGAAGACGATGAATTCATCCGGCTTCAGCAGCTCTTCCGGAATTACATCCTCCAGCGGAGGCGGCGGATAGACCTGGGGATCGCCGATATAGGCATAGATCCAGCCGCCGATCTCGCGCGCCGGATAGCCGGTCACACCGACATTATTGCGCAGCGGCGAATCTTCATCTTCCCACGGGATCAGCGTGCATTCGCCGCGGCCATTGAAGCGCAGGCCGTGCAGCGCGCATTGAAGGTCACCCGCAAGCACGCGACCGAGCGAGAGCTTGGCCGCACGATGCGAGCAGCGATCGAACACCACATTCGGCGCGCCGTCGCGCCCGCGCCAGGCGACCAGCGTTTCGCCGAGCGCCCTGAAGCCGAGCGGTTGCCCGGCCACGAGGTCTTCCGACTGGAGCACAGGATACCAGTAATTGCGCAGGCCCAATTCCAGCCCTTTCGGGATGTGCCGAGCCAGATACTGAACATCATCATGCTGTTGATGAGTCATTGCCATGACCGTCTCTCCGTCCGATATCAGCCTGTCATTCTCGCGATCGGTTTTGTCCACCCGCTGGGCGACGCGACCTGTCAGCGCATCGGGAACCGCTCGCTGTAGCTTGGTGCGTCGATGCCGAGTTCACGGGACCAGCGGGCGATTTCGCCATGACTCGTGAACCACACGTCGGGATACCGGGCCATGTACTCGAGCACCTGGCGGAACGCCGCAACCATCAGCGGTCGCCCACCCCAATGGCAATGCATCACAAACGTGATCATCGACGTCGGTTCATGGCGGTAAAGGTAGTCGAACGTATCCTTATAGACGTCGACCAGGTCGTGCGGGTTCGATCGAAACACCCGCAGATCGCTGAAGTCGGTCACCGGGATGCCGACCACCGAGCCGTGTTCGGTGTTGAGCATCTTGGGCAGGTCGAGATAGTTCAGATCGCCGTACCAGTTGAGGCGCGCCTTGGCGATCAGGCCAATGGTTTCCGGCGTCCAGCCGAGCGTCGGGCTGATCCAGCCCTCCGGCCGCTTGCCGGTGTGCCGCTCGAATGCGTCGACGCAACGATTGATGATCTCTTCCTGCTCTTGCGGCGAATGATAGGAGAGCATGTCGTCCTGGGTGATGCCGTGCGCTGCGATGTCGTGGCCGCGTTCGACCAGCTCTGTCACGGTCTCAGGAAAAATATCGATGCAGCGCGCGCTGGTGCAGAAGGTGCCGCGCATGTCGAAGTCCGACATGGTCCGGGCCAGCCGCTGCGCGCCGGAATAGCCGCCGTAATAGGAATAGTTGATGCCGCTGTGATCCAGCGTACCGGGCTTCAATGGCGAGGTCTGCGCCGAATAGGGCGGCGCCTTTCCCTCCGACCACACCTCGAACATCAGCAATGCCGAGACGGCGATACGCTTGTTCTGAGGCCAATGAAATTTCACGCCCGACATCGCTAGCGATCCGCCCTGTCATTGGTCTGATTTCGAATTAGTTCGGAGCCTAACTAATTATGCCTGCGTCCGCAAGTGCTTTTCAGTTCGCCGCCGCGCATCTCGCCCTGATCAAACCGGATGCAGGTTGCTGCTCTATAAATGGGCGTGATGACCGACCGGCCGTCACCGGGCGATTAATGACAAACGCGATGCGATATGACAGAAAAGATCATGGCCAGAAGCAAAGTCGATTTTCCGCCCGACCAGAGTATCGGGTATTTGATCCGTGCGACTTACCGCACCTACATCCAGGATCTGGAGGCTCGCCTGGCAGAGCACGATATCCCGATCGGGATGTGGTATTTTCTCCGCGCGCTCTGGCATCAGGACGGCGTCACCCAGCGGGAGCTCAGCGAACGCGTCGGCTCGATGGGGCCGACCACGGCCGAGCAGCTCAACAATATCGAAGCGCGCGGCTATATCGTCCGCAAGCGCAGCGACACTGACAGGCGCAAGATCCACGTTCACCTGACCCCAAAGGGACGCAAGCTGCGCGACACGCTGCTCCCCCTCGCCCAGCGCAACAACAGCGATGCGTTGCGCGGCTTCACGGCGGCGGAAATCGAGACCTTGCGGCTGTCGCTGTTTCGCATCATGGAAAACTTTGGCCCACGCCGCGCCAATATCGGTGCCTCGCGCGAGTCGATGCAAAACGGGAAGCACAAGCCGGTGGCGACACGGGATTGAGCAGGCGCGCCCCCGCGAAGTCGGTATCGATCAGCGAACGCTAGCTTTGCAGTTCGCCGGTGGTTTCAAAGATCGGCTTGCTGCCGTGACCGAAGCCGCCGCGGAGCGCGCCGGAGCGCGTATCCCAATATTCTCCGCGCGCCGGGCTCAACTCCCGACTATTCGGCATCGCCAGCCACAGTCGCAGCAGGTGGCGGCGCCGATCCAGCTCGTCAAAGTCGTCGAAGGCGGTCCGGCCGTGGATGCAGACGTGGTTGTTGAGAAACTGAAGATCGCCCGGCTCGAAGCGCATCGCGAAATGGAAACGCTCATTCTCGGATATCGCTTCGATCAACGCCATCGCCTCAACCTGCGCCGGCGTCAGACGTGGGACCTCCGGAAAGGCCTGCGCCATCCGGATCAGCGCCGGAATGAAACTGCATGAGAACTTGCCGCGCCATTCCGTGAAGATCGGCTGCGAGAATGATCGGTCGCGCCCCGCAGGCTGCATGCCCAGCCAGCTCCAATGGAACGGCTGGTACAGCACCTCGAGCAGATCCGGCCGGGTTCGCAGGATTTCATTGTGGACGGCCACCGAGCTGGCGACCTGCGTCAATCCGCCGGACTTCGCGGGGCGCAGCACGAACAGGCCGACAACGTCGCTCAGGTCGCAGTGAAAATGGCCTTTCTTGTTCGACGTGTAGATGCGATCGAGACCGATATTGCGTACGTCGCCGAGCACGTCGCCGTCGGCGCTCTGCGGCACCGCAGTGCCGAGATGCTTGCCGATGCCCCAGTAGATGAAGCGCAGATCGTCCTTGGCGAAGCCCTCGGCCGGGATACCGCGCAGCAGATAAAGCCCGGGGCCGTCCTCCAGCAGCAGCCGCGCCTCGGCCACGACCTTGCCGAGCGTCGGCAGCGGAAAGTCCTTCGCTTCGAGCGTCGCGATCGTGCAGCCGTTGCGCCTCGCATGGTCGACCGCCGCGTTGATCTCATCAAGCTCGGCAGCATTGAGCTCATGAATCCATTGCGGCGACGCAAAGATGGACTCGGCGGTCCAGTTCGCGGGACCTTCGATGGGTTGACGCACGGCCTTCTCCGCTTTCAAGCCGTGCCGCATGCGGCACGGCTCCGATCATCCAGGTTCGCGTGTCTGCGAATAGCTATTCCTGCGCCAGGTTCGACTCGAGAACCGTCTTGCGCGTCACCTCGACATTCTCCTTGAGGATCACCGCCATCTGCTCCGGCGTCGAGCTTTCCACCTCGATGGCGAAGCCGGTCAGGCGCTGCTTCACGTCGGGCATGTCGAGCACGGTCTTGAGCGCCGCGGCGTATTCATCGACCACGGGCCGCGGCATCTTGGCCGGGCCGAACAACGCGACCCACGGCGATACGGTGATCCCGGCCACGCCCTGCTCGTCGAGCGTCGGCGCATCGGGGAAGGCCGAGCTGCGTTTCTTCAGCGTCGTCGCCAGGACACGCAGCTTGCCGCTCTCGACGAGAGAACGGGCGCTGCTGACGGTCGCGAACAGCGCGTCGATCTCGCCAGACGCCAGCGGCGGAATGGCATTGCCGTCACCCGCGTAGTTGGCCTGAACCACCTTGATGCCCGAGCTCTTGAGCAACTGCGCGAGCGCGAAAAGGCTGCTGCTGTTGCTGACGCCGAATTTGAGCTTCTCCGGATTCGCGCGGCCATATTCGATCAGTTCCTTGACCGATTTCACCGGCAGTGCGGCATTGACGTACAGGAAGAAGCCGGCGACGCCGATCTGCGAAATCGGCGTGAAGTCGGCGATCGGATCGTAGGGCGGCTGCTTGCGCAAAGCGGGCACGGCGGCGAGCGGCGAATTGGTCGCGAAGAACACGGTGGTTCCGTCGGGCGACGCACGTCGCACATATTCCGCGGCCACGGCGCCATCCGCGCCCGGCTTATTCTCGATCACCATGGTGCGGTTCATCACAGTCGCCAGCGGCGTCGCGATGGTCCGCGCAAGAATATCGCCGCCACCCGGCGGCAGCGGCACGACGAAGTGAACGATCGGCTTCTGCGACAGCATCTGGGCATTTGCCCCGGACGCACCTGCAGCAACCAGGAACGCAGCCACGACCACGTGTGCAACGGATTTCATAGTCTCCTCCCCTCTTGTCTTTGACTTGGAATATTTGTTAGGAGCCTAACGACTTTGAAATCATCGGGCAAGAGGCAACATCGAAACGCCGCACCGTGACGACCCGAAGCCGGAGTTATAGAGATGTGGCGCCGCGCGGAACCGTTCGGCCGACCATCAGATCGTGACGGATATCGAAAGGAACAGAGAATGCAGGTTCGACGCGTCGTGACCGGCCATGATGCCGACGGCAAGGCCGTGGTGAAGATCGATGAAATGTCGCGTGACATCGTCAATGCGCGACCCGGCGCGATCTTCATGAATATCTGGTCGACGAGCGGCTTTCCGATCGAGAACGAAAGCTGGCGCGACGAAGCGAAGAATATCTCGGGAACGACGCGCGCCGATGGAACGGTGTTCCGCGTGATCGAATTCGCACCCGGCGTCGCACCGCGAAACCATCGAACCAATTCGATCGATTACGCCGTCGTGCTCTCGGGAGAGATCGACATGATCCTCGACGACAGTACCGTCACTCTGCGCGCCGGCGATGTGATGGTCCAGCGCGGCACGATCCATGACTGGGTCAATCGCTCCGACCGACCCTGCGTGATCGCGTTCGTATTGATCGACGCCACGCCTGTCGCGGGCCTCAAAGCCCAGGGATAGGCTTGCGGCAGGATTGAAACGGTAAGGTTGCCTCACTCACCGGTGGTCGCCCTCCGCGAGAGCGGGGGGTGACGAGCTGTTGTGGGTTGGCGCGAGACGGTATCGAGCCGACAGGTCCTCGCACTCCGGCATCACGCTGCGGCCGAGGGCCGCCTGCGCTTCTCGCGCGACCGCTTCGCCGGTTGATGGCTTGCGGCGCGGACGAGCTGCAGGAAGCGCTCTTGAAACGGGGTCGGGAGCCATTGCGCGCGCGTGGTCAACCCGACGAAGCGCGGATCGAACTGCGCGCCCTGGACCCGGATGCGGTGCAGGTCGGGCGCCACGATGCCCTGCACATGCCCGTGCGATAACAGAGTGACGCGCTCGCCGCTCTGAAGCAGCGCCATCGTGGTGGCGAGACAGCTGGTCTCGATGCGCCCGGTCGGCGTGATCTCCCAGGCCGCGAGCATCCGGTCGAGGACCGTCCGGCGCGGCAGGCCGCGCGCGGGGAAAACGAACTCGCAGCTGGCGAGCTGACGCGGCGTGACCATGCGGGCCCGCGCCAGCGGATGTGAGGCCGCGCACACAAAGACGTAAGGATCCTCGAACAGGACCTCCTCCACGACATCGTCATGCTCCGCCGGCCCACGCAGCGCGCCGAAGACCAGGTCGATGTCACCGGATCGCAGCGCCTTGACCAGCGTCTCATAGGGCGCCTCGACCACATCGATGCGCTGCCGGGGCGACTGGCGCAGCAGTTCGAGCGACGCATCCGCGACCAGCATGCGCGGCGCCAGGGCCAGCACGCCGACCCGCAGATTGGCGGCGGTGCTCGCCGAGGCGGTGCCGATCTCGTCGACGGCGCTGCGGATTTCATCGAGGGCGAGCGAGAAGCGGCGCGCCAGTTCGGCACCGGCCGGGTTCACCTCCATGCCGATCGAGGTGCGACGATAAAGATTGGTGCGCAGCAGACGTTCCAGCTCGCGCGCCGGCCGGTGCAGGCTCGGCTCGGAGATCGTGAGATTGCGCGCCGCGCCGTGGAAACTTCCGGCCCGCCATATGCCGATCAGCGCCTTGACCTGGGGTTCGCGGATCTTCCAGGCGAGCCCTTCGGAGCGTCCTTGGGTATTGCCCAAGGCCACGTGATTCACCGCTTCGATGATCTGCGCAAACAAGCGGTTGGTGCGCTGATACAGCCGACGACCCGCATCGGTCGGAAAGCTGCCGGTCGCGCTGCGACGCAGCAAGGTGACGCCAAGTTCTCCTTCCAACCGGTCGAGCGAATAGCACACCGCCGGCTGGGTGATGCCCAGATGCTTGGCTGCTGCGAGCGTCGAGCCGGCGGCGGTCACGGCGTTGAAGGCACGCAGCTGCTTCAAACTCGGAGCGCTTCCGGGACGCGACATGCAGGCCCCTCAGATTTGACTTAGCCAGATTTTATAGCCGGCTGCTGCGATTTGATAGCCCGGCTGGACGCCTGGCATGACAAGATCGTCGTCAGCAGGCGGCGGCGTGCCATCCAGTCGCGGCACGGCCGCGGATCAGCGATCGCCGTGCCGGCATAAACCAGGGCGGAAACCAGCTTGAAAATTATAGACACGCATTGCCACGTGATCTCCCCCGACCGGCAGCGTTATCCACTCGCCCCGCTGGGCGGCAAGCAGTCCGACTGGTCGACGGAGCGGCCCACCACTCCGGAGCGGTTGATTGCCGCGATGGATGAGGCCGGTATCGCCAAGGCGGCGGTGGTGCAGGCTTCGACGGCTTATGGCCATGACAGTTCCTATGTCGCGGACAGTATCGCGCGGTTTCCGGAGCGCTTCACCGGCGTGTTCTCGCTCGACCCGCTGGCACCCGATGCGCTCGCCCAGATGGCGCATTGGAAGAGCCGCGGCATGACCGGCATGCGCGTCTTCACCACCGGATCGACCATGCCGGGCCAGCAGACTTGGCTCGATGACGAGCGCGCCTATCCGGTCTGGGCCAGGGCCGGGGCGGAGCGCCTTCCGATCGCGGTGCAGATGACGGCGGACGGCATTCCGCTGCTGCTGAAGATCGTGACGCGATTCCCCGACACCCTGTTCCTGCTCGATCACCTCGCGCGGCCGGTGATCACCGACGGCCCCCCTTATGCGAAGGCGCAAAGCCTGTTCGACCTCGCCTCCCGTCCGACGATCTATCTGAAGATGACCAGCCGGACCGTCGAGCAATGCCAATCGGGACAAGCCACCCCCGCGACGTTCATGCCCAAGCTTGTGCAAGCCTTCGGCGCCGCACGTATCATGTGGGGTTCGAATTTCCCGGCGCATGACGACACGCTGCCGAACATCCTACGCGAGACGCTGCATGTCTTGAGCGTTCTCGATGCCGCGGATCAAGCGATGATCCTGGCGGGGACCGCAGAGCAGATCTATCCGTCGCTGACGTGAGGCGAAGATGACCACCAACGCCGATACCAGGCCGCTGCGCATCGCGATGAAGCGCTACGCGACCAACGAAGCACTGCTGAATGGAACGCTCACCTCGCCCAAGGTCGATCTTTCGTTCGACGAGGTGGAGCCGATCCACAACGCCTTCAAACCGATGGCCCAGCGGCAGGTCTATGACCTCAGCGAGATGGCCGTGTTCACCTTCCTGCAGTCGTATATCTACGAGAAGCCGATCATTCTGTTGCCCGTGGTCCTGGCGTCGCGCCATCAGCATGGCTGCATCATCTTCAACACCCAGTTTCATGACACGCTGACGCCGGCCGATCTGCCGGGCAAGCGGATCGGCGTTCGTTCCTATACCCAGACCACCGGCGCCTGGGTCCGCAACATCCTGATGCGCGAGCACGGCCTGAAGCTCGATGCCGTGGAGTGGGTGGTGACGGAAGGCGGCCATCTCGCGGAGTATTCCGACCCGCCATTCGTCAAGCGCGCCTCGGGCAAGCTGATCGATATGCTGACCAACGGCGAGGTCGACGCCGCGATCCTCGGCAACGATCTGCCGAGCGATCCGCGCTTCCGTCCGGTGATCCCCAACGCGGCAGCAGCGGGACCGGCCTGGCACAAGGCAACCGGCCTCATTCCGATCAATCACATGTTCGTCGCGACCAAGGCACTGGCCGACAGCCGGCCGGATCTCGTACGCGAAACCTACGACCTGATCCGGCGCGCGAAGGAGGCGGCCGCTCCATCGACGACATCGGACATGCGGCCGATCGGGATCGACGCCATCCGGCCTTCCCTTGAACTCGTGATCGAGCTTGCGGCGGAGCAGCAGATCATTCCGCGGCGTCTGACCGTGGACGAACTCCTTGCCCCCTGGCGCGAGGTCGTCCGCAAGGCAACCTGAAACACCGCTCTCGGCCCTGCCCCCGCTCAAACGATACCATTCCCCAAGAGGAGACACCTCATGCACCGCCGATCCTTTCTCCGAAGTGGTCTCGCCGCGTTGTCCGTCTCCGCGTTGCCGTCGGCGGCGCTGGCCTTTCCCGACCGCAACATCCGCGTCATCGTGCCGTTCTCGCCCGGCGGCGCGACCGACGTCGCGGCGCGGCTGTGGGCCGATCGCGTCAAAGCCGGACTCGGCAACATCGTGATCGAGAATAAAGGCGGTGGCGGCGGCGCCATCGGTGCGGCGGAGGTCGCGCGCTCGCAACCCGACGGCCATACCCTCGTGTTCGGCAATTCCAGCACGCAGATGCTGATCCCGATTGTCGCCGACAAGCCGCCCTATGACGGCGTGAAGGATTTCGCCGGCGTCTACATGGTCTGCCTGTCGCCGACCTGCATCGTCGTCCACCAGTCCGTGCCGGCCAAGACCTTGAGCGAGTTCATCGCCTACGCCAAGGCGAACCCCACCAAACTGGCGTATGGGTCGGCGGGCGTCGGCACGATGACCAACCTTGCCGGTGAATTGTTCAAGAAGCTGATCGGCGCGCCCGACATCACCCACATTCCCTACAAGGGCTCGGCGCCTGGCGTTGTGGATCTTGCGAGCGGCCAGATCCCGATGATGTCGCCGAATGTCGGCGGCACGCTGATCGACCTGCATCGCGCCGGCCAGGTGCGCATCCTGGCGATCTGCGCCGACCAGCGCATGAAGGCGGCGCCCGACATTCCGACCACGGCCGAAGCGGGCCTGCCGAATATGATTGCGGCCAATTTCAACGGCCTGTTCGCCGCGGCCAACACCCCGCGCGCGATCCTGGACCAGATCGCGACGCTCACCAAAACCGCGATGCAGGACGAAAATCTCCAGAAGACGATGATCGCGTCGGGTTTCGAGCCGATCCTCGATTCCGGTCCCGACGAGGCGCAGAAGATGGTGGTCGACGAGACCAAGCGCTGGCTGCCGATCATCAAGGAGACCGGCTTCAAGATGTAGGGTGTGGAGTCGTTGGCGAGATTCACTTCGATTAAAAGCGGATTGATCCCGCCTGGGGCCAACCCACAACTCGTCACCCCCCGCGAAAGCGGGGGTCCTGTTCGCCGTGCTCTATCGATAGAAGCACGAGAGAAATTGCCTTGATCGTTCTCCGCGGCGTACCGGGCCCCCCGCTTTCGCGGAGGGCGATACCGGTGATGGGGGCGCTTTCCGCGGAATACGCGCGCGGAGGGCGTGTCACGCAGCGCCGGCTTCGGCCTCTTTGCGGTATTTGTAGAAGGCGTTGAATTTGCCGAGCAGATATTCGCCGGCGCTGACCTCCGGCATGGTCGGGAAGCGCGCATCGAAATTCGGGTCAAAGAAAAACGGGATCGAGTGACGCGCCTTGCCGGCCTTGTTGACGACGCGATGCAGCGGCGAACAGAAGCGTCCGCCGGTCAGTTCAGACAGCATGTCGCCGACATTGATGACGAAGGCGTCGGTGCGTGGCGGCACCGCAACCAGCTCGTTGTCGGGTGACCGGACTTCAAGACCGCCGAGCGAATCCTGCGCAAGGATGGTGAGGAAGCCGTAATCCTTGTGCTCTGCCGCGCCAAATTCGCGCTCGTCGACATTGCTGTCGCTGGGGTAGTGAAACATTCGCATGAAGGCGACCGGCTTGCTGTATTGCTGACGCAGGAAGTCCGGCGAAACGCCGAGGCAGATCGCGAGCGGTCCGAGCAGTCGATGGCCGAGGCCGGTCACGGCGTCGAAATAGGCCTCGACCGGACCACGGAATCCTTCAAGCTGCGGCCAGCGATTGACGCCATGCAGCGGCTTGTTGGCGCGAACGTCGCTGTCGTCCTCGGTCAGCCCCATGCCGACATTGAAGCTTTCCTTCAGGTCGGGCTTGTTGCCCGGATAATGCGTCTGGCGCATCGGCACAAAGCCGCGATTGTCCTTGCCGACACGCACCGTGAGGCGCTCCTCCTCCGACAGCGTGAAAAACTGCCGCGTTGCAGCAAAGCCGCCGTCGATGATGGATTGCGGCACGCCATGATCGATGAGCTGAAATGCGCCCCAGCTTTCCAGCACCGGATTCAGCGTGCGCGCAACGATGGCGTCGGCGTCAGGCACCCCATCAATGATGGGCTTGAGGCTGATGACGGGAACGGCCGCGGACATGACACAACTCCAGATTTATCGACTCAATTCCGGCAATGACACCCGATTCGCGATATGCGCAAATGCGAACACGAATGAGGCCGCATGATTCTGTTGTGACGCTTGCGCCAGAGGGTGATAGTACAAGGCAACCTCCCGAGGCTGCAAGTTTACCCTCATGAAGATTGCCATCCCCGATCTGATCTCCAACTCCTATTTCCCAGCGATTGCTGCGGTTCATCTCGGGTTTTTTCGTGAGGAAGGGCTCGACGTCGATCTCGAACTGGTAGTGCCGGTCGAGCGCTCGCTCGACGCTTTGCGCGACGGTTCGCTGGAATTTCTCGGCTGCTCGGCGCATCTCGTGGTTGGCGGTTTCCCGGAATGGCACGGGGCGAAGCTGCTGTGCGCACAGGCACAGGGGTTGTACTGGTTCCTGGTGGTGCGCTCCGACCTCAACATCGCGCGCGGCGATCTCACGGCTCTGAAAGGATTGCGGATCGGAGCGGCCTATTGGGTTGCGATCGCTTTGCGTCAATTGCTGGCCGAACGCGGCATCGATCCGGAGCGCGAGAACATCGCGATCGCGCCGATTCCGGGCGCTCATGATCCGGGCATGAGCTTTGGCGTGATGGCAGCGCAGGCGCTGGCGGATGGACGCGTCGACGGCTTCTGGGCCAACGGCATGGGCGCGGAACTCGCGGTGCGGCGCGGTGTCGGCACCGTAGTGCTAGATTCCCGCCGCGATCCAAGCGTTCCGAATTTCACGATGCCGGCGATCGTCGCCTCGGACCGGCTGATCGCTGAACGTCCTGACGTCGCGGCCGCGGGCGTGCGCGCCGTGGTGAAGGCGCAGCGGGCATTGAAGGCCGACCCGGATCGCGCGGCTGCGATCGGCGAGAAGCTATTTCCGAAGATCGAAGCCTCGATCATCGCCGATCTGGTGCGACGCGACGCCCCCTTCTATGACGCGACGCTGACGCCGGATGCGATCGATCGGATGCTCAGCTTCTCGCGCAATGCCAGCATTCTCAAACGCGAGCCGGCTTACGACGAGGTGGTGGCGACGCAATTCGCGCCACTCTGGTCCGCCTGACCTCGCCGCCAATGGTGCACGCATGTCTGAACTCGATCCGCTGATCAGCAGCCTGCCGAAATGTGAGCTCCACGTCCATATCGAGGGGACGCTCGAACCGGAGCTGATGTTCGCGCTCGCGGCCCGCAACAAGATCGCGCTGCCGTTTGAATCGGTCGAGGCGGTGCGCCGCGCCTATCAGTTTTCGCAACTCCAGGACTTTCTCGATATCTATTATCAGGGCATGTCGGTGCTGATCACCGAGCAGGACTTCTTCGATCTGGCCTGGGCCTACCTGTTGCGCGCTCAGGCCGACAACGTGCGCCATGTCGAGATGTTCTTCGACCCGCAAGGGCATACCGGCCGCGGTGTCGCGTTCGAAACGGTCGTGAACGGCCTGCATCGTGCCTGCCGCGCGGCCGCGGCAGAGCTTGGCATCAGCGCGAGCCTGATCATGTGCTTCCTGCGCCATCTCGATGAGGACGATGCCGATCGCACCCTCGACCAGGCGCAGGGCCATCTCGACAAGATCATCGGCGTCGGCCTCGATTCATCGGAAGCGGGACGGCCGCCAAGCCTGTTCAAGAACGTGTTCCGGCGCGCACGCGACTCCGGGCTGCACCTGTTCGCGCATGCGGGAGAGGAAGGGCCGCCCGATTATGTCTGGCAGGCGCTGGATGTGCTTGGCGTCGAACGCGTCGATCACGGCAACCGTTCGCTCGAGGACGACACGCTGGTGCGCCGCCTCGCGCGCGACCGAATGCCGTTGACGGTGTGTCCGCTGTCGAATCTGAAGCTTCAGGTGGTCAAGGATCTGCGCCAGCATCCGCTGCGGCATATGATGGAATGCGACCTCGTGGTGACGCTCAATTCGGACGATCCGGCGTATTTCGGCGGCTATGTGAACGACAATTACCGCGCGCTGCAGCAATCGCTCGGACTGACGCGCGACGAGATCGTCGTGATCGCCCGGAATGGCTTCACCGCGGCGATGATGACTCCGGATGACCGCCGTCAGGCGCTCGCGCGCTTCGACGATGTGCTGGCCGGCCTCAGCCGCTAGTCGCACGATATCGACCATTCAACGCTGAAGGTGATCATGACCTATCGTCTGCATGTCGAAAACAGCATGAAGGCGCCGCCATTCACGCGCTTCAATCAGGACCACATCGCGCGCGCCTTCGCGCGTCACCCGGACATGGCTTCGAGCGTCACGGTCAGCATCGGCTGCGATGGCGACATTCTCGACACGGTGCTCGGCGAGGCCGACTTCCTCATCAGCTCGATTCCGCCCAAGGACAAGATCGCGGCGACGACGCGGCTGCGCTGGCTGCAGACCACCGCGGCCGGCATGGATCCGCTGATGCCGATGACGTGGCTGCCGAAGCAGGTCGTGCTCACCAATAATTCCGGACCGCATGCCGCGAAATGCGAGGAATATTGCCTGATGGCGCTGGTCGCCTTGCGGCTGCGCGTGCCGCAATATGTCGGCGATCAGGCGCGTCACGTCTGGGCGCCGGTCTATATGCAGCCGATCCGGGGCGGCACCTGCCTGGTCGTCGGCTACGGCGATCTTGGACAGGCGGCCTGCCGCGCGGCGAAGACTTTAGGCCTTGCCGTGCGGGCGCTGAGCCGAACCGGCAACAGCCATGGGCAAGGCGACGATGTGCGCAAAAGCGATGAGCTCGAGGCCCATCTCTCCTGGGCCGATTACGTGATCGTTACCGCGCCGCTCACCGATCTGACGCGGAACATGATGAGCCGCGAGCGCCTCGGCATGATGAAAGCCGGCGCCGGACTGGTCAACGTGTCGCGGGCGGCGCTGGTCGACTACGCCGCCCTCCCCGACGTCGTGCGCTCGGGCCATCTCAGTGGCGCAATCCTCGACGTTCATTCGCCGGAGCCACTGTCACCCGCCTCGCCGTTGTGGGACACGCCGAATGTGATGATCACGCCGCACATCTCGTGTGACGATCCGCGCTATGTCGACATTCTGCTGGATGAGTGGGTGATCAATTTCCGGCGCTATCAGGCCGGCGAGCCGTTGCGGAATATCGTCGACCGCGAACAAGGGTATTGAGCCTGCTGTCAGGCATCGATGGTGTCGGCGGAGCGCAAGGCTTCCTTCAGCGCGCCGGACACCTTGCGGCAATACTCGTTGTATTGGACTGAGGTGCGGTATTCGTCGTCGCGCGGGTAAGGCGCATCGATCGGATAATCGGCAAGAATCCGGCCCGGACGCGCGGTCATCACGACGATGCGGTTCGACAGGAACACCGACTCGTAGACACTATGGGTGACGAACACGACGGTCAGCTTCGTCTTCGCGAACACCTCGAGCAGTTCCAGGCTGAGCTTGGTCCGGGTGATTTCGTCCAGCGCCGCGAACGGCTCATCCATCAGCAGGATCTGGGGCTTGCGGATCAACGCGCGCGCAATCGAGGTGCGCATTTTCATGCCGCCGGACAATTGCCGCGGATAGGCATCGGCAAATGCCGACAGCCCGACCTGGCGCAGGCCGTCCATGACCTGATCGCGGGCCGCCGCGCGACTGACGCCCGCGAGTTTCAGCGGCAGGTAGACATTCTCGAACACCGTGCGCCAGGGCAGCAGCGTCGGTTCCTGGAAGACGAAGCCGATCGCGCGTTCGGGATGGCCCTCGGCGTCGTACATCGACTGCTGCCAATCGATCGTCCCCTCGGTGGGGCTTCCCAACCCGCCAATCAGTGCGAGCAATGTCGATTTGCCGCAACCCGACGGCCCAAGCAGGCTGACGAATTCGCCGGCGTGAATATCCAGGCTGACATCCGACAAGGCGGTGACGTCGTTGTTGAACGTCTTCTTGACCTGATCGATGCGCAGCAGCAGCTTCGCCGCCGAGGGACGATCGGATGACGACAGCGAGGCCGGCGGCTGGATCATATCCCGCTCACGTCTCACGCTTGATCATGCTGTCGTGCCAGGTCGCGAGCGCGAGATGGGTGAGGCCTGCGACGACCAGAAACAGCGCAATGCCGGTCATGGTGATGAGGAACAGCGCCGCAAACATGCGCGGGATTTCCAGCTGATAGCCCGCCTGCAGGATTTCAAAGGCAAGACCGGCGCTGCGGCCGCCGGTGCCGGCAACGAATTCCGCGACCACGGCGCCAATCAGCGAGAGACCACTCGCGACCCGGAGACCTGCGAAAAAAAACGGCAGCGCGCTCGGAATCTGCAAATAACACAGGCTCTGCCAGCGCGAGGCATGATTGATCAGGAACAGATTGCGATGACCGCGATCGATGGTGCGCAATCCGATGGTGGTGTTTGAGATGATCGGAAAGATCGCGATGATGGTGGCACAGAAGATCAGCGCCACCTGGGTGTTCTTGACCAGGATGATGATCAGCGGCGCCACTGCGACAATCGGCGTCACCTGAAGGATGATCGCGTAAGGGAAGAAGCTGCGCTCGATGATCGGGCTCTGCACGAAGATGAAGGCGACCAGCGTGCCGAGGACGATCGACAGCGCCAAGGCGATCAGCGTCACGCGAACGGTCATCCAGAGCGCAAACAGGAGATCGGACGCGTTCTCGACCAGAGAGCGGACCACCGCGCTGGGAGCAGGAAACAGATAGCTTGGAACTTCGTAAGCCCGGCAGAGCAGTTCCCAGGCGATCACAATCATGATTCCGACGGCAATCGGCGGCAGGACGATCAGCAATCTTTGACGCAGATTCATGACTCGGTCGTCAGGTGATGCGCCTCACACGCGTGATTGCATGTCTTTGCGATGCGCGCGCGGCAGGCACCGCAGCGCCATTCGATATGAATGGGAGCGCAATTTCCCGGAGGATACAGGCTGTCACTCCGAAAGCAAGCCGCTGGAGAAGTCCATGCGCGCCCTTGCCTTTGGGGCCACTAACTGGCTCACTCCTTGCTAGTACGCGGCCAGGGCGACGCGGCCGGGGTAACGCGGCAGATATCGCGCGGCCTTTTCAATGGGGATGACCAATGTCGAAGATTTCGAGGCGCAATGTTCTTGCTGGTGCCGCTGCCGTCGGCACAGCATCGATCCTGAGCCCGCACATCGCGCGCGCCGCCACCAAGATTCGTATGATGACGAACTGGTTCGCGGAAGCGGAGCATGGCGGCTTCTTTCACGCCGTCGCGGCGGGTCTGTACGAAAAGGCGGGGCTGGACGTCGAGTTGAAGCCGGGCGGCGGCGGCCTCAATCCGATGCAGCTCATGATCGGCGGCGAGGCCGACATCGTTATGAGCTACGACATCCAGATCCTCACCAGCTTCGAAAAGGGCGTGCCGGTCCGGGCGATCTTCACCTGCTATCAGTATGACATCATCGGCATGATGACACGCCCCGACGTCAATTCGCTGGCCGAGATGAAGGGCCGCAAGGTCTATTTCGGCGCCAGCGGCTATTCGACCTATTGGCCGTGGCTCAAAAAGAAATACGGCTATACCGACGACATGGCGGGCACCAAGGGCAGCACGCTGCAGACCTTCATCACCGACCCGAAATCGAGCGTCATCGGCTATAGCACTTCCGAGCCCTATATCGCCGAGCAGCAGAAAATCCCGGCCAAGTTCTTCCTGTTCGGGCCGGAAGGCTATCCGACCTACGGCAACACGATGGCGACGACGGCGGACTTCATCAAGAAAGATCCCGACGCTGTCGCCAAGTTCACCAAGGCCTCGATCGAAGGCTGGAAGGCCTATATGCAGGATCCGACGATCGGCAACGGGCTGATCAAGAAAATGAACCCGAAGATGGATGACGGGCAGATCAACTACACCGTCAAGAAGATGCGCGAGGACAAGATCGTCGACGGCGGCGATGCCGCGACGCTCGGCATCGGCATCATGACCGAGGAGCGCTGGAAGGTAATCCGCGACTTCATGGTCGAGTCGGGCTTCCTGAAGGCCGAGACCGACTACAAGCAGGCCCTCAACACCGACTTCATCAAGAACCTGCGCGTCACGATGTAAGGCGACGAGAAAACGAGCCTCGCCCAATCACCGGTGGTCGCCCTCCGCAAAAGCGGGGGGCCCAGTATCCGCGACGAACGATCAAGGCAATTTCCCTCGTACTTCTATTGATAGCGCACAGCGTACTGGACCCCCCGCTTTCGCGGGGGGTGACGAGCTGTGGGTTGGCGCGAGACTGGATCGAACCGATTCAATTGGAGTGGATCTCGCTCTAATTGCCGCGCAAGTGACACGCGACCCAGTGGCTGGGCTTCACCTCTTCGAAGGCCGGGTCCTCGACCTTGCAGCGGTCGAAGGCGTAAGGGCAGCGGGTGTGGAACCGGCAGCCGGACGGCGGATTGATCGGGCTTGGCACATCGCCCTTGAGGATGATGCGCTCGCGCTTGCGTGCCGTCTTCGGCGGTTCCGGCTGCGGCACCGCGGACAGCAGCGCCTCGGTGTAAGGATGCAACGGCTCGAGGAACAGCGAGGCGCGGTCGGTGAGCTCGACGATCTTGCCTAGATACATCACCGCGACGCGATGGCTGATATGCTCGACCACCGCGAGATCATGCGCGATGAACAGGTACGACAGGCCGTATTCGTCCTGCAAGTCCATCAGCAGGTTGATGACCTGCGCCTGCACCGACACGTCGAGGGCGGAGACCGGCTCGTCGCCGACGATCAGGCTCGGATTGACCGCGAGCGCCCGCGCGATGCCGAGGCGCTGGCGCTGGCCACCGGAAAATTCGTGCGGATAACGCCGCATCTGTTCCGGCCGCAATCCGACGCGCCGGAACAGCGCGGCGACACGGTCTTCGACCTCCTGCCCTTTCGCGATCTGGAAGTTGGTCAGCGGCTCACCGACAATCGCGCCGGCCGACATGCGCGGATTGAGCGACGAATACGGATCCTGAAAGATCACCTGCAATTCGCGCCTGTATTGCCGCATCTCGCCGGGCGACAGGTCGGTGATATCGACGCCACGCAGCTTCACGCGTCCGGAGGTCGGATCGGTGAGCTTGAGGATCGCCTTGCCCGCCGTCGACTTGCCGCAGCCGCTCTCCCCGACCAGCCCCAGCGTCTCGCCCGGCGCGATGTCGAAACTGATCCCGTCGACGGCGTAGACCTTGCTGCTCACGCGCGAGAACAGGCCGCGGCGGATCGGGAAATGCTTCCGCAAATCGTCGACTTCAAGCAGCTTGGTGGAACCGGGCGCCTTCATGCCGGGCGCTCCTGCGCGGCGACAACGCGCCAATTCCAGCACGCCACCTTGTGGCCAGGCTGCGCTTCTTCCACCGGCGGAAATTCGATGCGACAGCGCTCGGTCGCAAATTCGCAACGCGGCGCGAAGCTGCAGCCGGGCGCAGCATCGCGCAGCGACGGCACCATGCCGGGGATTTCGGTCAGCCGATGGCGCGTGTCGCCGATTGCGGAGCCAAGCCGCGGGATCGCCGCCATCAGCCCGCGCGTATAGGGATGCAACGGCATGGCGAACAGGTCGTCGACCGACGCTTCCTCGACCTTGCGCCCGGCATACATCACGACGACGCGCTGCGCGGTCTCCGCGACCACGCCGAGATCATGCGTGATCAGGATCACCGCGGTGCCGAGCTTCTCCTTCAGTTCCTGGATGAGCTGCAGGATCTGCGCCTGGATGGTGACGTCCAGCGCCGTGGTCGGCTCGTCGGCGATCAGGATTTTCGGATTGCAGCTGAGCGCCATGGCGATCATCACGCGCTGGCGCATGCCGCCGGATAATTCATGCGGGTATTGCCGGATGCGGCGCGCCGCTTCCGGAATTCGCACCAGGTTCAGCATCTCGATGGCGCGCGCGGTGGCCTCACTCTTCGAGAGCTTCTGATGCAGCACCAGGGTCTCGGTGACCTGGCGGCCGATGGTCAGCACCGGATTGAGCGAGGTCATCGGCTCCTGGAAGATCATCGAGATGTCGTTGCCGCGCAGCGCGCGCATCTCGGCGTCCGAATAGTCCAGCAGGTTTCGCCCCTCGAAGCGGATTTCGCCGCCGACGATACGGCCCGGCGGCGACTGGATCAGGCGCAGGATCGAGAGCGCCGTGATGCTCTTGCCGCAGCCGGACTCGCCGACCACGCCCAGCGTCTCGCCGCGCGCGAGATTGTAGGAGACCCCATCGACCGCCTTCACCACGCCGTCGCGGGTGAAGAAATGCGTGCGCAGGTCGTCGATCTCGAGGATCGTGTCCGGCGCGTTCTGCACCGCGGGCCCTGACGCTGTCGTGTCGGTCATAGCCATGGTCACATCCGCCGCGCCAGCCGCGGGTCGAGCGCATCGCGCAGCCCGTCGCCGACGAGATTGATCGCCAGCACCGTCACGGACAGGAACAGACCCGGGATCACCACGATATAGGCGGCGACCTGGAACAGCGTCCGGCCTTCGGAGATGATGTTGCCCCAGCTCGGCACGGTCGGCGGAACGCCGGCACCGAGGAAGCTCAGGATCGCCTCGGTGATGATGGCGGAAGCGCAGATATAAGTCGCCTGCACGATCAGCGGCGCCATCGTGTTCGGCAGGATGTGACGCATCAGGATCACCCAGGCGCGCGTGCCGCTGGCGCGCGCCGCCTCGACGAAAGGCTGCTCGCGCAAGGTCAGCACGACGCCGCGCACCAAGCGTACCACGCGGGGCACCTCGGCGATGGTGATGGCGACGATCACGTTCTCGATGCTGGCGCGGGTCAGCGCCATCAGCGCAATGGCAAGCAGGATCGGCGGGATCGCCATCAGTCCGTCCATGATGCGCATTATCACCGCATCGCCGGTGCGGTTGAAGCCGGCGACCAGTCCGATGAACAGGCCGGCGAGCGTGCTGCAGATCGCGACGCCGAAGCCGACGATCAGCGACACCCGCGCGCCATAAAGGATGCGACTATAGATGTCGCGGCCGATCATGTCAGTGCCGAACCAGTATTCAGCGCTCGGCCAGCGCAAGCGCCGCGGCGGGCGCAACGCATTCGGATCGAGGCTGGTCAGCAGCGGCGCGAAAATCGCCATCAGGATCAGCAGGGTCAGGACCGTGCCGCCGAGGATCATCGTCGGGTGGCGGCGCAGGGTCTCGCGCCATGTCATCCGCGGCGTGACCGGCACGTCGATCGCGTTGTCGACCAGGACGGACATCAGTAGCGAATCCGGGGATCGAGGAAGATGTAGGCAATATCGATGGCCAGGTTCACCAGCACATAGAGGAACGAGAACACCAGCACCGCCCCCTGGATCACCGGATAATCGCGGCGCAGGATCGCGTCCACCGTCAGGCGGCCGATGCCGGGGATGGCGAACACCGTCTCGGTCACCACCACGCCCGAGATCAGCAGCGCGATGCCGATGCCGATGGTCGTGACGATCGGGACCGAAGCATTCTTGAGCGCGTGACCAATGAGAATTTTCGAGGTGCCGAGGCCCTTCGATTGCGCCGTGCGAATGTAATCCTGGCTCAGCACCTCCAGCATGGCGGCGCGGGTCATGCGCGCGACGAGGGCGGCGAAGATCCAGCCCAGCGCCAGCGACGGCATGACCATGTGCGGCAGAAAGGCCCAGAATCCTTCCTTGATGCTCACATAGCCCTGCACCGGCAGCCATTCGAGGTTCAGCGAGAAGACCAGCACCATGCCATAGGCGATGACGAAGACCGGGAACGAGAAGCCGAGCACCGCGAAGCCCATGATGAGCCGGTCGATCCAGGTTCCGACCTTCCACGCCGCGATCACGCCCATCGGGATTGCGAGCGTAAGACTCACGACCAACACGCAGATGGACAACGCCAGCGTCGGCTCGACGCGCTGAACGATCATGTCGAGCACCGGCTGGTTGGAGTAGATCGAGATGCCGAGATCGCCGCGCACGATGTTCCACAGCCAGGTGCCGAACTGAATCAGGAACGGCTTGTCGAGGCCGAGATTCACGCGGATACGCTCGATGTCCTGGAGTGAGGCGTGATCGCCCGCAATCAGCGACGCCGGGTCGCCGGGGGTGAGATAGAGCAGCGAAAAGACGACAACCGCCACCACTCCCATGACGGGGATGGTCGCAAGCAATCGTCGAATGAGATAGGCGAACACGCGCTAGCCCTTTGCTCTGTTTGTCATCATAGACGTCGAACAACTAGTCTCCGTCATGGCCGGGCTTGTCCCGGCCATCCACGTCTTCGATTGGGCAAAATAGAAAGACGTGGATGCCCGGCACAAGGCCGGGCATGACGGCGCGTAGGGGTGGCCTCCGGCCCTCTCCACGCGCCGCAACTTGCGTCAGCCTTACGCCCGCTTCACGTTCCAGAAGGTCGGCTGACCGTTCAGCACGCCGGTGATGTTGCTGCGATAGCCGGTCGGCGCGAGGCACTGGCCGAGCGGGATATACGGCACGTCCTCGAAACACGCGGCCTGGATCTGGTCGCCCAGCTTCTTCTGCTGCTCAAGGCTGGTCGCCTGGAACCACTCGTTGCGCAGCGCTTCGACCTTCGCCGAGGTCGGCCAGCCCGGTGCGGCGTCCTTGCCATTGCCGCGCATCAGCAGGTGCCCGGCCGGATTGAGTTGGTTGATGCCGTTATCCATGATGCAATACATGTTCCAGCCGCCGGCCGAGACCGGATCCATCTTCGGACGGCGCTGGACGATGGTGGTCCAGTCGACCGACTGGTAGTCGAGGTTGACGCCGCATTGCTTGAATGCGTCGGCGGTCACGTCGCTCATGATCTTGATGTAGCTGATGTCGACGGCGACCATCATCGAGACCTTCTCGCCCTTGTAGCCGGCGGCCTCGAGATCGCGCTTCACCTTGGAGAAGTCGCGTTTGCTGGTCAGCTTCTCCATGCCGACCTTGCTTTCCATCGGCGAGCCCGGAACGAAGTATCCGACTCCATCTTTCCACAAGGACTTATCGTTGCCGTTGACGCCGATCATGTAGTCGGATTGTTCGACGGCGCCGAGCAACGCGCGGCGGATCGCCGGATTGTCGAATGGCGGCTGCATGTGGTTGAAGCGCATATACGCCACCAGCCCCAGCGGCGAGATCACCTTGATGGTGACGTTCTTGTTGGCCCTCAGGCGCGGCAGCAGATCGGGATTCGGGGTCTGCAGCCAGTCGATCTCGCCCCGCTCCAGCGCCGCCGAAGCGGTCGCTGGATCCTGGATGATGGTCCATTCGACGCGATCGAAGGTGGGACGCTTCGGGCCGGCCGTGGTCTCGATCGGGCCATTGCCGCGCGGCACGTAGTCGGCATTACGCTCATAGACCAGGCGCGAGCCGGGCACGCGCTCATTGGCGACGTATTTGTAAGGCCCGCTACCGACGATCTCGGTGATCGGCTTGAGCGGATCGCTATTGGCGATGCGCTCCGGCATCATCGGGCACACCAGCGCCAGCGGTTTGGCCAGCGCGTCCGGCAGCAGCGGGAACGGAGTCTTGAGCTTGAAGACGATGGTCTTGTCGCCGTCGTAGGTGATCTCGTTGGTGGCAGCCCTCAAAGCCTGTCCGAACGAATCACGCTGGGACCAGCGGTTGACGCTGGCTGAGCAGTCGCGCGCCAGCACCTTCTCGCCGTCATGCCATTTGAGGCCATCGCGCAATGTCAGCCGCCATTCAAGGCCGTCCTTCTCGACGGTGTGGCCTTCGACCATCTGCGGATGGGCTTTGTAATTGTCGTCGAGGCCGTAGAGCATGTCGTAGATCAGGTAGGCGTGCTCGCGCGTCTGCGCCGATTGGGTCACGATCGGGTCAAACACGACGACGTCGGCTTCCGGGACGAACTTGATGACGCGGTTAGCCTGGGCCTGGACGATGTTCGGCCGGGCGACGGCTGCCGTCGCGGCAACCGCGGCAGTACCTGCAAGAAACTTGCGGCGATCCATGGCGAATCTCTCCCCTGTTGTTATTGGCGATCGGCGCGCTTGGCGCGTCGTTGTTGGCCCTATTATTTGGGACATTGGCCGAATGCACAAGCGGCTTGAATCGGCCGCGCTTCGGCAGCTCCAACGGTTACGGTCACGAAAAAGCCTCCGGCAGAAAGCTGCCGGAGGCCAGTCAAGAGTGGGAGGTTCAGACAATTGAGACGATGACTACGGCCAGAAGCTGCGCTGCACTTGGAACATTGCAGCCCAGACACCATTCGTACCCATCGTATGGATGCCAGCCGGCTGAGCGCCTGCTGCCGGAGTGGCAGCAAGACCGGCGAATGCCGAGTTAAAGCTGGTGTACCAGAGGTCGAGGCCGATATCGAGGTTGGCCACCGGCGTCCACTGGAACACGCGCGAACCGGCCTGCCAGTAGCTGTAGTCCGGGTTGCAGTTGGTGACGCCGACCATGCCAGTGCCAGCCGGAGCAGCCGTTGTGGCGCCAGCCGGAGCACCGGCTGTGGTTCCGCACATCCATCCACGAGCGTTGCTGCTATAGGACACAGCACCGTAACCACCGTAGATCGAGGTCTTCAGGTTCGGCGCCCAGTTATGCTGGAAGGCCGCCGTGACGTACCAGACATCCGTGAGTTCGATGCCGGAGCCGTTCACGAAGACGCCGTCCGTGCCCGGACCAACGGTGGCTGTGCCGCCATTGATGATCGAGAGGTTCTGGACGCCCTGGGTGTAGCCGGACGCACCGTGCGAGTATTTGGCGGTGATGCCGAACAGGTCGCCAGGCAGGCCAGGGATCTGCGTGATGGTGAAACCGCCACCAAACGCGTAACCCCAGGTCTCGCCCGGAGAACCGCAGGCCACGGGAGTCGCGGCGATGCAGCTTGCAGGAGCAACATAGCCGATGCCGGCGTTGCTGCCCGTGTAGTAGTCGCCGCTCGCATTATGCAATGCGCCGACGAGGCGGGCACTGCCCCAGGCCTGGGTCACGTCGATGTTGGCGACGATATCCGGGACGTTGCCGCCGGCAGTCGCGGCAGCACCGCTGGAGATCGCGCTGTTGGTGGGAAGCGCACCAGTGAAGAAGTTGAAGCTGTTTGCGGGACGCGACAGGTTGACGACTGCGCGGCGACGCTGATCGGGCGACTCGAGGCCCAAAGTGGCGGACACTCCGTTGCCAAATTGAGCGGTATACTGCACCGCATTGATGCCCGGCGAACTGGTCGAGACGCCAACCGAGTCGAAGATCGCCGTGGTGAGGGAGGACAGCGCATCCGGCGTATCAAAGGCCGAGGTCGTGCGGCCGAAGGTGAAGCCGGCAAGCTGGATGAACGCGCGCGGGATTGCGGTACCGGTGGCGGTGTCGCCGGGGCCGACGTTGGTGAACTGCGCCGCGTAGTAGGAACGCAGCGCGCCCATCGACGTCTGCGACCTGACGTCGCCGGTCATCCAGACGCGCGAACGGAAGTTGAGATCCTGGGTATCGCGGCGATTGAAGAAAGAGTTCACACCGCCAAAACCCGCGCCGGCAAACACGTTGCCGCCGGTGTTGTCGTAGGTAAGACTGAAGCGGACATAGCCGCCGATCTTCATGCAGGTGTCGGTGCCGGGCACATAGAAATAGCCGGCGCCGTACAGATCGCAGATTTTCACATATTGGACCGGCTTGGCCTTGACCGGAAGATCGGCAGCCTGTGCTGCACCGATCGCGGCAAACCCTGCCGCCGAACCGAGTAGAAGAATTCTACCCGCATTCCCCGGATGACGCTCTGATTTCCGCAACGCTCACGCCGATTCAGATATAGGCATCAGCATCTTATCCTGGAACGAGCGAGGCGATCATGGCGCACCCAGCGGGTGAATCGGAATCAAACGCTCCTCGGCTCA
>CANKHJ010000033.1 GCA_947481635.1 Bradyrhizobiaceae bacterium
AGCCACCCATCGCGCAGGACCTTCCGCGTCTCATCGGGACGTTCCCAATATCCCAGAAACACCGAAGGTCCGCGTATCGCCAGTTCACCGATCTCACCGACCGGAACCGGCCTGAGATCGTCGTCGAGACATTCGATGCGGTTGAGCAAGGTCTCATGCCCCAGACAATCGAGCAGATGGATCTTGGATTCGTCCGCGAGCGCCATTTCATAAAGTGCCGGCTTCTTGACCGAGATCAGGCCGCCGCCTTCGGAGGACGCATAGCCCGACGAGAACCCGCCCTTGAAGGTCGGATGCGCGTGCAGCCGCTTGGCCACGTCGCGGGCATTGACCGGGTGATAGAGACGGACGCTGGAGAGATCGGCGGACTCGAAGCCCGGATGCGTGAACAGGCGCCGCGACATCCCATCCATCAGATAGACCAGCGTCGGCCGCTCCCCCGCTATGGCATCGAGGAATGCCGCCGGCTCGAAACGAGGCAGCATCACGACGCGCACGCCGCGCATCACCAGCATGGTCATCTGCGAGATCGCCATGCCCGCCGCCAGCGGCGCGGAGACGATCCCGGTATCGGCGTCGTCGATCGGAAGCTCGATGATGTTGCCGGTGGCGGCGGCGATGAAGTTATCGTGCGTGCGCACGCATCCCTTGGGCTCGCCGGTCGTGCCGCTGGTGAACTTGATGGTCAACACGTCGTCCGGCGCGACCGCGACCGGCGGTTCATCGTCGGAGGCTTGGGCCATCAGCGCCTCGTAGTCGAGCGCCAGCCCATGCCGCTCGCCAACGCCGATGACGGCTTCGACACTGGAAAGGCTCTGCCCGATCTCATCGAGGATCGGCGCAGCCGCCGCCTCGGCGAGGATGAAACGCGCGCGCAACTGGCCGACGATCGCGGCAATCTCGCCGCCGGCCGAACGCGTCATCAGCGGCGCGCTGATGCAGCCGATCTTCGCCAGGCCGTAATAGGCAACGCAGAACGGCACGGAATTGCCGAGCAGCAAGACGACGCGGTCGCCATGACGTGCACCGAGCGCCAGCAGCGCATTGGCGAAGCGGTTGGACGCGGCGTTCCACTCGCTCCAGGTCAGGCGCGTATTGCCAAGCACCAGCGCCTCGCGACCACCGCGGACCCGCGCGTTGTGCAGCAATGTATCGCCGATATTCATCTCGACGCCTGTTGCCTCTGCGATTGGGAGCGACGCTGGCTGTCGCCCAGCCGCATCGCTCCAATGCCTAACCCACGGTCACCCGACGCCGCCGCAATACGCCATCGCGGTCCACCTTGGTCCGCAATTGATCGAGCTCCCAGTCCGTCGGCGGCGTGGTCGTCGGCACGTTCTCCGGGATCACCAGCTCGAAGCCGGTATTCGCCACCACATCGGCCACTGTATAGCCCGGATGAACCGCAGCGATCCGCATGCGGTGTTCGTCATCGGTGAAATCGCAGACGCAGATCGGCGACCATACATATTGCGGACCATCCCGGCCGTTCAGCGCCTTGTGGCGGCTGTCGCCGCCGGTGAGCCAGCCCGCGCCGCTGATGAAATCGACCTTCTCGACGAACAGACGTTTGTTGTGATGCTGCAGGAAGACATTGGTTTGTCCGGCGCCGAGCCATATCGTTCCAACGGTGCCGGGCCCGCGCACCTTCAGGCGCTCCTGCGTCCCGACGCCGATCATGTTGATGTTGCCGTATTTGTCGACCTGAATGCCGCCGAGGCCACCGGCCCCGACGCGCTTGATCCGGAACGGTCCTTTACCGTTCACGCCGCGGGTGCCGCCATCGGCGATATCGGGAAGCGGGATCTTGCATTCGGCCCAATAGCCGCAGCGCGAATCCCAGGTGCCCATCGGCATCCGGTCGAACTTGCCGTTATAGACGCCTGCCCCTCCGGTGAACAGCCACACATTCGGCGCGACCGTCACCTGCGCCAGCCGGTTGCCGGCCAGCGAGATCAGTTGATTGGCGCCGCCGCCGCCGGCGCTTTCGGCGTCGCCTGCGGCCATCCGCGCCAGCAGGATCGCCATCAGTTCGGCCATTGAATATCGGTCAGTTCCTGGGTACGCGAGTTCTGCCATGCGCCATCATCCACGCCGCTGATCGGCCGTCCTTCGTCGTCTAGCTCTCTACCGCCAGCATGTTCTGAAGCTCGACCATCTTCGGAAGCCCGCCCACCAGTTCAAGATATGCGAGATGGTCCTTCGGACCGAAAACATACTTGTCGATATATTCCGCCGCGCGTCCGTCTTTCACCATCGCGAGATACATCTTGATGTGGGCTTCATCGAGACCGTAATTGAACGATGAAAAGGTCGGGTGCGCGCCGAATGGCACATGCACGACATGATCGACCCAGAGGCCGGGAATCGTCGTCTTGCCGGGATCGCGCTGGATCACGTCGGCTCCGACAATCTGGTCGGTCTGAACGATGACGATATCAGCTGCCTTCGCCTTGTCGCGCTCCTGCCCGCTGCCGCCCCAGACCTGGGCATTGCCGTATTCATCGCAAGCCTGCGCGTGCATGATGAACACGTCGGATTTCAGCGGCGGAATGAGATAGACCTCCCGGCCGCTATAGGGATCGGTGATTTTCTTCAGTTCCGGATTGAGCTTCGGATGGTCCGTCGCCTCGTAGAGGAACTGAACCGCATTGAACGGCCGGCCGCCGGCCGCGGCCTGCGTGCCGAGCAGAATGAATGGCTCGTCCGCCTCGACGATCTCGAGCGTTCGTTTCTCCGCGGCGTGGCGAAACGCCGGCGCCATGCCCCAGATCTCGAAGCCGACATAGCTCAGATAAAGCTTGCTGAGCATGCCCGCCGCGATCGGCAGATCCGCCGCGATCGACGTCGTCACCGGCGGGATCATGGTCATGCCCTTCGCGCCCGCGCGGATGGCAGCCCGGATCAGACTCATCGCGGCATCGACCGAATGCGATCCGGCCAGCGACACGACCTTCTTGGACGCGATGATCCGCCCGGCCTCCTCAAGGGAGGTCAGCTTGCTGCGGCGGCGCAAATCTTGCGGCGCCTGCTCCTCGAGTGGACGCATGAATTTATGCACGGACGTCGCCTCGGCATGTTCTCGTTGGCGTCAATTTTGGTCAGGGACAGCCCCGAGTCAACAAAATAATCCCATATGTGATTGATTTGCCGGCGGCGGTGAATCTATTCTGTTGGGCCGGCGAAATGGCGTTATCATCCTGATCGGCTGTCATGCGCGGAACGGACCGTTATCGGAAGGATTCGATGTGACGGAAGACGGGCTCCAGGAAGAGCAGCTGCGGCGACTGAATTATCTGATCCGGCGGATGCACCAGACCGCCGACGTCCTGTTCTTTGAGGAAACCGGAAAGATCGACATCACCCCGGTGCAGATGGCCTCGCTGCGCGCGATCCAGGCACGGCCGGGCGTCGATCAGCTTCGACTGGCTCATGCGATCAAGCTGGATCGCAATACGATCGCCGGCGTCGTGCTGCGCCTGCAGCAGAAGAAGCTGATCACGCGCCGCCGCGACCCGTTAGATCGCCGGTCAAATCTTCTGTTCGTGACGCCCGCGGGCGAGGCGCGGTTGGAGGAGTTGCTGCCGGCCGCCGACCGCGCCCAGAAGCGGATGCTGAACCCGCTGAAGCCTGCCGAGCGCAAGCAATTGTTCGAACTGATGCTCCGGATCACCGATCAGCATTCGGAAAAAGAAGCGCAGCGCGGTCGGCCGCAGCAAAAGCGGGTGCCGGCGTCAGAAAATGGCGTGCGGGCGGACAACCATCGGACTGCAGGCGCCGGCGGCGGGAAACCGCTCCGATAAGTGGCCTGCCGCAGCTTTGGCTGAGCGGCGCCGTCACTTTGACTTGCGCAATTGTTCCCAGGGCTGCTTCACATATGGCCCCTGCTCGCGCTCGACCCCGAAGCGGTCGCCGCGATAGGTGAAGCGGCCGTAATAGATCGCGTTGCCGTCCGGATCGCACAGGATCCGCGTCATCCGCGCCACAGGGCCGGCCATTGGATATTCCAGCATCTGCGCTTCCTCGAAATCGGCGGCGGCGACGATGATGCGCTCGCGCCCGACCTTGATCTCGGGGTTGGCGCGCTTGATGAGAAATGGGGCCAGCTTCTCGCGCCGCTCGATGCCACGCGGCAGCCGATTGAACAGCGCCTGATCGACATACATCTCCATCACGCAATACGGAACGCCGCCCGACCGATGCACCTTGCGCAGCCGGACATAGGACGCCGTCGGCGTGCCGATGAAGCAGACGCCCTCCGGCAGGACCACGCGGTCGGTCCGGTCGAGCACCGTGATCTCGTGATCGTCCTGCGGCGCGGACATCGGATCGACGACGTCCTTGAACGTGTCGGCCTGGGACACGCCGGCCTGCGGCGCGACCGTGACGCGCCGGCCGCGGCGGCTGATCAGCAGGCCTTCGGCTACCAGCGTCTGGATCGCCTGCCGGATGGTGATCCGCGACACGCCATAACGCTCACAGAGCTGTTCGATCGGCGGAAGGTCGTCATCGGCACGCAAGGTGCCGCCGGTGATCTGGCTGCGGATGATGCTCGCAACCTGGCCGTAAAGGGCGGTTGGGCCGTGCTGGAGATCATGAGCAGTCGACATGGCAACTTTCGTTTCGGTTATCCGGTCCTTCGTGCTCTTGGCGGCGTCGCGGGGCACCACTCCCTTCGATTCCATGCGACGCTATCATAGCCAGCGGCGTCCATGACGGGCTATTCGGACTCGATACCAAGCGACTTGATCACCGGACCCCACTTGTCGATCTCGAATCGGATCTGCTTATCGAGCGCCTCGGGCGTGCTCCCGACCACGATGTTGCCGGTGGCGCGGGCGCGCGCGGCGGTCTCCGGACTTTTAATCACCTTCACCATCGCCGCATTCAGGAGCTGAATGATCGGCTGCGGCGTGCCCCCCGGGGCGAAGAAGCCGACCCAGCTCACCGCCTGGAAGCCCGGCAGCACGCGTGAGATCGGCGGCACGTCGGGCAGGTCCGGCAACGGCTCGCGACGCGTGGTCGCGATGATCCGCAAGCGCCCTGCTTTGGCATGTTCGAGCACCGTCGGCACGGTGTTGAAGGCCACCGGAACAAAACCCGCGATCAACGCCTGCGCCGCCGGCTCGCCGCCGCGATAGGGCACGTGAACCATGTCGAGACCGAGGTCGCGCTTGAGCGACTCGCCGGTGATGTGATGCGCGGTGCCGACGCCGGCGGTGCCGTAGGATAGCTTGCCCGGATTCTTGCGCACGTAGTCGACAAATTCCTCGATCGTATGCACCGGCAACGAGGGATGCACCGTCAACACCAGCGCCGACTCGGTGATCATCGAGATCGGAACCAGATCCTTCAGCGGGTCGAACGGATAATTCTTCTGCATGAACTGACCGGTCGTGATCGGCGAATTGACGGTCGCGAGCAGCGTGTAGCCGTCCGGCTTGGATTTCGCGACATAGGTCGACCCCAGCGTCCCCGCGGCGCCGGTGCGGTTCTCGACCAGGACCGGCTGGTGCAATTCGTTGCGCAGCCCCTCGGCAACCAGGCGCGCCAGGATGTCGGTGACCGCGCCCGGCGGCCACGGGTTCACGATCGTGATCGCCTTGTTCGGATAGTCCTGTGCCGTCGCTGCGCCACCGATCGTCAGCGCAATCGCGATAGTGGCACATGTCTTCCACCCGCTCGTGATCATGCCCGTTTCCTCCTGTTGTATTTTTGTCGACGGCTCGCTTCGCTATTTTCCCTTGAACACCGGTGGGCGTTTTTCCGCAAAGGCCTTCGGGCCTTCCTTGGCATCCTCCGAACTGCGCAGGATGTGGGTGATCGCCGCTTCCATGCGCAGGCCGGTGGCGATATCGAGATCGCGCGAACGCGTCGCCAGTTCCTTCGCGGCCTGCACCGCCAGCGGTCCGTTGGCCGCGATCTTGCGCGCGATCTCGTAGGCCTTGGCGATCAGCTCCGCCGCCGGCACCACCGCGTTGATCAGGCCCCACCGCGCCGCGGTTTCGGCATTCCAGGAGTCACCGACCAGCAGCAATTCCATCGCGATCGGCCACGGTAATTGGCGCGAGATGCGTTGCGTGCCACCATTGGCGGGAATGAGACCGCGCTTCACTTCGGTGAGGCCGAACGTCGCGTGCGGGGCAGCCAGGCGGATATCGGTTGCCAGCATCAAGGTCATGCCGCCGCCAAGGCAATAGCCATTGACCGCGGCGATGATCGGCTTCCACACTTCGAGCCCGCGATTGAGCAATTGCTCGCGCTGCGTCTGCCAGACCTCCTGCAATTGCGGCTCGCCGGCGAAGCGCGATTTCAGGTCAGCCCCGGTGGTGAAGGATTTCTCGCCCGCGCCGGTGACGATCGCCACGCGGATCGCGCCATCGTCGCGCACCCGCATCCAGGCATTCGACAGCCCCTGATAATGTTCGGCGTCCATCGCGTTGAGCCGGTCTGGACGATTGATCGTGATCAGCGCGATGCCGTCGCTGTCGACTTCCACATCAATTGACACTGCAGATCTCCTCGAACGATGGGCGGATCACGACGCCGGCTTGAAGCACGGCAGGGTGACGTTGAATCGGGGTTCCGGGGCCAAGTCGACCGCGAGACCGACTTTGATGGTCTCGTTCGGCGTCGCTAGATTGGTGATCAGCCTTGGCCCTTCCGCGAGTTCGACGATCGCGACGTTGTAAGGCACACGCGCCTTGAAGGCCGGATCGAACGCGGTGTGATAGACGACCCAGCTCACCACGTGGCCGCGGCCGCTGGCCGGCGTCCAGTCATAGTCATCCAGCGCGAGGCAGTTCGGACAGGTGTCGCGCGCCGGCAGCCATTTGTGAGCGCAGGCGCGGCAGGTCTGGAACGACAGCTTGCCGCCGGCGAGCGAGTCCCAATAAGGCTTGGTGAGCTCGGTGATTTCGATGCCGCTCTCGTCCATGTCAGGCTCCGAGGATCAGCGTTGCGTGGGTCTGCATCTGGCCGCCCTGGTTGGAGACGACGACCTTGCCCGCGTTCTTCACCTGGTTGGCCGCGGTGCCGCGCACCTGCCGCACGCCTTCCATCACCAACTGCAGCCCGGGCATGCCGGTCTCGGACAGCAAGCCGCCCGAGGTGTTGAGCGGCAGGTCGCCTCCGACTTCGAGCCGGCCCTCGCGTGCGAAGGCGCCGACCTGCCCCGGCTTGCAGAAGCCGTATTCCTCCAGCGCCATCATCGCCACCACGGTGAAGCAATCATAGAACTGCACGGCGTCGACATCCTTCGGGCCGATGCCGGCCATGTCGAACGCGGTCTTCGCCGACACCTTGGCCATGCTCTCTGTGAGTTTCGGCCGCTGTGTGACCTCGGTCGTTGTCTGGCCTTGACCAAAGCCGAGGATCGGCACCGGCGCCGGCACTTTCAGTTCGCGCGCCCGCTTCTCGCTCATGATGATCAGCGCAGCGGCGCCGTCCGACACCAGGCAGATGTCGTCGCGCCGCATCGGCTCGACCACGAACGGCGCTGCCAGATAGGCTTCGAGCGTCAATGGCGCCTTGAGCTGCGCATCCGGATTGGTGGCGCCATGCTTGCGGCAGGCCATCGCGATCGCAGCGAAGTCTTCCGGCCTGGTGCCGTATTCCGCGATATGCGCCTGATGGATCATGCCATAGCCGCCGGCCGCCGCCGCCCAACCGAAAGCGCCGGCTTCACTGGTGCGCGCGCGTCCCATGAAGGCGCGGTTGCCGGTTCGCGGGTTATCCGCGTAGCAGACCACCGCAACGTCGCATTGTCCGGCTTCGATGCCCATGCAGGCGATCGAGATCAGCGACACGTTGGCGGCGCCGCCCTGGTCGACCGCGAAGCTCCACTTCGGCACCACGCCGAGCGCTTCGGAGACGAGCTGGCCATACACCATCTCGCGCGCGCTGGTCGGCGCCTTGACCAGCACCGCGTCGACCAGCGCCTTCTCGATGCCAGCGTCGCGCAACGCGTTGCGGGTCGCCTCGACATTCATCGAGACGGTCGTGCGGCCGGGCAGCTTGCCGTAAGCGGTATGGCCGATACCGGCGATGACGTATTTGCCCCTCATGCGTCAGCCTTCGGTTTGCGCGGCCCAGCGCCCAGCAGATGGCGCGCTACCACCATGCGATGCACTTCGGACGGCCCCTCGCCGATCCGCTTGATGCGCAATTCGCGATACCAACGCTCCAGCGGCATTTCGTGGGTCACGCCCATGCCGCCGAGGATCTGGATGCAGCGGTCCAGCACCCGGCCCGCGGTCTCGGTCGCCATCACCTTGGCGATCGAGGCATCGATCTTGGCGTCGTGGCCGAGGTCGGCTTTCCATGCCGCCGCATAAGTCAGCAGTCGCGCGGCGCGCAGCTCCATCTCGGAATCCGCGATCATCCATTGGATCGCCTGCTTGTCGGCAAGACGCGAACCGAACGTCTCACGATTCTTCGCCCAATCGATCGCGATCTCCAGCGCCGCCTGCGCGATGCCGATGGTGCCGGCGGCATAAGGCATGCGCTGCGCCACCAGCAAGGCGTTGGCGACCGAGAAGCCCTTGCCCTCCTCGCCGAGCATGTTCTCCGCCGGCACCTCGACGTCGGTGAAGGTCACCTCATAGGGCGCGAGCGCGCGGATCACCGGGATCACCTTGGTGGTGATGCCTTTCATGGTCTTGTCTACGATGAAGCAGGAAATCCCGCCGCGGTCGCCGAGCGCGCCGGTGCGCGCGAACACGATGCCCCATTCGGCGCCCTCGGCATGCGATATCCAGAATTTCGAGCCGTTGAGGATGTAGCGGTCGCCGCGCTTCTCGGCGCGGGTGCGGATCGCGCGCGCCGGATCGGAGCCGCCGGACGGCTCGCTCACCGCGAAGAAGGTGCGATGCGCGTGCTTGATCGCGGGAATGGCATAACGCTCGATCTGGTCGCGCGTGCCGTTGAAGATCACCACCGGCGGATCGGCGCCGAACGCGCCGCATGCGGGAACATAAGCGCCCATCCGGCACTTCGCCGCCTCTTCGGTCACGACGCAGACCGCAAGCGTGGAAAGGCCCGCGCCGCCATATTCCTGTGGCGACTTCAGCGACCACAGGCCCATCTCCTTGGCCTTGGCCTGCAACGGCTCGAGGAGATGCTTGGGCGCACTGATCGCATCATGCGGAAGCTGATCGTCGACCCGCTTCACGTCGGTCTTCATGAAGCGCGCGACGTTCTCCTGCAACATCCGCAACTCTTCGGGCAGTTCCCACGCCCCCAACGGGTTCAAACTCATCCGTCTCCCTCCCTGCCCTTAATGCCGTCTCTGAATTGACCCGCTGGCGTTGCAACACATCTAGATCACGCCATCCGCTTTCAGCTTGGCAGCCTCTTCACCTGAGAGGCCGAGCCAATCCTGATAGATTTCCGCATTGTGATCGCCGAGCGCGGCGCTTTCCTGGCGCTCCGGCGACACCGAGTCGTGCAGCTTGAGCGGGCTCGACGGCAGCACCAGCTTACCGAATTGCGGATGATCGACGTGATGCAGCATGCCGCGGCCATGCATATGCGCGTCGTTGATCACGTCGTCGAGGTCGCGCACCGGCGCGGACGGCACGTCGCGCGAGATCAGCCGCTGGAACGCATCTTCCTTGGTCAGAGTCCCGCTCCACGCGCCGATCAGGCCATCGAGCAGGTCCATGTTGCGTACGCGCTCCTTCAGCGTGGAGAAACGCGGATCCGCGGCCAGTTCGGGACTTCCCATCACCTCGGTCAGCGTGCGCCATTGCAATTCGGAAATACAGATAATCGCGATATAGCCGTCACTGGTCGGATACACATTGTAGGGACTCGATGCGAGCCCGCCGTGTCTGTTGCCGGTGCGCTGCGTGCCCTTGCCGGCGAAGTAGAGCCCAAGATTCGAACTCAGTGTCGGATAGATCGCCTCCTGCAGCGACACCTCGACCTGCTGGCCTTTGCCACTCCGCTCGCGCTGAAACAGCGCGGTGGTGATCGCCGCGTAGAGATTGACCCCACCCATATAGTCGACGATCGCGGCGCCCGCTTTCACCGGCTCGCGATCCTGGAAGCCGGTGACGCTCATAATCCCCGCCATCGCCTGGATGGTGAGGTCCATCGCCGGGTAATCGCGATACGGCCCCGACAGCCCATAGCCGGTGACCGATGCATAGATCAGCCGCGGGTTGGCCTCATGCAGCACGTCCCAGCCGAGATTGAGTCGCTCGAGCGTACCGGCGGCATAATTCTCCAGCAGGATGTCGGCGTCCTTGACCATGCGCAGCAGCAAGTCGCGGCCGCGCGCATCCTTGAGATTGAGGGTCGCCGACCGCTTGTTGGTATTCAGCATCGCGAACGGAATGATGCCGCCCGACACCGCCGCACGCGCGCGCAGGAATTCGCCGCCCGGCGGCTCGATCTTGATGACCTCGGCGCCGGCCATCGCCAGCAGGAATCCGGCATAGGGCCCGGCATAGATCTGCCCGAGATCGAGGACGCGGATCCCCTCCAACGCGCTGCCCGTCATCCTCGGCCGCCCCTACAAGTCCTATTATTAGGACATGTCGGTACCAGACGCCGTTTCCCCTGTCCAGGCGCGGGAATGGTCGCTTGGAAGGCCGCGCGTGTCGATTTTTTCATATCATAATTATAGGCTAAGTTGACGCCACAAGTCGGATCAAGCGGGGGGACATGATCACGAACGCGAAGGATCTCGCGACCTGCGGCATCTTCATCGCGTTCGGCGTGTTCTTCGCCGCCACCGCGCTCGGTACCCTTGATGTCGGCAGCGCGATGCGGATGGGGCCCGGCTATTTCCCACTGCTGCTCGCCGGCCTGCTGATCCTTATCGGTATCGTGATCGGCGTTCGCGGATTCGTCTCGACGAGCGCACCGCTCCAGCCGGCTCCCTGGCGCGCGGTGTTGATGATCTCCCTCGCGCCGATCATCTTTGGCGTTACGGTCCGCGGATTGGGATTGCCAGCCGCGATCTTCCTCAGCACCTGCGCCGCCGCCATGGCGAGCCGGAGGATGTCCGTCCCACGCGCGGTCATCGTCAGCGGCGCGATCGCGGTCTTCAGCACCGCTGTGTTCGTCTACGCGCTGCGATTGCCAATGCCCGTGGTCGGCTCCTGGCTGTCAGGATCCTAGCGATGGACCTGATCGGCAATCTCGCCACCGGTTTTTCAGTCGCTCTGACCGTCGCCAACCTCGCCTATTGCCTTGCGGGCGCGGTGATCGGCACGCTGATCGGCGTGTTACCGGGCATCGGGCCGGTTGCCACCATGGCGATGTTGCTGCCGATCACGGCGACGCTGCCGCCGACCTCGTCATTGATCATGCTGGCCGGCATCTATTACGGCGCCCAGTATGGCGGCTCGACCACGGCGATCCTAATCAACCTGCCGGGCGAATCCTCATCCTCGGTCACGACCATCGACGGCTACCAGATGGCGCGGCGCGGACGCGCCGGCCCGGCGCTCGCAGCAGCCGCCATCGCATCATTCTTTGCCGGCAGCGTATCGACCTTGGTGATCGCCCTTTTCGCGCTCCCGCTCACCGCGGTGGCGCTGCGCTTCGGGCCACCGGAATATTTCGCGCTGATGGTGTTCGGGCTCGTCTCATCAGTCGCGCTGGCCAGCGGTTCGACGCTCAAGGCCATCGGCATGATCCTGCTCGGCCTGTTGCTCGGCCTGGTCGGAACCGACCTCTACACCGGCGCACCGCGCTTCACCTTTGGTTCGATGGACCTGGCAGACGGCATCGACTTCGTTGCCGTTGCGGTCGGCGTTTTTGGCCTGAGCGAGATCCTGCGCAATCTCGAGGACGAATCGCCGACCCGGAGCGCCGCGATTCAAAAGGTCTCGGGCCTGTGGCCGAGCCGCGAGGATCTGCGCCGCATCGTCGCTCCGACCTTGCGCGGTACCTTCATCGGGGCTGCGCTGGGAATCCTTCCCGGCGGCGGCGCGTTGCTCTCGGCCTTCGCCGCCTACACCATCGAGAAGAAGCTCTCGCGCAATTCGCGCGAATTCGGCTCCGGCGCGATCGAAGGCGTGGCGGCGCCCGAAAGCGCCAACAATGCCGGCGCGCAGACTTCGTTCATTCCGATGCTCACGCTCGGCATTCCGTCCAACCCCGTGATGGCGCTGATGATCGGCGCCATGATCATGCAAGGGATCGCGCCGGGCCCCAATGTCGCGACCGAGAAGCCGGAATTATTCTGGGGCGTCATCGCCTCGATGTGGGTCGGCAATGCGATGCTGGTCTTGCTCAATCTGCCGTTGATCGGAATCTGGGTCCGGCTGCTGTCGATCCCTTACTATGTCTTGTTTCCGGCGATCGTCGCGTTCTGCGCCATCGGCGTCTACAGCGTTGACAACAACGCGTTCGACTTGTTCGAGGTGACTGTCTTCGGGCTGCTCGGATACGCCCTGGTGAAGCTTGATTGCGAACCGGCGCCGCTGGTGCTCGGCTTCATCCTCGGGCCGATGATCGAGGAGCATTTCCGCCGTTCCATGATCATCTCGCTGGGCGACCCGAGCGTGTTCGTGACGCGACCGATCAGCGCTGGCCTGCTATTTCTGGCCGCGGTCGCACTGGTCATCGTCAGCCTGCCGGCGATCGCCAGCAAGCGCGAAAAGGTGTTTGTCGATGAATAAGACCCAGGCCTGATTCAGTTTCGATAATAAGACCACAAACGGAGGACACCATGTCGAGGACCATCACTGCACTCGCGGCCATCGCCGCGCTGGCCATCACCGCCAGTGCTGCAGTCGGCCAGGATTATCCGAGTAAGCAGATCACGATCGTTGCCCCCTTCCCGCCCGGCGCATCGACCGATGGTGTTGCGCGCATTCTGCAGACCAAGCTTTCCGAGGCGCTGGGTGCTCCGGTCGTGGTGGAAAATCGCGGCGGCGCCGGCGGCAATATCGGTTCGGCGACGGTCGCCCGCGCTGCGCCCGATGGCTACACGCTGCTGCTGACCGTGAACGCGCCGATCGTCATGAACCCGTTCATGTACAAGAACTTCCCCTACAAGCCGGACCAGGATTTCGCCAGCATTGCGATGATCGGCGAGACCTATATGGCGCTGGTGGTGCAAGACACGTCGCCGATCAAATCGGTCGCAGACCTGATTGCCGAAGCTAAGAAGACGCCGCGCATTCTGACCTTCGGCAGCGCGGGCGTCGGCTCGGCTCATCAGCTCGCCGGCGAATTGCTCAACAAGAATGCCGGCATCCAGGTGACCCATGTGCCGTTCCAGGGCGGTGGCCCAGCGGTGCAGAACCTGCTCGGCGGGCATCTCAGCATGACCTATGGAACCTTGCCGGCGGTGCTGCCTCAGATCAAAGCCGGCAAGCTGCGGCTGATCGCGTTCGCGGAAGGCAAGCGCGTCAAGGAGTTTCCGGACACGCCGACCATCGCCGAGATCGTTCCGGGCGTCGAAACCTCGACCTGGATCGGATTCTTCGCGCCGGCAAAGACGCCGCGCGCCGTCATCGAAAAACTCGCCAAGGCGACCAGCGAGGTGATGAACAGCGATGACGCCAAGAGCAAGCTTACGGCGATCGGCGTCGTGCCGAACCTGCTCGGGCCGGATGCGATGGACAAGCGCGTGAAGGATGACCTCGCGTTCTGGGGCAAGGCCATTCCCTCAATCGGAATCGAAGCGCAGTAACGGCACGCCTATTCGGGAGAAATGCCGATCGACGGAATGATGCGGCCCCACATGTCCAGTTCGGTCTTGACGCGCGTCGCCAGTTCGGCGGGCGTGTCGGCCCGTGCGGCCATGCCCTGCAGCTTGAATTTCTGAACCAGGTCCGGATCACTGATGGCCTGCTTCACGGCGCCGTTTAATTTGTCGATGATCGGCTGCGGGGTGCCGGCCGGCGCGAACAGGCCGAGCCAGGTGACCGTCTCCACGCCCGGGACGGTTTCGTTGATGCTTGGAATATCCGGCAGATCCGGCAGGCGGGTCGCACGTGTGGTGGCGATGATGCGGATCAGCCCGGCCTGATGTTGCGGCAGCACGGCCGGCGCCGTGCCGAAGCTGATCGGGATGTGACCCGAGATCAGGTTCTGAATCGCAGGTCCGCCACCCGAATACGGGATATGGACCATATCGATGCCGGTCTTCTGCTTGAGCAATTCGCCGGCGATATGGTGCGCGGAGCCGACACCGGCGCTGCCATAGGAGAGCTTGCCCGGGTTCTTCTTTGCGTATTCGAGGAATTCCGGAACGTTGTGCACCGGGATTTGTGGATTGACCGCCAGGAACAACGCCGACTCCGCTGCGAGCGACACCGGAGCAAAGGCCGTCACCGGATCATAGGGAAAGTTCTTCTGCATATATTTGTTCATGGTCATCGGCGCGCTCACCGTGACCAGCAGCGTGTAGCCGTCAGGCGCGGCCTTCGCGACCGTCAAGGATCCGGTCGTACCGCCCGCACCGCCCCGGTTCTCCACGATGATCGTCTGGCCGCCGAGCGCCTTGCTCATGCCGTCGCGAACCAGGCGGGCAACGGCATCGGTCGATGCGCCGGGCGGGAACGGAACGATAATGGTGATCGGTCGCGTCGGGAAATCCTGGGCGCACGCGGCAAAGCCGACCGAGGCAAAGAGCAGACCGGCAACAATCCGAAGAGAAATCTGTCGCATGATGAACTACTCCGCGGCGGATACGAGAGAAGGATGAAGCGACCCGACGCTCCGAAGGCGCGGCAGGTCCTGCAATGACTCGAACAGACGCAGCGCCTGCTGGCGGTCGACCATCGCTGCCGCACAGTCCGAGAATTTCTGCCACAGCACGTCGCGTTCGATCCCGCGCTTGAAGTGACCCCGCATGTAATCGATTTTTTCCGAGACCAGCCGCCGGCCATCACTCATCGTGAGTTCGACCCAGTCGAATGGCGATCGCGAATGGTCCCCCTGCGCCTTGTCGTGGATCGGGTGGACCGTGACCTTCCCCATCAACGCCTGAACGTCGGGGCGGAGCACAAAGGCGTTGCTCACCTCTTCAGCCCCGCAACGGCCCGCGATAGCTCCAGCTGCAACGGCAAACTCGGCGCTGAACTTGGCTTCGAGATCGGTCTGCGGCCGGCTGTTGCGCAGGATCTTGCTCGAATTAGCGGAGACCTGCGCATCGACGCTGGCGATATTGCGATAGTCGATGCCCTGGCTGTCGCGCAGACCGACCATCGCATCGATCAGCCGATGCGCGCCGAAGCACACCGGATAGAGCTTGACGTTGATTCCCTGCTTGAAGATGTGCCAGGTCTTGCCCAGCACCGCCGGCCGCGTGGTATCGACTTCGCGCAACGGCGAGACCGCGCGCAGGAAGCCGAGATCATGCTCGATGGCGTCTGGCGACGACGTCAGCCCGGCTTCCGCGAGGCGGGTCGCGGCAAGGCCGGATTGAGCCGTGCGTCCCAGATGGAACGGCTTGGTCATCGATCCGAAATTCGCGATCACGCCGGCTGCGAGAGACGCCGCGATGCCGATCGCGCGCGTCGCCATGTCGGCATCCAGTCCGCGCAGAACCGCCGAGGCGCCTGCTGCGGCGATGGTCCCGTACATGGCTGAGGGATGCCAACCCTTCTCATGCAGCGTGCCCGACTCGCGTTCGGTCAACTCGCCCCAGATCTCGTAACCGGCGAGATAGGCAGCGATCATCGCCTGGCCGTCGGCGCCGACTTCCTGGGCTTCGGCGAGCACGGCCGGCACCAATACCGCACTCGGATGGCCGTTATAGGCGGTGTCGTCGAAATCGAGCGCGTGGGCGGCGGTTCCGAGAATCAATGCAAGGTCCGGCGCTGCAAGATTGGTCGGTTCAAACCGAGCGATGTCCGCCAGCGACCCCTTGAAGCCAACCCACTTGGCGACGATCGGCGAGACCGGTTCGGCCAGCCCCGCGAGCGTAACGCCGACGCAGTCGGTGAAACCGGTAACGACAATCGGCACCGCTTTTTCCGGCACCTTGTCGAAGGTCATGCCGGCGACGAATTCGCCGATCTCTCGGGTCAGCCCCATCGCTTCCTCCTGAACCGCCTCTGTGGGCGATTGTCGTTCTAGAACTCAGCCGCGCCTTCCTGGACCGGCTTTTCGGCGACCGCCCCAAGTTGAAGCAGGCGGCCGACCATCTCGTCATCATAGCCGCACAGCTCTTTGAGTACAGCACGCGTGTGCTCGCCCGCATGCGGCGGATAGACATGATCCTGGCGCGAGGCCTCGCGCAATTTGATCGGATTGCCGGAGACGCGCACGACGTCCTCAGGCCTTCCGCCCTTCAACTCCAGCAGCATGTCACGGTGCTGGACTTGAGGCTCGGCGAAGGCGGCATCGATCGAATTGATGGTCGCGGCCGGGGCGCCGACGTCGTGCAGGCACGCGACGATGTCGGCCGCATTGACGATCTTGCAGGCCTCATCGAGCAGCGCGCGCAGCTCGGTCTTGTTGCGGTTGCGCAGGTCGGGCGTCAGGAAGCGCGGATCGGCCAACAGGTCCGGCCGGCCAATTGTGCGCATCAGCGCGTCGAACGCCTTCGGCTGATTGGCGGCGATCATGACGTCGGCGTCCTTCGCGGCCACGCAATAGGACAACGCGTAGGAATCATGGGTGCGTCCCTGAAGACCGGGAACCTTGCCGGATTTGAGGTAGGCCGCAGCCTGATAGGACAGCATCGCCACCTGAACGTCGAGCATCGAGATGTCGACATAATCGCCCTGCCCGGTCGCTGCTTTGCGCAGCAAGGCCGCAAGGATACCGCTGGACGCAACCATGCCAGCGCAGATGTCGCCGATCGGGACGCCGGCGCGGACCGACTTGCCGCCGACTTCGCCGGTCAGGCTCATGCCGCCCGACATCGCCTGCACGGTTGGATCGAGCGCGCCACGATCCCGGTCCGGCCCGTCCTGCCCGAAGCCGGAAATCGAGCAATACACCAGGCCGGGAAAATCCGCCTTGAGATCGTCGTATGACAACCCGAACCGCGCCATCACGCCCGGACGGTTATTCTCGATCAACACGTCGCAGGATTTCAGCAGACGCCGCACGACCTCCTGGCCTTCCGGCCGTTTCAAGTCGACGATGATCGAGCGCTTGTTGCGATTGATGCTGAGATAATAGGTGCTCTCGCCGGCCACGAGATGCGGCGGCGTGCGATGCGTCGGATCCGCGCCCGGCGGCTCGAGCTTGATAACGTCGGCGCCGAGGTCGCCCAGCATCTGCGTGCCGTAAGGTCCGGCCAGACGCTGGGTCAGGTCCAGCACCCGGATATGCGGGATCGGCCCGCGCGCGCTGCTCATGCCGGTGCGCATCAATCCTCGCCGCCGCCGCTCTTGCCCCTCGACACCGGATCGCGATGCCGGCCGAGCAGACGATCTGAAATGATCATCTGCTGAATCTCGGAGGTGCCCTCGAAGATCTTGGTCAGGCGCGCGTCGCGCCAATAGCGCTCGACCTGATGATGCTTGGTATAGCCGGCGCCGCCATGGATCTGGATCGCCTCGCTGGTGACGCGCTCGGCCATCTCGCTGGCGAAGTATTTGGCCATCGAGGCTTCCTTGTCGCAACGACGCCCGGTGTCGATCTCGTGGCAGACGAAATAGAGAAGCTGGCGCGCAGCCTCGATCTCGGTCGCCATGTTGGCGAGCTTGAATCGGATCGCCTGGAAATGCGCGATCGGCCGGTCGAATTGTTCGCGCTCCTGCGCATATTTGATCGAATCCTCGAGCGCGCCGCGCGCGACGCCAATGGCACGCGCCGCGGTATGCGCACGCGCGGTCTCCAACCCCTTCGCGCGCGTATAGAACGCCTTGCCTTCCTCACCGATGACCGCGTCCTTCGGCACACGCACGCCGTCAAACGCGAGTTCCCAGGTCTTCCAGCCGAAATAACCGATCTTCGGCAGCGGCGTTCCGCTCAAACCTTTTGGAAATTTTCCGCGCTCCTTTTCCAGGAACAGCGCGGTCAGTCCGAGATGCCGCTTGTTTGGATCGATCTTGGGATCGGTCCGCGCGATCACCGTCATGTAGTCGGCACCGTCCGCGAAAGTGATCCAGCATTTATTGCCGGTGATGACCCAGTCGTCGCCATCGCGCACGGCGCGGGTCTTGATGCCGCTGACGTCGGAGCCGGTCTGCGGCTCGGACATCGCCATGCAGCCGAGATAGTCGCCTTGCGCGGAGCGCTTGTGCAGGCCGCGCCAATGCTCGTCGCTCATGAAGCGGGCGCGCGGAACGTTGTTGCCCTGGCGGATGATCGAGGAGACGCTCATCCACGCGCGCGCCAGTTCTTCGGTCACCAGGCAATATTCAAAGCAGCCGAGACCGAGGCCGCCCATCTCTTCTGGGATCAGCATGCCGAAATAGCCCATGTCGGCCAGCTTGCGGCGCAACTCCATCGGGATGTCGCCCTGGACCGGGTCGAGTTCGTTAGCGACCGGGAGCACCTCATTGAGCGCGAATTCGCGCGCGGTTTCCTGGATCATCCGGCGTTCTTCGGTCATATAACCGGCGGCGGGACTGGTCACGCGCTCATCCATGGCTCGGCTCTAGCGGCTGTGGTGGCCCGAATCGGCCGAAGACGGCATCATTTCGGTCGCCCTGGGACGGTAAAAGGTTTATAATTAGAATGTTGGGATCAAGCAAGCGGTCGGACGCATCATGACGGTTCATGTCGCTGCTGAAGGTGGCCGGCTCGCGCAGGGCGACGACAATCGCGGCATCGCGCTTTATCTGCGGCTGGCCAACATTTTCAGACTCAATATCCAGACCGGAACGTGGGGCGCCGGCGATCAGCTGCCGACGATTCCGGAACTGACCAAGCAATATGGCGTCGGCACCGTCACCGTGCGTCAGGCCTTCAGCCTGCTGGCCGACGAAGGATTGATCGAGAGCTTCCGCGGGCGTGGGACCTTCGTGAAGGCGAATGTCCGGCCTGGGCCGCAGAACCAGGAACTCCGTTCGGTCATCAGCAATCCGCTGTCGGACTTTCCCGAACTCACCATCAAGGTGCTGAAGCGCGAGGAGGTCGACCAGCTTCCGGTCGAATTGCAGGGCCGGCACGTCGCCAATGGTCCGTATGTCTGGGTCCGCAAGATCCACTATTACTCCGACGTCCCGTTCGCGTTGATGGACATCTACGTCACGCGCGAGATCTATCGCCGCTTCCCCAAGAATGCCGAGCGGCGCTTCACCATCCCGCGGCTGATCTCCGACTACGGCAAGGTTGCGATGGCGGTGAACGACATCGAGATGTCGGTCCGCTTCGCCGACGAGGAGACTGCGCGCCTGCTCAACTACACGCCCACCGGCGCGCTGGCCAAGCTGCGGCGCTGGCGCACCGATGCGCAAGACCGCGTCATCATGGGCAGCATCAATTATTTCCGGGCCGACATGTTCGTGCTCGACGTGACCGAGACCAACCAGCCGTTCAACATCGGTTCGATCCGCCCGAGCACCACCAAGCAACGTTGAGTCCCCCACGATTCTGGTCAGCCGCCCGGCTTCAGGAACCCGATCAGCGTCTGTGCGAACAATTCGGGCGCGGTCAGCATTCCAAAATGCGCCTGCCCTTCCAGCGGAAATATCTTTGAGTCTGGAATCGCGTCATGCAGGCGGCGCGCGGTGACATGCCCATGTTCGGCACTCTTGCCGCCGATGATGATCCCGGTCGGCACCGTGATCGCGCTGAACCGCTCCGGCGCGAACTGATAGTCGCGCAGCGCGATCAGCTCCCGCGGCATGGTATGGGCCATGCCACGACGGATCGCCCAGGCTTCGGTGAGGCCACGCTGTTTGGCGATGGTCTCATCGGAGGCATTGATGATGCTGCGCAGGTGCAATGCCACCACGGCATCGCGATCGCCGACGGTGATCAGCCGCGCCATCTCGTCGACCGCTGCGTCGCGTTTCGGATTGCTCAGCATCCGGTTCACCGACGGCTCGTAGATCATCGCGCGGCGCAGCGTACCCTTGCGGGTCCGCAACATCCCTTCGAGGGAACACATCGCGCCGAACGAATGCGCGAACAGGCTGACGCCCTCGATCGCATCCAGGACCGCGGCGACATCCTCCCACTCGCGCTCGAGCGCGTAGTCGGGGTTGTCACCGCTGATGCCCCTGCCACGGCGGTCCATCAGGTAGAGCTTGAAATGCGGCGTCAGCAATCCGCGTACGCGCCGCCAGCCGAGATGGGTGTCGCCGGTGCCATGCACCATCAACAGCGGCGGCCCCGCGCCATCGACCGCGCAGCCGATGCGCGTGCCGTCCGCGGACACCACGTTGAACACCTGTTCCGCGCTCGCCTCGCTCATCGCAGCACTCATGCCTTGGGAACGATCAGCGCATCGACGGCCATGCAGCCACTTTCGCCGACCAGCAGTGGATTGACGTCGATCGACTGGATTTTGTCGCCATGGGCGACCACCAGACGCTGCAAGGCGTCGAGCGTCTGCACGACCTGATCCAGCGCCTTCTCACCCCCGATCAGCGACACCAGATGCCCGATCTTTCCGGCCGCGATCTGGTTGCGGATCGTCTCGCGTGCGACCGGGATTGGGAGCAACGTCACTTCGTCGAGGACTTCGGTGTAGATCCCGCCGAGGCCGATCACCAGGAAGTGGCCGAGCGGCTCCTCCCAGCTCACGCCGGCGATCAGCTCCGCCTTCGACGCCATCATCGGCTGAAGGATCACCGTCACGCTGCTACGCGCAATGGCTGCTTTCGCGACGCGCGCCTCAAGCGTTGCATAAGCCTCGACCAGCGCCGCCTCATCGCGGATCCCCGCAATGACAAAACCCATCTGGGCCTTGTGCGCGACGCCCGGCGCGAGTGCCTTCAGCACCACCGGATAGCCGGCCGTCTTGGCCGCGGTGCAGGCCGACGCCTGATCCCGCACCACATGGCTCGGCACCATCGGCACGCCGGCCTTTCGCAGGATGTCCGCGCTGTCGATCTCCGAGAGGAAGCTCTCCGAGGTGCGCAACGACGCGCCGAGCGCATCGAGCGCCGCGTCTTTTGCGGATATCGGTGCTGGTGGCCGTGGCAGCGTGTCGTAATAGGCCTGCAGGCTGTCGAAAGCAGTCGCGACATCGCGGAAGAACGGCACGCCGGCGGCGAGATATTTTCCGACGATCGAGTCGGCCAGTCCGCCCGGCGCCACCACCGCGACCGGCGAGCCGGTTCGCTCCTTGCGCGCGATCATCATGTCGGCGATCAGCTCGGAGCCGACGATGTTCGGCAGGCTGTGGGTGAACACCATCACTGGCCCGGAATAGCCGTCAGCCTCTTGCGCCTTGAAAATCTCGGTCATGCGCGTCTGCTTGCCGCCGAGCGAGCCGGTGTCGGTCGGATTGCGCAGCAGTCCGACATTGTCATAGGTGGCGATCAGCTCGGCGACCTTGCCACCCCAGGTCCCGTCCGGATTGCCCGCGAGCGTGAGGCCGCGTGCGGACGCGAAGTCCGCGACCATCGACGAGCCGCCACCTGTCGTGGTCACGCAGACCAGCGACGTATCGGCCGGTCGCGCGCCCGGACGCGTCGCAAGCAGCACGCCGCAGGCGCCGGCCATGGCTTCCACCGACGGCACCGACGCGATGCCGTATTCGCGAAACAGCGCATCGAAAGCGCGCGCCGAGCCGGCGAGGCGCGAAGAATGCGCTTCAGTCGCGCTGGCGCCGGCCTTGGAGCGGCCGAGCTTGAGCGCAACGATCGGCTTGCCTGCCGCGCGGGCGCGTTCAGCCAGCATGCGGAAGCGCGCACCATCGGAAATGCCTTCGATGATCAGCCCGATCACGCCGGTGTCCGGGTCTTCGATGAAATATTCGATGAAATCGAGCATCGAGAGATCGGCCTCGTTGCCGACCGGCACGAATTTCGAGAGGCCCGCCCCGACCTCGCGCAGGCGCGGCGCGATCGAGTTGAACAGCGCGCCGGAATGGGCGGCGATCGAGACCGGCCCCGGCGTCAGCGCATCGCCATGCGAGGTGTTGTAGCCGAGCGAGAATTTGTCGGAGGCGTTGAAGATGCCGTTGGTATTCGGGCCGACAATCCGCATGCCGCCCGCGCGCGCCACCGCCAGGATCTCGTCCTGCCGGGCGCGGCCTTCGTCGGTGCCCAGTTCAGCAAAGCCGGTCGAGCCGATGATCAGTGAACGCACGCCGTGCTGGGCACATTCGCGAACCGCCGCAACCGATGCGCTGGCCGGAATGACCATCAGCGCACAGTCGATCTGCTCCGGGACATCGGCCAGCGTCGCATAGCAGCGCAGGCCCTCGATCTCCCCGCCGCCGGGGTTGATCGGGAAAATCCCACCCGGGAATCCGCCACGCTGCAGATATTTGACCGCGGTATGTCCCTGCTTGCCGGGCGTCTTGGATGCGCCGATCACCGCGACGTTGCGCGGCTTGAATAGCGGCTTGAGCGCGGCCAGCATGCCGCCTTTGGTCCCGCCTTTAGTTTCTTGCACCATGTCAGATCAGCGTCCTTGCCACTTTGCCGGGCGCTTCTCGATGAACGCGCGCGCGCCTTCCTTCTGGTCTTCCGACGCATAGACGTCCGGGCCGGTATCGAGGCGGATGCCGGTATGGAACGGCATGCCCTGCGTCTTGCGATAGGTGAGCTTCAGGCGCTGCAACGACAGCGGCGCGGAGGACACCACGTCTTCGAGGAACTTCATCGCCTCGTCCATCAGCGACGCGGCAGGTACGATGCGGTTCACCAATCCCCAACGCTCCATCTCGGTCACCGCGATGCGCCGGCCGGTATAAAGCCACTCCATCGCGATCGGCGGCGGGATCACCTGCGGCAGCACCACCGACGCAAAATGCGCGCCGCGGCCGCGCTTCGCCTCGGGAACCGCAAAGAACGCCGTATCGGCGGCGATCATCATGTCGCAGGACAAGGCGAGTTCGAATCCACCCGCCATGGCCGGGCCATTGACGATCGCAATGGTCGGCTTGCGCGTATCGATCATGACTTCGAGAATGCTGCGCCGGACGCTGTGCAACGGTCCATAGAACGCCTTGCCGGCATCCGCGAGATCGCGCGCGCCACGCAGGTCGGCGCCGGAGCAGAACGCGCTGCCGGCCCCGGTGATCGCGATCACGTAGACCTCGGGATCATGATCGGCGTCCATCACCGCATTCATGACCGCGTCGCCAAGCTCGGTGTTCAGCGCATTGCGCGCATCCGGCCGGTTGAGGGTCAGCAGGCGGATCCTGCCGCGGGTTTCGATTTTCAGAACATCACTCATGGATCAAGCCGCCACTTTCTGCCGGAGTTTCGCCAAGCTGCCACCGACCATCACCGAACCGGGCAGCGGATGGCCGACGATATCCTCCGCCAGCCGCGCGCATTCGATCAGCTTTTCCAGATCGAGGCCGGTCTCGATGCCCATCTCGGCGCACATGAAGGCGAGATCTTCGGTGCAGACGTTGCCGGCCGCGCCCTTGTGGCCGGCGAAGGGGCAACCGCCGAGGCCCGCGACGCAGGCATCGAAATGCGCGACGCCCATTTCGAGGCCCGCATAGGCATTGGCGATACCCATGCCGCGGGTATCGTGCAGATGCAGGATGTATTCTAGGTCGGGGTATTTGTCCTGGAGCGCGCCGAGCACGCGCTTGATCCGGTCCGGCGTTCCCCACGCCATTGTGTCCATCAGGGCGAAGCTCTTGATCGCCACGTCCTGCTCGGCCGCGACGGTGAAGATGTCGGCGGCCAGCCCCATGATCCGGGCGACCGGCACGTCACCTTCGAAGTTGCAGCCGAATGCGGCGGAGATGCCCGCGCCTTCGATCGGCAACCCGTGCTGCTTGTACAGCGCGATGCTTTCGCGCTGCGCCGCCAGTTGCTGTTCTAGCGTGCGGTTCTGGTTGCGTTTGAGGAAGCTCTCCGACGCGCACAGCGTGATCGAGCCCTTGACGGTGAGCCGCTTCGTCGCGAGCGCGCGCTCGATGCCCTTATCGTTGAGCGCGAGGCCGGTATAGGTGACGCCGGGCTTCGGGGTGATCCCCGCGACCACCTCTTCGGCGTCCGCCATGTTCGGCACCACCTTGGGGCTGACGAAGGACACGATCTGGATCGTCTTCAACCCGGTGTCGGCGAGCGCGTTGATGAACTCGATCTTGCGCGCCGTCGGCACGAAGGTCTTTTCGATCTGGAAGCCTTCGCGCGGCCCCTCTTCCTTGATCTGAACGCGTTTTGGAAAGTTCGACATCGCCTACTCCATCTCGGGATGCGCTATTGATTATTTCGCCGCCGGCAGCATCGCCGACAGGCTCGTTTTCAATTCCAGCAAGACCGGTCCCTTGATCGCGGCAGCGCGATCGAACACGTCCCATAATTCATCGTCGTTGCTCGCCGAGAATCCGGCGCAGCCGAAGGCCTTCGCGAAGGTCACGAAATCCGGCGTGCTCAGGTCGGTGCCGGAGGGGCGGCCGGGGAAGTCTTCTTCCTGCTTGCGCCGGATCGAGCCGAGGCTGCGGTTGTTAGCGACCACCACCAGCAGCCGGAGCTGCCGCTCCGCCGCCAGCGCCAATTCATTGCCGGTCATCAGAAATCCACCGTCGCCGGCGATGCTGATCACCTGGCGGCCCGGATAGCGCATCGCCGCGGCGACGCCGGCCGGGACGCTCCAGCCCATGATCGCGGCGAGCGAGGCGACCAGTTCCTGCGGCGGCTCGACGCGGAAATAGCGGTAGAACATCGCGGAGCACATGCCGGCATCGAGCGTGACCACCGCATCGCGTTCGATCCGCGACGCCAACCCGGCGACGAAATTGCCGAATACGATGCCGTCATTCGCGGAGGCTGGTTTCCACTGCCCAAGCTTCGCATCGACGCCATGCAGCCGGTCGATCCAGTCGTCGCGCTCGCGCGATGTGCTGGCATCGGGGTTAGTGCTCGACAATTGTTCGAGGAACAGCGTCGGATCGGCGGCGATCGCAACATCGGGCCGATAATTCCAGCCGAGCACTTCCGGGTCATCATAGACATGCACCAGGGTCTGCTTCGGCCACGGCCCCGCGGGGATGGTGTAGTGGCGCGTGGTGTAGTCGGTGAGACGCGTGCCGACGGCGATCAGCAGGTCGGATTCCAGATGCGCCTGCGACATCGCGGGCGGCGTCATCACGCTCGAATGCCCGGCGTAAAGCCGATCGCTGTTCGGCAGCAGATCCTGGCGCCGCCAGCTCACCGCCACCGGCACATCCCACGCCCGCGCCGCCGCCATCAGCGCCTTGCGGCCGCGCGCGGTGGCAAGCTTGCCGCCGGCGATCAGCAGCGGGCGCTTGGCCTGGCGCAGCAGATCGGCCACCTGGCTCACCGAGGCGCTGCCCGGCTCGCATGACGGATACTGCACCGGCCGCACCGTCGCGGCATCGAGACTGCCATCGAGCATGTCTTCAGCCAGCGCGATCACGACCGGCCCGGGCCGCCCGCTCACGGCGAGTTGGAAGGCGCGCGCCATGACGTCCGGCAAGCGATCCGGCTCGCTCACCTCAGCGACCCATTTCGCGGTCCCGCCGAACATCCGGCTGTAATCGATCTCCTGGCCTGCGCCACGGCGGAGCTGGTTCTTCGGCACCTGCCCCACCAGCAGGATCAACGGCGTCGCGTCTTCGTCGGCGCAATGGAGCGCGATCGCAGCATTGGTGGCGCCTGGGCCGCGACTGACGATGCAGATACCGACGCCGCCGGTCAGCCTTGCATCCGCCAGCGCCATCAATCCGGCGGCGCTTTCATGATGGCATGTGACCAGATCGATCGGGCTGTCGCGCAGGGCGTCGAATACCGGCAGCGTGCTCTCGCCGGGCACAGAAAAGACACGGGTCACGCCGTTGGCTTCGAGCGTCGAGATGATGTAGCGGCCTGCGTTGATCATCTGCGCTTTTACCGTCCCGCTGTTGCCCATCATAGCGGCTTGTATCCGGCTTCGACGTCGATTTCGATGAGACACGGACCATCGAGCGCCAGACCCGCGGCCAGGGCCGCGCGGAATTCGGCAAGGCCGCTGACCTTGTGGGCTTCGAGGCCGAACCCGCGTGCGATACTGACGTGATCGATGCTCGGGTTGGTGAGATCGACGCCGACAAAGTTGCCGCTCTGCGCCGCGTGGCCGCGCGCGTCATAGACGCGCTGCTTGATGATCCGATAGGATTGATTATTGGCGATGATGAAGACGATCTGCAATTTTTCGCGCGCGGCGGTGTAAAGCGCCTGTACCGAATACATCGCGCTGCCGTCTCCGATCACGGCGACCATCGGCCGGTCAGGCATCGCGAGCTTGATCCCGACCGCCGCCGGCATCCCCCAGCCGATGCCGCCGCCACGCCCGCCGAAATAGCTCCGCGGATCAGCGCTCTTCAAAAAACGGCGCAATCCCGGCGCGGAGGTGATGCCCTCATCGACAATCACCGTGTTGTCCGGAATCGAGGTCGCCAGCGCATAGGAGAGCGCCAGCGGATGCACCGGTTGGCGCGGCTCGAAGTCGCGCGCCTGGGACGTCAGCTTGTCGAGTTGAGCGCGGCCCAGCGCCGTCTCCGCATCGAGACGACTACGAGCGCGCGCACGCTCCGCCTCGGTCATCGCGGCATTCACCGCGTCCAGCAGTTCCGGCAATGTCGCCTTGGGATTACCGAGCACCGCACCGTCCGCCGGATAATTCTTGCCGATCTCCCAGGGATTGTCGTCGAGATGAACGATGGCCTTGCCGTCCGGCATCGGGTCGGTGTCACCCGGCATCGCCAGCGTGAACAGGTCGCCGCCGATCGACACGATGAGATCATGCTTGTCCATCGTCGCGCGGATTTCGCGCGACAGCCGGACCAATGGCCCGCGAAACAGGCCGTGAGCCGGCGGGAACGGCGTGCGGTTCGGGATGCCTTCGATGAAGACCGGCGCGCCGATCGCTTCCGCCAACGCCACCAGTTCCGCGACCGCTCCCGATTGCGCGACGGAATCGCCCGCGACGATCACCGGCGCCTGGGCGCGCGCCAGCAACTGCGCCGCTGCCAGAATGGATGCATGATCGGCGCGCGTGGCGCGGCCGATGCGGGTCGGCTTGCCGGGATCGACTTCACCGCTTTCATTGAGCAGATCGGCCGGGAGCGAGATGAAGACCGGACCGGTCGGCGGCGTCAGCGCGACCTTGGCCGCGCGATGGATGGCGCGCGGCAGATCAGCAAGACGCTGGATCTCGTAGGACCACTTGACGAAAGGCTCCGCGATCCGCGTGAGATTGCCCCACAGATTGGGCTCGGTGAAATTGAAGCTGAGGTCCTGCTGCCCCGCCGTCACCAGCACCGGAGCGCTGGCCTTGGCGGCGTTGTGCAGCGAGCCGATCGCGTTCCCGAGTCCTGGCGCGGCGTGCAGGCTCGCCATCGACAGCCGGCCCGATCCCTGGGCATAGCCGTCGGCCATGCCCATGACGGTCGCCTCCTGCAGCCCAAGCACGTATTTGATACGGTCATCGACCGCGAGCGCGTCGATCAGCGGCAACTCGGTGGTGCCCGGGTTGCCGAAAATCGTATCGATGCCCTCCTGATGGAGGACGTCGAGCAACAGCCGCTTGCCGGAGATCATGGCGCCAATCCTGCCGCTCGCACGCTCATTTGCGGCCGAACATCTTGCGCCACTCTTCACTCACCGGCGTGCGGATCTTTTCCCAGCGGTCGAGCTCGATGTCCCAAAGCGTATTCACCGGGGCGAATTGAGCGCCGCCGATCAATGTCGGCGGCGGCACGTCGCCGTTCACCGCATAGGCCTTCTGCTGCGCGATGAACCTGCCGCCATGCTTGCTGGCAAGCCAGTTCACGAACACGATCGCAGCCTTGGGATGGGTCGCAGTGCTGGCGATCCCGCCCTGGATCGACAGGATCGGCGATCCTTCCGGCGGCAGCACGGTCTTGATCGGTGCTCCCGCGGCTTCCTGCTCCTGGAAGCTGGTGACGCCCATCACGGCCAGGCTGAGCTCGCCGCGCACCAGGTCAGCGAGCGCGGGCGCAACCGACGGATAGACACGGAATTCCAGCTCGCGGGCGCGCTGCCAGTAATTGGAGCCGATCTTGTCACGCAGGAACAGCCAGGTGGTGAAGGCGCTGCCGCCGACGTCCAGCGACGATGCGCCGATCTGTCCCTTCCACTTCGGTTGCAGCAGATCGAGCCAGCCCTTCGGATGGTCTTCCGGCTTCACCACCGCGGTGTTGATGCCGATGCCGATCGGCAGCCGCATGAAAGCATACCAGCGCCCCTGCGGGTCCTTGGCCTCGGCAGCAATCCGGTCGAATGACGGGACCTTGTGCGGCACGTTGAGGATGCCGCGGTCGACCAGTTGAGACAGCAGGATCGGATCGGTCACGTCGATGAAGTCGGCGGCAAGTCGATTGGCCGCGGCTTCGGCGGTGACGCGCTGGAACAGCACCTGCGTCGTCATGCGGACGAAGTCGACCGTGATGCCGGTCTCCTTCTCGAAATTCGCCTTGATCGCCGGATTGAAATTCCGCTCCGGCCAGGTGCCGTAAACCAGGACCTTGCCTTCCTTCTTGGCCGCCGCAAGGGTCGCCGCGTCGGCGATTTCCTCGCCGTCGATGACAAACGCCTGCGCACCCGCCGGGGCACGGCAGAACAACAACAACGCCAGCGCGGCAACGAGCGCGGCCTTGTTCGGCGTGAATGCGGTCATCAGGCCCTCCCTGAACGTGGTTCTTGGACGTTTGCGACACTGTTACACATTGGCGCGCATCCAGCGACGGCCAACGATCGTCAAAATGATCAGGATCACGGTGTAGACCAGGCTGAGCGACGCGACCGCGGACCAGCCGCCATTCTCATATTGCTCGTAAATGACGATCGACAGGACCCGCGTGTCGGTGGTGTAGAGGAACAGCGAGGCGGTCAGCTCGCGCATACCGAGCACGAACAGAACCACCAAAGCCGCGGCGACACCGCCGCGCATCAACGGCCAGACGATCAGGCGGACCGCCTGGGTCTTGGTTGCGCCAGCCACCATGGCAGCCTGCTCCAGGTCGTCGTGAATTTGGACGATGCTGGATGAGATCGCGCGGAATCCCTGCGGCGTGAAGCGGCCGAGATAGGCGATGACCAGGATCGCCAGCGTGCCATAGACCGGCAGCGGGATATTGGCCCAGGTCCAGAGGATGCCCAGTCCCATGACCAGTGCCGGCAGCGCCACCGGCACCATCGCGAGAAATTCCAGCGCGCGGCGTCCCGGAAGGTCGGTGCGATACACGACGTAGGAGAGGACGAAATAGAATAATCCGCCGATCAAAGCGGTCCAGAACGCCGCCAGAAGACTGTTCCACAAGCTCGAATAGACCACCGGCGCGGTCATGATTTCGTGCATGTGCTTGAGCGTGAACTGCCCTGGATCGACCAGAGCAGCGAGCCCGGACACATACATGTTGCTGCGGAAAGCGGTGATCACCAGCGCCAGCAGCGGCAATCCCATCGCGACGAACATATAGAGCAGCACGAATCCGAACGCGACCCAACGCAGCCGGCCCAAGGGCAGGAAACGGCTCTGCATGCCCTTCCCGGTCATGGTGCGATAGTCGCGCCCGCCGAGGATGCGCCGCTGGGTGTAGACCAGCACACCCACGAAAGCGGTCAGCACCATGCAGACGGCGCTGGCATGATTGGACGCCGGCGGCACCTGGTGCATCAGGTTGAAGATGCGGATCGACAGCGTTTCCACGCCGCGCGCGCCGCCGAGGATTTGCGGGACCGGGAATTCCTCGGCCATCAGCACGATCAGCAGCAGGATCGAACCGATGAGGGCCGGCTTCACCAGGGGGAAGGTCACGCGGCGCAAGGTCCGGGGCAGATCGGCGCCGTGGATCGCTGCCGCCTCTTCGAGATCCGGATGAACCAGCGTCAGCGCGCTGTAGAGATACAGAAACGGGAACGGGACGTAGTAGAGGCCGTGCACGAAGACGATGCCCCAGAGCGACTGCATCTCAATCCGGAACGGCAGGCCAAGCGATGAGAAGATGATGTTGAGGTAGCCGCTGCGGCCAGAGCCGAGCAGCGACCAGGTCAACGCCGCGACGATCAGCGACACAAACAGCGGCATCAGGCCGGCGAGATGCACCACCGCCTTGCCCGGGATATCGGTGCGCGCCACCAGCCACGCGAGCAGGCCGCCGATCGTGACCGCCATCGCGGTGCCGCCGAGCGATACGACCAGCGTGTTGCCGACCGCCCGCATCATCTCCGGCGTCCAGATCTCGATGTAGTTGTCGAAGGTGAATTGAGTGACGTTGCCCGAGAAGGGCGGCGCGGTGATGAACGACGCATAGACCAGCGTCAGGAATGGCAGGACGATCAGCACGCCGAGGATGGCGAACAACGCGCCCGGCACCGCGATCCGCGTGAGTTGATGAACGCTCGGCATCGACGCGGCCCGGATCATCTCAGGTGTCCGGCAGCAGCAGGACGCAGTCCGGCCGGATCTCGATCGTGACCTCGGTGCCGCGCAAGATGTCGGTCGATATTGTCGGACTGATGGCTTCCCACACGGCACCGCTGCGCAGGCGCACGCGATACTGCATATGCGTGCCCATGAAACTCGCCAGCGTCACCTGGCCAACCAGCGCGTTGGTTGATGCGGCGCCGTCCGACGCTCCGCGCCGGATCAGCACGTCCTCCGGTCTCACGCACACCGCGAGTTCAGAGCCGGAAGAACCCCCACGAGTGACCGACAGCTTTTCGCCATCCGGCAGCAGCGCCACCACATGGTCGCCGGCCGGCGTTGTCGACTGGACAAGGAAGATGTTGGTGTAGCCGAGGAATTCGGCGATGCGCCGGGTCCGCGGATTTTGATAGAGGTCGATCGGCGTGCCGACCTGCAGTACTTTGCCGGCATCCATCACGACGATGCGATCGGCTAGCGCGAGCGCCTCGCGCTGATCGTGCGTCACATAGACGCTGGTGATCTTGAATTCGGTCTGCAGTTCACGCAGCTCGATGCGCAGGTGATCGCGCAAGCGCGCATCGAGATTGCTGAGCGGTTCGTCGAACAGCAGCACCGCGGGCTGCATCACCAGGCTGCGCGCCAGCGCCACGCGCTGCATCTGGCCGCCGCTGAGATAGCTCGCGCCCCGCTCACTGAGCCCCGACAGGCCGACGGTCGACAGCATGTCGTTGACGCGCTTGACGATGTCGGCCCGATTGACCTTGGCCATCTGCAGCGGAAACGCGACGTTCTCGAACACGGTGAGATGCGGCCAGATGGCGTAGGACTGGAACACCATGCCGACATGCCGCTGATTGACTGGGACATTGAGTCCCGTCGCGGCATCGAACACCGGCCGGCCGCCGATCGAGATCTGACCCGCGTCGGGCCGCTCGAGCCCGGCGATGCATCGCATCGTCGTGGTCTTGCCGCAGCCGGAGGGGCCGAGCAGCACCACCATCTCGCCTTCCGCGATCTCGAGCGACAAATCGTCGACCGCATGGGCATCGCCGAAGCTTTTGCTCAGGCCCTGAATGGCGATGCCAATGCTCATCGAAACATTCGACGCCTCACCCGATCGCCAATTGAGCGACAGCGCGGCCTCGCCTCCCCCTGAAGATTAGATGGCAAACGTCTTATATTTCGCATGTTAGATGTTAGCAAGCACGGGCGTGGACGACATGTGATGCATCGTCCTCATCTCTCCGCTGTCGTCGCCCGGCTTGACCGGGCGACCCAGTACGCACCTGCCTGCATTTTTTGAGTCGTGCCCAACGGCCCGTTCGGTGAGTACTGGATCGTCCGCTTTCGCCTTTCGCGGACGATGACAATTGAGAGGGCGCGTAGCGAAGCTCTTCGATCATGGTGAGATGAATCATCGAATCTCCGGACAGCATGAATTGTTCTCGCGGCGCACGCGCCCGAGCTTTGCCATGTCCCCCTCCAACATAACGAGGGGGAGCGGAGCGCCGGGAGGCGCGATGTTGGAAACTGTGCCCTGCGAAGGCACAGCGCGCGTCTTGCGATCGACGCGCCCGCCTCTCGGCGCTCCACTTGCGGATTGGTCGACCCGGGCCGCGCTTGCAAGAACCGGCAACGTACCGGTCCTCGTACAGCGAGCTCCTCGCGTGCGGGTCGTAATGCCCGCAGGGCGGAGTCCCGGGGTCGCCCGAGTGCGTGGTTACGA
>CANKHJ010000034.1 GCA_947481635.1 Bradyrhizobiaceae bacterium
CGCGGTGGCTGCAACCACGAAGATGATCGATGAGAAGCCCGATCTCGTGAAGCGGTTCGTTGCCGCGCTGCACGAATCTCATCTGCTGGTGCAGGCCGAGCCGGAGGCTTCGGCGGCCGCATTGATCCGTGCGGAGCCACAACTCGAACTGGCGGTCATGGCCCACATGACCAAGCTGACCAATGAACTGATGTTCAATGAGGTCAGCAAGAAAGATGGCTTCGGCAGCTTCTCGCAGCAACTGGTCAAGGCGACCTACGAGTGGATGATCCAGGCGGGGCAGATCAAGACTCCGCAGAACCCTGAAATGTTCGTCGACCGAAGCTTCCTTCCCAAGACTTGAAGGACGCCACGCGGTGTCCATTGCCATCTGTTGCGATTCGATCGGGCAGACGTTTCGTCTGCCCGATCAGCGCCAGATCGAGGTGTTGCGTGACGCGTCCTTTGACGTCAAGCCAAAGGAATTCGTCTCGATTCTCGGTGCATCCGGATCGGGAAAGTCGACGCTGTTCCGCTTCATCGCCGGGCTCCTGAAACCCACCGCCGGCGAGGTCCGGGTCTTTGGTCGCCCCGTTGCAGCACCGCGGGAAGACGTGACGCTGATGTTTCAGAGTCCGACGCTGTTCCCATGGATGTCGGTGCTCGAGAATATCCTGTTCCCGGTTTCCTATCGGCACGGCCGTGTCGACGCGCAGAGCGAAAATGAGGCTCATGCGCTCGTCACCGCGGTTGGCTTGGCCGGGCGGGAACGCGCCCGGCCCGCTGAATTGTCGGGCGGAATGCAACAACGTGTCGCGCTCGCACGCGCCCTGTTGGGTCAGCCGAAGATCGTGTTGCTCGACGAACCATTTTCCGCGCTGGACGAAATGCTGCGCGAGACTCTCGCTCTCGACGTCCACCGCATGCTTGCCGCGGCGGAATGCACCGCGCTGCTCGTGACGCATAGTATCGCCGAGGCGGCGCTCTTGTCGGATCGCGTCGTCGTGCTGGGCGGCAGCCCCTCCTGTGTGATCGACATCATCACCGTCGACGTCGACCGTCCGCGAACGACGGCGACACTCGACGACCCGAACTACGCGGCTGCGTGCCGGCAATTGCGTTCCGCGCTGCGCCGAAACTACACGGACGAGAAGGTCGCGGGTTGAAATCATGAAGCGCCTGACCACACCCTTTACGATCGTCGCGGTGCTCGCAGTCTGGGAGATGGCGTGCCGGTTGCTCGCGATACCGAGCTATATCCTTCCGCCGCCGAGCGAGATCGCCGTCGCCGCCATTGAATTTGGACCCCATTGGTGGGTCAGCATCTATGAGACCCTCCTCACGGTGGGATGCGGGTTCGCGTTGGCCCTGGGTGTCGGATTTCCGCTGGCGGTCGTCATCGCGCGGTCGTCGACAGCCTACCGGGCGATCTATCCCCTCCTGGTGATCAAGCAATCGACCCCGATCGTCGCCATCGCCCCGATCATCATCGTCTCGTTCGGCACCGGCCTGATGGCCAAAGCGTTGGTCGCGGCCACGGTCGCTATATTTCCGATCGTCGTCTCGACGGCCACGGGATTGATCGCGACCCCCAAGGAGTATCTCGAACTGGCGCGTTCGGTCCATGAAGACCCTTGGAAAGCACTGATCCGAATCCGGCTGCCATTCGCGGTCCGTCACATCTTCAGCGGCCTGCGCGTCAGCATTACGCTCGCGGTGATTGGCGCCGTCGTCGCGGAATTCGTCAGCGCCGGACGCGGGCTCGGATACCTGGTTTACTCATCCACGGCCTTCATGCGTACGCCGCTGGCCTTCGCAGCGCTGCTGATGCTCGGCATCATCGGCCTATCCCTGTTCTCCATGGTCGGACTGATCCAGAACACGTTTTTCCCCTGGGCGAAGGACATGCCTGACGAGGAGGGCGCCAATGCCTGACCTTCTCGTCAACGGTCTGATCGCGACGATGGACCCGAAAGCCCCCGCGCCGGAGGCTTTGCTCACGGCGGGTGACCGTGTCGCATTTGTCGGCCGTCGCGCTGACGCGCAAAGCCTGGCCGCCACCTTGGACGACGTGCAGGTCGTGGATCTGCAGGGCGCCTGCGTCATTCCCGGCCTGATCGACATGCACGCGCATCTCGACCGCGAGGGGCTCAAAAGACTGCATCCAGCGATGACCGGGTTGCGAACCAGGCACGACGTGCTTGCGCGCATCAGTGACCTCTCTCGTGCGGCCGCACCCGGGGAATGGATCGTAACGTCTCCCCTCGGAGAGCCGCCATTCTACTTTTTCGACGACCCGGAGACGGAGGCCGATCTCTATCCGACGCGGTGGGAGTTGGACGAAGCCGCTCCAGACAATCCCGTTTATATCAAGCCGATCCTCGGCTTCTGGCGATGGGCGCCATGGCCCGAGAGGCTGATCTCCGTCGCCAACAGCGCCGCCATGCTGGCCGCTGATCTGCATGACGGCACGCCCCAGCCCAGCCCATCCGTCACGCTCGAGCGCGATTTAAAAGGTCGGCTCTCGGGCCGCTTTTTTGAAGCCACTACCGCGTCGATTCTCGAACTCCGTCATTTTGCGAAAGCCGTCCGCTACGCAGGGGTGGATCGGGTCGGTGCGCTCAGGGTTTCGCAGCAGGTCGCCCTCGCCGCTGCAGTCACTACGGTATTCGAGGGCCATGGCGTCGAGCCCGCGGTCCTCGATGCCTATCGCGCGCTCCACCGCGAGAGGCAGTTGACGGTTCGAGCCGAGCTTGCATTCAGCCCGGACTGGTTGCATGCGACGGCCCAGCCAGACGCGGTGGTCGACCGAGACCTAGCCTGGCTTGGCGGGGAAGGACGCGGCGACGACATGCTGTGCGTGCGGGGGCTGTTCGTGAACCCTTACGCCACGCTCGACGATCGTGTCCGCGGGAGTTGCGGCTATAGCGGGATGGCTGGCTATCACTACGGCAGCGGCCTGTCTCCGGATGATGTGTTGCGCGTTTTGAAAGCTGCGGCACGCAACAGCATCCGTGCGGTGGGACTGACACCTGCCCTTTTCGAGCACTTCGATCACGTCGGCCGCGAGCAGGATATCCGCTCGCTCCATTGGCTGATCCAGCATTGCGGCCACCTGCCGCGCGGTCATGCCGATATCGCCGCGAGACACAATCTCGGACTGAGCTTCCTACCGGTCGAGGCCAGCTACAAGCAGGCCGTCAAAATCCGGCACGACAAGGAACGAGCGGCCGACTTCATGCCCTTGCGGCGTCTGCTCGATTCCGGGCAGCCGATTTCCATCGCCTCCGATAACATTCCGCCGTCGCTATTTTTCGCGATCTGGTGTTGCCTCGCACGCCGCGACTATCGCGGCCAGACCCTTCCGGATCCGGACGGCCAGATCTCGCGCGAAGAGGCATTGCTGATCGCGACACTGGGCGCGGCCCGCTGTCTTGGCCGCCAGGACACGCTCGGCTCGTTGAGCCCGGGAAAATACGCCGATCTCGCCATTCTTGACCGCGACTATTTTCGCTGCCCGCTTGACGAGATCCCGCAGATCAAGGCTAGCGCAACCATGGTGGGCGGCGTCTGGCGCCATGGCAATCCAATGACCCTATCGTCATCTCGCACCGACCGTATTGCAGCAGCATCATGCTGACGCTGATCGAAAATGCGTGCGTGGTGGTCGGTGACGCTGCGGGAACGCAGCACGCCCGGACGGATATTCTGGTCGATGGCGATCGTATTTCCGCGATCGGACAGGGTCTGCGCGGAGGCATCTCCGCGCATCACGGCGCAACAAAAGTGATCGACGCCCAGCATTCGATCGCGATTCCCGGGCTCATCAACGCGCATCTTCATTCGAATGAGAGTTTCGAGCAGGGAATGTCCGAGAAGCTCCCGCTCGAATTGTGGCGCTTGCGAACCTACCCCGCCTTCGGCGTGCCGCCGCTCACCGAGGAGGATTACTACCTCCGCGCATTGATGTTCGGCATCCTATCCATTCGCGCAGGCGTGACGACCGTCCAGGACGATGTCATCAACATGGCTTGCACGCCCGCATCCGTTGACGGGGTGTGCCGGGCCTATCGTGATCTTGGCCTGCGCGCCTGGGTGACGACCAGTATTGGTGACCGCACCCTGGTGGAAAGTCATGCGTTCCTTGCCGAGACCCTGACCGGCGGCCTGAACAATGTGATGGGTGGAGCCGCCCCACCCCCGGCACCTGCACAGATCGAACTGTTCGAGCGCAACCATGACCGCTGGGACGGCACCGACAACGGCCGGATCAGAATCAACATTGCGCCGCGCGGACCCCAACGCTGTTCAACCGACCTGCTTCGACGTTCGGTCGCAACGTCAGAGCGTTATGGCTGCGCGATCCATACCCATGTCCTGGAAACCCGTCCCCAGGCCGTCATGGCGCAGCGCGAATACGGATGCTCAATGATCGCCCATCTCGCGGACATCGGCTTTCTCGGACCGAGACTGACGATCAATCACGGCATCTGGCTGACTGACGACGACATCGCGCTGCTCGGCAAGCATGGCTGCGCGGTCACCCATAACCCGCTCAGCAATCTCAAATTGGGCAGTGGCATCTGCCGTGTGCGCGACCTGCTGGCCGCGGGGATCGACGTGGCGCTCGGAACCGATGGATTGGCCACTTCGGATACCGCGGACATGATCGGAGTGCTGCGGCTCGCGACGATGTTGCAGAGTCCAGAATCGCCGGCCTTCGATCAGTGGATTGCCGCGCATGATGGGTTCCGCATGGCCACTGGCGGCGGCGCCGCCAGCGGTCTCATGGGAGATGAGCTCGGAGTTTTGGAAGTCGGCAGAAAGGCCGACATCGTCCTGCTGGACCGACGGCATTGGGGCTTCATTCCGCTCCATGATCCGATCACCCAGCTTGCCTATTCCGCGATGCCCGACGCGGTCCAGACCGTCATCGTCGACGGTCGCATCGTCATGCTGGATCGCACAATTCAGACGATCGACGAGACTTTGGTCCGTGACGCCATCATCGACGCGGCGGAGCGCTGGCGCCTCGACGTCAAGCCGCTGGCCGTCGCGGCGGCAGATCTCATGACGCCGGCAATGACAGTCGCCTACCAGGAGGCCATCCGGGCGTTCGAGACCGAGCCATGGGCGGCGCCACTGCGCAACCGACAACGATCAATCAACGCAACATAGGCAGGAGACCAACGATGAGTGTCGCTCTCAAGAAGCCGGCAGACCTACCATTTGTCTGCAATCCGCTGTCAGACGTGCTCGGGGCCGAAGTCGTGGATTTCGACGTCAAGACCCTGCAGGACCCTGCGGAGGTCAACGCGGTCATGGCCTATCTCCGTGATTGCCAGGTTCTGGTGTTTCGAAATCAGGAGCTCACACCCGTGGAGATGACCCGCTTCCTGCGGCTCTTCGGCGATCCCATCTATCACGTGCTCAAGCAATTCCTGATGTCGGAGACGCCTGAGATCCACATCCTCTCCAATGTCAAAAAAGAGGACAACGAGCCGTTGGGGAACGCGTATGAGGGATTGACCTGGCATACGGACTTGAATGGCCAGGCGAAGCCCGTTGCCTACACGGTCTTGTATGGCAAGGAAGTTCCGGACGTCGGCGGCGATACCGCCTTCGCCAGCATGTACAAGGCCTATGAAGCATTGCCGGCCGAGCGGCAGCGGTCGTTGGAAGGCCTGAAGTTCATCTACAGCTACGAGAAGCAGCACCTGACCCGGCTCAGGGTTCTGGCCGAGAGAGGGATCACCGATCATGTCTATGATCGGCCGATGACCGAAGAACAGCTTCAATACGCCAAGCGGAGACACGTGCTGCCGATCGTCCAGGCAAATCCATATAATGGCAGGCTCTGGATGAACCTTGCCTCCACAGGCTGCGCCGGCGTCGAAGGAATGACCGATGAAGACGGCATCAGTCTGGTCGAAGGCCTGGTTCGGCATTCGACGTCCGCGCCGTTTCGCTACGATCACAAATGGGCCGAAAACGATCTCGTCATTTGGGACAACCGCGGCCTGTTCCATCACGCGGGCGAGTATGACAGAGCGACAGAGCGACGGCTGATGTGGCGCGGATCCATTGCCGGGGAGTAGTCGCCGAGACCGGACGGGTTGGCTGACGAGGCAGTGAACCGCGATACGGCGGGGTGCAGAAGCGCGAATATCCAGGTGCAAAAAATACTGGCTTTGCAGGCAGGCTTGCTACGCGCCGTCTCCGTCCTGCCAACACTTCAGCTGTGTGCGGCCCCGTCCCAACCTTAAAGGCAGTAGAAATCGACGGCGGTCTGGATGTAGTCGTTGAGCAATACCAGCTTCTTTTTACGGATCCGCCACACGCTCTCGATCGGAACGAGATGATATTCGGCACGCGAATAGAACGTCGACGTCTCACGGCGCTTTACATCAAAAACTTGCGTCGTCGCAATCGCTCGAACGCCGATTCGATCGGCTTTCGATTCCGGATCGCAGACAATGTTACTCAACGTGTGTGCCGTCCGCGGCAACGGCATCGATGCCGCCGATCGATTCGAGCGAACCCGCTTCACCCGCTCTTCCAGCCGGTCTCTCGATGCAATGTAGATGAGCGACACCTCGCGCGACGGATTGTCGGTGAACTCGTGCTCGCTTTTCCACATCGGCACCCAGAACTCAGCGTCGGCATGGTATAGGTCCAGCCAGTCGTCCCAACGCCGCTCGTCGAGATAAAGGGCTTCACGATACAAGACGTCCGTGGCGATCCGCAGCGCGTCCTGGTCGGTCATTCTGCGGCGTCCTTCCGCTCCGGGTATCCCGCCTTCTCCATGCCTTTGACCAGCAGGCGCACCCACTCACGATATTGCGGGTGGTAGAGAGTCTCATCGCCGCGTGCCTCGAAAGTACTGACCGATGTCAGCGGCTGGATGCCCAGTGCCTTGGCTGGGGCGTTCGCACCGATCGTCACGTCCGCCATCCCGCGCATATAGCCCTGGTGCCAGTCGGTCCATTCGGACTCCTGGCCGGCTTGGCAGGCATCGAAGACGGCGAGGTCGTCCGGCGTGGCAAAGCCGGTTGGATTGTAAAACTCTTCATACTGCCGGATGCGCTTGAGGCGCGCTTCGGCACTCTCTCCTTTCGGAGCGATGCAATAGGTAGACACTTCGGTCTTGTTCGCCGCCAGAGGACGGATCACCCGAACCTGCAGCGACGAGGCATCGAGCAATGCCATGTTCGGGAACAAGAAAACGTTCCGCGTATACAGCATCCAGTCGAACCGCAGATCGCCCACGCGAGGACGCACCGCATCGCGATCCAGCCACACCGCCCGCACTTGCGGCTCGTCGTTCGCACCCCATAAGACGTTGTGCCCGCCTTTGAAAGTAAAGCTGCCACGCTCAAGATCACGGGCACTTACTTTTCCCCATGCCGAGGTTCCCTCCTCGAGGCTTGCTGGCTTGCGTTGCCCCAGGAGTTGCAAATAGGAGATATGCGTCGGGATAAAGTGATAGCTGTCCTGACCGTTCTCGCTCTGCATCTTCCAGTTGCCGTTATAGGTGTAGCTCACCGACCCTGGTACGAGCTCGACCCCTTCTGAACCCTGATCCACGGCAAGATCGATGAATACCCGCGTATCGCCAAGATGGTCCGCGAGCGAAGGAACATCGGCAGACAGACTGGCGAAAATGAACCCGCGGTAGCTTTCCACCCGGCTCGCATGCTTGAGGTCGTGGCTTTCCTGCGCGAAAGCCGCGGTATATGCACCTTCGCTTTCATTGGTGACCGAAACATTTCGGCCAGCATTGTCGTAGGTCCAGGCGTGATAGGGGCAGATATGCGTGCGCCGGTTTCCCTGGCGGTCGGAACACACCATTGCGCCACGATGCCGGCAGGTATTCAGCAGACAATGGATCTTGCCGTCAGTCGTGCGCGTCACGATCACCGGCTGCCTGCCGATCATCGTCGTAAAAAAATCATTCGCATTCGGGATCTGGCTCTCCAGGCCGACGAAAACCCATGTCGCCTCGAAGATGTGTTTCATCTCCAGGTCGAAGACATCCTGCCGCCGGAACGCATCGGCATGGACCCTGAATATGCCTTCCTGCGGGCGGTCGTCGACCATCCCTGCAATGTCTTGCGGTCTCATCATGTGAGTCCTTCCTATCGCGGTGCAGGCGTGGCCGAACGCATCGTAACCACGCCGTTGCGACTGCCGCACTTAAGCGTGAGGGCCTGCTTTATTGCTGTTCGATCTTTGCGACCCGTACGAACTTCACCCACTCCTTCAAATCATTGAGGAAGACAGCCTGACCTTCCTCCGGGCTCAAGGTGACCACATCATTCGAGAGCTTGGTAAAGAAGGCGCGCCCCTCATCGCTCTTGGCGGCTTCCGACGTTTCGCGATTGAGTTGATCAATGATCGGCCGGGGAGTGCCGGCAGGCACGAACATCCCCCATACACCCGCGATTTCGATATCGTGCCCACTCTCTTTTAACGTCGGATATTGCGGCAGCGCGGCGGCTCGCTGGGCCGTGGAAATTGCCAAAACCCGAATTTGATTTTGACGCTCCAGGGCATCTCCAGTGCCGGTCTCGATGACTGCAAAATCGAGGCGGCCATCTGCGAGATCGTTTATCCAGTCCCGCGATGTTTTGTATAGAACCTCAACAGCCTCGGTTCCGACGCTGTCGGACAACAATGCCCCTAACACGCGTGCTTGGGGATAAGCGGCGCCATAGCTCGCACTTTTGCCTTTCTTCTTCAGTGCTTCACTGAGGCTGGCGACCGAGCGATGGGGAGAATTTGGCCCAACGACCAGCAGGTGCGGCTGGCGCGCGAAAGTCCCGACAACCTGTAAAGCGTTGCCCGCGTCTATCGGCGGATTTTTGACCATGGCCATGCCACCGGCCACGGTGGAAAGCCCATTGAACAAGATGGTGTGACCATCGGGCTTGGCACGAGCCACGAATTCATTACCGATATTGCCGAGAGCTCCAGGCCGGTTCTCGACGATGACCGACGCTTTCAACGAAGTCTGAAACTTGCCGGTGATGAAGCGGGCAATAACATCGGGACCAGACCCCGGGGGGAATGGCACCACCACGCGGAGCTCCCTGTTAGGGAAGGTCTGGGCAGGCGCGCCTGTGACCCCGCAGATACCGAGCATCACCAATGCCAACAGTGTCTTACGCATGTGACCCTCCATATAAACATAGGCCAGCTTCGTAGCTAAACATCTTGCGACGCCGGGATTGACGCAAGGCGCGCGTGACGCGCCGTCATGCCGCTCTTGATCGCGTCACATTTCGCCGAGCGACACGACCTGAATACGGTACTGGTAAAACGCCATTTTATCAAGCTATCGATATGTCATAATATTGCAACGTCAACGCCGAAGCGAATTTTTTTATACCATCTTGATTGATTTACATTATGAGCGTTATTTCATATAGAAATAAACGTGGACTGTTAAGATCCAGAATACCCTGAGGTTCAAGGAGGACCTATTGGACCGCATAGCCATCGACATTCACTGCCATCTTGTCCCGGTAGTTCCAGCACGTTTGGCTGAACTACCCGCAGTCACATGGCATGCCGAGCGTGGCTTGATGGAAGTGGACAATGCGCTGGTTCAACCGGCGCAGCTCTACACACCGCAGGCATTGCTGGACTGGCTCGACAAAAATGCGATCGGGCGGGGTTGGGTGTCAGTGCCGCCCTTCGTCTATCGTCAGCAACTTGATCGCGCCGCGGCGGCGAAATGGGCATCCTACCTCAACGACGGACTGCTCGATCTCTGCAACGCGCATGCAAGCCGCTTGAGTCCGGTCTTCCATCTCCCCGTTGAACACCCTGCCCTGGCTGCGGAAATCGCGTCACACTGGACTGCGAAGGGCCAGCATCGTTTCGCGATGCCGGCCGGTGCAGGACAGGATGTGATGCTGTCTGACTCGGCCTATGAGCCGCTGTGGAAGACGCTCGATGCCGCGAGCGCGTTCCTGCTGTTGCACCCGCAGGACTCGACCGACGCGAGACATGGACCGTTCTATCTCAAGAACCTGTTCGGCAACCCGTATGAAACCGCCGTTGCCGCAGCCCATCTCACCTTCAGCCGCGTGCCGGAGCGCTTCCCGCAGATCAAGATATGCCTCGCGCATGGCGGCGGGCTTACGGCGATCGTCGCTGGCCGCTTCGACCGCGGGCTCGTCACAAAGCGACCTGGCGTCGAACCGACCATGACGCCGCCGAGCCAGATCATGGCGCGGCTCTATGCCGATAGCATCCTGCACGATCCCAACGCATTGACTCTCGCGGGACAGGTTTTCGGTGCAAGCCATATCCTGTTTGGATCGGACTGGCCTTATCCGATGGGGTTGCCGGACCCGCATGCGCAGCTCGCCAATGTCGATGCCGCGTTCCGGGCCAAGATCCTCAGCAACGCAGACGCAGTGTAAGTCAGGAGGGAATGATGTATCCCGAAATTCAGCTTCATATCGACGGTCACTGGTGCAAGAGCGCAAGCGGGCAAGATCTTGCAGTGCTCAACCCGGCGACCGGTGAGAGGATTGGTGCAGTTCCCCATGCCGGAACCGCCGATCTCGAACGGGCCGCTGCCAGCGCCGCAAAAGGATTTCAGCGCTGGTCAAAGGTGCCAGCATTCGAGCGCTACAAAGTGATGCGGAAGGCCGCGGACAATCTCCGCGCGCGCGTCGATGAGATCGCTGCAATTCTGACGGTGGAGCAAGGCAAGCCAATCGCTGAAGCGAAAATGGAGGTCGCGGCCGGCGCGGACGTGATCGATTGGTTCGCCGAGGAGGCGCGCCGAACCTATGGCCGGGTTATTCCGCCGCGTGCGGAAGGAATCTATCAACTCGTCATCAAGGAGCCCGTCGGCCCCTGCGCCGCGTTCACCCCCTGGAATTTTCCGATCAATCAGGCGGTCCGGAAGATCTCGGCGGCGATCGCGGCCGGCTGTTCGGTGATCCTCAAGGGGCCCGAGGAGACTCCGGGAAGCTGCGCGGGTCTCGTGCAGGCCTATCTGGATGCAGGCCTGCCGCCCGGCGTGCTGCAACTGGTGTTCGGCACGCCCTCGGAAATCTCCGAATATCTCATCCCGCATCCGGTGATCCGCAAAATCTCCTTCACCGGCTCAACCAGCGTCGGCAAGCATCTGGCGATGCTCGCGGGACAGCATATGAAGCGCGCTACGATGGAACTCGGCGGTCATGCGCCCGCCATCGTGTTCGACGATGCCGATATCGACGTCGCGGTGAAAATCCTCTCCGGCCAGAAGTTCCGCAATGCCGGGCAGGTTTGCACGTCGCCGACGCGCTTCCTGGTGCAGGAAAAAGCCTACGACCAGTTCGTCAGCAAGTTCACGGCGGCGGCAAGCGGGATCAAGGTGGGCGACGGGATGGATCCCGGAACGCACATGGGACCGCTTGCTCATGAGCGCCGTCTCGATGCGATGGAGCGCTTCGTTTCGGACGCCGTGCAGAACGGCGCCAAGGTTCAGACTGGCGGACGCCGCGTCGGCAACAAGGGCTACTTCTTCGAGCCGACCGTGCTCACCGACGTGCCGCTAACCGCGCGCATCATGAACGAGGAGCCTTTCGGGCCGCTCGCCCCGATCACGCGGTTCAAGGATTTCGATGAAGTGGTCGGCGAAGCCAATCGCCTGCCCTACGGGCTCGCGGCGTTCGCCTATACGCGTTCGGCGCGCACGGCGGCGGCTATCGGCGCCGCGGTCGAGAGCGGCATGGTCTCGATCAACCACAATGGTCTAGCCCTCCCCGAAGTGCCGTTCGGCGGCGTCAAGGATTCGGGCTACGGCTCAGAGGGCGGATCGGAAGCGATCGAGTCGTATCTCAATACGAAATTCGTATCCCAGGCGTGACGGCGGATCCGGCGAGCGCGCGCTTGCCCTGCGGGTCCATCTTCCCTGTAACACCCCTGTCGGATGCCGGGTAAGCCCGGCGATGACAGCGGAAAAGATGAGGAGTTTCCTATGAAAGTCGGCGCCGCCATCGCGGAAATCATGAAGCGCGAGGGCATCGAGATCCTCACCGCATATCCGGTCAACCACCTGATCGAGCATGCGGCGGAAATCGACATCCGCCCGATCATCGTGCGCCAGGAACGCATCGGCCTGCATATGGCGGACGCCATCTCGCGCCTGACCTCGGGCGACAAGATCGGCGCGTTCTGCATGCAGCATGGGCCGGGCACCGAGAACGCCTATGGCGGTGTTGCGCAGGCCTACAGCGAGTCGATCCCGATCCTGGTCGTGCCGGGCGGCTATCCGCGCCGCATCGCCCAGGTCGGCGCCAATTACAGCGCGGTGCGCGAGATGCGCGGCATCTCCAAATCGGCCGAGTCGATCATGACCGCCGACGAAGTCTCGAACGTGATGCGCCGCGCCTTCACCAAGATACGCAACGGCCGCGGCGGTCCGGCGATCGTCGAGGTGCCTGGCGACCTGTGGACCGCAGAGCTGACCGGCGAACTCAACTACACGCCGGTGGCGAGGTTCAAATACGCCCCCGAGCCGGCGATGGTGAAGCAAGCGGCGAAGCTGCTCACCAAGGCGAAGCGGCCGGTGCTCTATGTCGGCCAGGGTGTGCACTGGGCCAAGGCTTGGCCGCAGGTGAAGGAGCTGGCCGAGCTGCTCGCGATCCCGGTGACCACCAGCATCGAGGGAAAGAGCGCGTTCGACGAGACCCACCCGCTCTCGCTCGGCTCGGGCGGCATCGGGATAGCGAGAGCGGTACGCCGGTTCCTCGACCAGTCGGACCTGATCTTCGGGATCGGCGTGTCTTTCACAGAGACTTCGTTCGGCGTGCCGATGCCGGACAACGAGGGCCGCAAGTTCATCCAGAACACGCTTGACCCGGACCACGTCAACAACACCGTGATCGTCGATACCGTGCTGCTGGGCGATGCGGCGCTCACGCTCGACGCGCTGCTCGTCGAGATCAAGAAGACCGTCTCCAAGCCGAAGCCGCAGAAGAAGGTCGTCGACGAGATCAAGAGTCACAACGGCCCGTGGCTCAAGGAATGGGAGCCAAAGCTCAACGACGACACCACGCCGCTGTCGCCCTACCGCGTCATCAACGATCTGTGGAAGACGGTCGACGTCGACAACACCATCATCACCCACGATGCCGGCTCGCCGCGCGACCAGCTCACGCCGTTCTGGAAATGCACCAAGCCGCTGACCTATATCGGCTGGGGCAAGACCACGCAGCTCGGCTACGGCCTCGGTCTCGTGATGGGCGCGAAGCTCGTGCACCCGAACAAGCTCTGCGTCAACGTGTGGGGCGACGCGGCGATCGGCTTCACCGGCATGGACTTCGAGACCTGCGTGCGCGAGCGCATCCCGATCATGTCGATCCTGCTCAACAACTTCTCGATGGCGATCGAAATTCCGATCATGCCGATCTCAGCGAAGAAATATAACTCGACCGACATTTCGGGCGACTATGCCGCGATGGCGCGTGCGTTCGGTGGCTATGGCGAGCGCGTCGAGAAGCCGGAGGACATCATCCCGGCGATCAAGCGGGGCATCAAGCAGACCAAGAAGGGCGTACCAGTGCTGCTTGAGTTCATCACCAAGAAGGAGGTGGCGCGCTCGCTGCATCCGATCCAGGGGCGGCCGCCGACTCGGTGGTGATCTCGTATTCTCGAATGAAAATGCCCGGCTCGCGCCGGGCATCCAGTACTCCGTGATCTATCGACAGGGCACGGTGTACTGGACCCCGCCTTCGCGGTGATGACGAGCCTAGCGGTCGGTTTTCTCGATCCCGGCGTCCTTGACCAGCTTCGCATAGACCGTCAGTTCGCTGTCGAAGAAGGTCGCAAACGTCTCGGGTGTTCCTCCCGCAGGCGTCGACGGCACAATGCCGGCGGCATCCAAAAACCTCTTCTTCATTTCGGGATTGTTGATCAAACCTTTTATGACGCTCGCATTGATCCGCTCGACCAGTTCCTTAGGCGTTCCCTTCGGCGCGAAGAGTCCAAACCACGCCAAGACGCCATTGAGGTTGACCTCTTTGAAGGTCGGCACGTCGGGGAAATCGGGAAGGCGGGTCGGGTTATTGACCGCCAGCAATTTGATCTCGCCGGGCTTCGAGTTCGCCAAGCCAGTTCCCATGGCATAGGACGCCACATCGGCCTCGCCGGAGACCACGGCACGAAACGCATCTAAAGCCGACTTGTAGGAGACGTTGGTGAACTCGACGTTGCGGACATTTTTCAGCCAGGCGACATAGATGCTGCTGCTGCTGGCCGCGCCGAACGAGGAAAAATTCAGCTTGCCGGGAGTCTTCTTCGCCAGTTCAAACAAGTCGGCGGCGGAATTCACGGGAAGGTTCTTGTTGGCCCAGAGGCCGGCCGGAAAGAAACCCAGCAAGGCGACAGGCATCAGGTCGTTCTTGGTGTCGAACGGCATGTTATTGTAAATTGCTGGACTCAGTGCCGCGTTGAAGGCATCCAGCAGACACATCGTATGCCCATCCGGCGCGGCCTGGGCGCACATCTGGCCCGCAATCGTCCCGCTCGCGCCCGGACGATTTTCGACAACGAATGTCTGGCCGAAGTCCTTGCTCAACACCTCGGCGATCCCGCGCAACGCAAGGTCGCTTGCGGAGCCCGGCGGATTCGGCGTCAGCAACCGCACCGGCTTCGAGAATACTTGGGCGCCGGCCTGTTGCGACATCAACAGCGAGAGGACGCCAGCTATCAAGGTGAGTCTTTTGAAGCACATGACAATCTCCGTTGCAGAGTTAGCGACGCACAGTGTTGTGCTCACGCTTATGTTTTCGAAATATTGGGCGTCTGGCCGGTGAGTGACGCCACCAGATTGTTGGCGGCCTCGACCGCACTCTTTCCCGCTTCATTGCCCCAGATGAAGCGGGACAGCTGACCTCCGAGATAAGGATGGATGCCAAGATCATAGAGCTTCCTGAAATCCCGGGCTTCGATCGCGGCGCGTTCCTCCGGCAGCAGATCATATTGATCAAGCACTGCGCGCTCGTTTTGTTTGAACAACTCGCGGAGTTGTTCGTCCCACTTCAGATCCTGCACCAGATCGTTGGACACCAGGTTCGGATCGAATTTTTCCCATCCCATGATCGATGCTCTCAGTGCTGATGCTGCTTGCTGGTCGATAGATCCCAGATCACGCCGCCGATGCCGCAACGAAAATTCGGCCAGCCGGAATATCCAAAGTCTTCGCCTGTGCATTCACCGATCGCGCCCATGATCGGATACCACGCCAGGATTTCCGCGGTGCCGCCCATTCCGGCGGTGTCCATCCGTTCCGGCGTCATTTCCTTCAGCAACGTATCGTGGTCGCCTTGCGTGGTCAGTTGAAGGAACGCCCGGTCGAACTCCTGGTCGATCTTGTAATAGCGTGCGCCGCCCGGCTCATGGCTGAGACCGCCCGAACCAATCAGGCCGACTCGCAGATCGGCAGGCAGATCGTTGCGAACGAAATCGCCGAGCGCCTTGCCGACCGCATAGCAGTGATACTGATCGGGATAAGGCGGCACCGTGCAGTTTTGCAGCACCGGCACCAGGCCGATCTCCGACTGGTCGAGATCGGTCATCACCACCGGCACCGAGATATTATCGTCGAAGTTGAGATTCTCCGCCTTGGCGGTCATGCGGATGCCGCGGTGGGTCATGCCCCTGAACAACGCCTTGGCGACGTCCGGATTGCCCTTGGCGACGTAGTCGCGACAACCGATCCATGGCTTGAACCAGGAATGCGGTCCGCGATGCTCCCTGGCGGTTCCGATCAGGAAATCCGGATAGGAGCGAACGCGGCTATTCGCCAGATGATCGTTGGCAAACACGATCAGCACGTCGGGGCGCGCCGCGTACATCTGTTGCTTCACGGCCTCGAAGGTGTCGGTCACCACCGCCTTCACCTCATCCGGCGCATGGTCGAACTGTCCAACGATGGCCGGAGCATGGGGCACCCCCGCCGCGAATACGATCTTTGCCATTGCGATACCCTATCTGATATGAAAACTCAGCCTTTTGACAAAAGAAGAGACATTCAGTGGCATTATCCGACCAGAGCTGGGGTCCTGCCCCCCGCGTGTTGCGGGCAGAAGCAGGACGCACCCTGGCCGACCAGGCCTACCAGCAGATCCGCAACGACATCGTCCAAGGCGTGCTCGCTCCCAGCTCCAAGCTGCAGCCGGACGTGTTGCGTGGCCGCTACGATATCGGCCTCAGTCCGCTGCGCGAGGCGCTGTCCCGGCTTACCTTGGACGGCCTTGCGGTCTCGGAGGGGCAGCGCGGCATCTTCGTTGCTCCGGCCTCGGTCGGCGAGTTGCTCGACATCGGTTCGCTGCGGGTGGAATTCGCCGGCATGGCGCTGGAGCGCTCGATGCGGCTGGGCGGCGACGAATGGGAAAGCGGCATCGTCACGACCTATTACCATCTCAACAAACTGGAGAAGCAGGTCGGGCGCGACCCCAAAACCTTCGGCGAGGAATGGGAGCGGCGCAACCGCGACTTCCACACCGCGCTCGAAGCCGGATGTGGTTCGCCGTGGCTGATTCATTTCTGCGACATCCTCTACGATCAGCTCGAGCGCTATCGCCGCTTGTTCGTCGCCTATACCGAGATCAATCCCGCGACCTATGACGAGCATCGCGTCATCATGGAGCTCGCGCTCGCGCGTAAGCCGAAAGCGGTTCATCACCTCACTGTCCACCTCAACCACACCACCGAGATCATCAAGCAGCGCATGACCGAAGGCGCTGTCTGATCCTGTCCTCGCCATGCTCACATCAGTCCGACGTCATGAACCGGTTTGCCGGCGAGTAACGTCGTCAGCACCGTCGCTTCCGGGATTCGATCCTCGGGCATGGTCATGATGTCATCGGACAGGATCGCGAGATCAGCGAGCTTGCCGGCCTCCAGCGATCCGATCCGATCCTCCCAGAACGTCGCGTAGGCGGCGTTGTAGGTGTAGAGCCGGAGCGCCTCCGCACGGGTCAGCTTCTGACGCGGCAGGCCGAACACATGGCCGGTCGCGCCATCCTTGCGCGCCAGCGACTGCCAGAATGTGAAGATCGGCTCATAGGGGCGGCCATCGGTCGACTGAGCGATCATCACGCCGCCATCGATCCAGTCGCGTAGCGGGATCGCGTCGCCTGCCAGTTCCTCTCCGAAGCTGCGGAGATAGACCGTTCCGTAATTCCAGAGGAAATTGGTCGTGGTGGTCGCGACGATGCCAAGGCGCTTGCAGACTTCCAGGTTTGCTTTGCTCGGAAACTGGCAATGCTCGATCACCCAGCGCTTGCCCTTGATGGGGATCTCGCGATTGATCTCCTCCATCATGCCGAGGACCTTGTCGATCGCCAGTCCACCGGCGGCCTGGACCTGCAGGCGCAAGCCCGCGCGCGCCGCACGGCGCAGCCCGTCGTAGAATTTCTCGTCCGAGGTGTGCTGCACGCCCTGCCACTTGGTGCCGCGCGCGCCGACATAAGGCTCGCGCATCAGGCAGGCGCCGATGGCCGTCGCGCTGTCGAACGAATAGCCGAGCCCGCCGAACTTCAGCAGGTCATCGCCGAAGCCGTTGCCAGCAGCGTAAAGCGCGGTCTCCTTGATCAGCGCGTCACCCGCGGCCTGGTCCGCGAACATGTTCGGCCCGAAGGCGATCACGAAGTAAGTCCGTACCGTCAGCGCCTTGCGCAGCCAGATGTCGAGATAAGCTTCCTGCTGTGCCTTCGGCAGCCCGTGTCCTTCATAGATCGCCGTGATGCCGGCCGCGTTGAACGCGCGCTGCGCGAGTTCCACGCCGCGGATCATGTCGTTTTGCGTCAGCGGCGGAATCATCCCGAACAGCGCACGCCCCGGCCGGCCCGTGCCGTAGATGTCGGGCATCGTCTTCGGAAACGTGAAATCGCGGAAAATTCCGGTCGGCTCGCCCAATGCGTCGACGTCGATCTCGACGCCCGTCGGCACCGGAGTCTTGCCGGTAATGCCGGCGATGCGCAAAGCCGCGCTGTTCGCGACCGCAATGCCGGGCGCGATCAGGATCGGCGGCTCGATATAGACCGGATTATCCGGCGCCACGCTGTCGAGGTCATGACGATTGGGCCAGCGGCCCTCGCGCAACGCGCCAGGATATTTCTGGACCTGCGGCTCGCTTGCGATCGGGCTGCAGACGATCCATTCGCCGGGCTTGCGCTTGGCGACTTCGGCCTTGATGACGTTCAGAATTTCGTCGATCGACTTCGGATCGTCGAATGCGGGTTTGTAGAGACGCAGCCCCAGGCCATCCATATGCGGATGGCTGTCGACGAATCCCGGAACCACAGCACGGCCGCCGAGATCGACCTTGCGGGTCCCCGCGCCTGCGAGGTCGAGCATCGAAGCGGAATCGCCGGTGGCGACGATCCGTCCATTCTTGATCGCCAGCGCTTCGACAATCTTGTCCACCGCATCGACGGTGTAGACGCGGCCACCATGGAGAACGGTATCGACGCCGCTCACGGCAGCACTGCGATTGCGGTGACTTCGATCAAGGCGACGTCAGACGTCAGCCGGCTGACCTCGACCATGGTGGAAGCCGGCGGATCTTTCTTGAAATAGCGGGCCCGCACCGCATGAATTTCGGAAAACTTGGAGATGTCGCGGCAATACACGTCGACCCGCACCACATCATCGATGTTGGCGCCGGCGCTGTCCAAGGCCTGCACGAGATTCTGCATCACTTTCTCGGTCTGCGCGGTGATGTCGCCGACGCCCACGATTTGCCCGGTTTCATCCTTGGCCAGCAGACCGGACACGAACACGAACTTCCCGGGTGTCGCGACCACGGCCACCGACCAGACGCCTTGCGGCTTGGCCATGCCCTTGACCGGAGCAATCTGCTTTGCGGGATTGGACATCTCACTCATCTCCATTTTCAATATCGCGTGCCGCAGCGAGCGGCTCGGCAGATCGATTCACGCATGGCCCGCGAAGACGTCGCTACTTCTTCGCCCTTGCGGCGATGGCATCGGCAATGAATTGCGCCTGACCCACCAGCAGGCTTTCACCAAGCACCGGATCGGACGCGGCCGGGTCGCCGAGATAACCAAGTGGCGTTACTTTCAAGGCCTGCTGCGGCCCCTTGCGCCATTCGGCGAGTTCGGCCGGCCCGAGATCGGTCGCCTTCAGGCCAGGCACCACATCGGAGCGGACAACGCCGGGGAAATATCGTTGCATGCTCGACGTCTCGAATTGGCCGGCATGGACATCGGCGAACTTGCTCTTGCGCTCGACCTCGCCATTGGTCGCGACGGTGTTCGGGTCATCGGCCGCGAACCCAAGCCGCTTGAAGAAGCTCGGCGCGCCAACGAAATAGGCCTCGATTCCGGCTTCGGCGCCGCCACGCTTGACGCCCTCGAGGATGGTGCGGTTATGCATCGCGTCGCCGTGGCCGGAGACGCAGAACAGCTGAGTAAAATTATCCTTCTTCAGGCTCTTGATCAGGTCGATCATGATCTCAATCATGATCGCGGGCCGGACCTCGAAGGTGCCGGGAAACAATCCGCTGACGTCGTTGATGCCCCAGTAATAGGGCGGCATGGTCACGCTGCGAACGCCTTGCGCGGCAAGCTTCGCCGAGACCAGGCGCAGCGACGCGTAAGGCATGTAGACGTCGGTCGCCAGCGGCAGGTGCGGACCATGTTGCTCGATGACGCCGAGACCCCAGAGTACGACTGCGCCTTGCTGGGCGGCCTCCTTGACCTCGGGATAGGTCATGTCGGCCATGGTGCCGTAGAATACCGAATAGCCGCCCTGCCCGATCGCCACGTCATTCATATCGATTGTCCTTTTCTTCCCGCGCATTCTGGCATCCCAGTACCCGAGGCGCCAGAGTTTTGTTGAAAAATCACTATCTCATAAAGTCGCACCATCTTTATGCGGTGCGCCGAAGATGCGCCAGGCGCGGAAGCACTTCCTGGATAAAGAATGGCAACTGATCCAGGTAGCTCACCATCGTAATCGCGGCGCCGTTGAAACCATCCCCGGCAACGCGGCCGAGTTCGGCGGCGACCTCATCCGGCGTGCCGATGATCGGCAGCGACCCATGACCGCCGGCAAACCTCGTCCGATAAGTCGCAAACACATCCGGTGGAAACGACTGGCTGTGCAGGCCTTGCAACTCCATCAGCCGCGTCACCGCCGGCCCATCCTCATGCTCCACGGCATACCACTGGTAATAGTCCTCGGCCTCCTTACGTGTCGGCCGACAGACGACATGACCTGACGTGAACACGCCGATATCGCGGCCGAATTGCTCCCGCGTGGTCTGCTTGATGGCAGCGACATTCTTCTTGGCTCGCTCGTGATCGATCAGCGCCGTGAACATCACGTCGCAATTGCGCCCGGCGAAGGCGCGGCCGGCGCCGGACGATCCGGCATTCATCACGATCGGCCGTTCGCCGCCCCACGGCTTGGGATGCCCGACGACGCCCTTGAGATCGAAATAGCTCCCTTTGTGATCGAACGGGTCCTGCCGCTGCCAGGTCGCGGACACGATGTCCCACCATTCCTGTCCGAACGCGTAGCGCTCGTCATGCTCGCGCTGCGCGATGCCGAACATCTCGAACTCGTCCAGATTCCAGCCGCAGACGATGTTGAGGCCGAACCGCCCGGAGCCGATGTGATCGACCGTGACGCATTGCTTGGCGGCGAATACCGGGTGAATCAGCGGCGCATGCACTGTCCCAAACACCGAAATGCGTTTGGTCTGGGCCAGCAATCCGCCGGCCCAGGTGATCGTCTCGAGCGTCGAGCCTTCGAAGTCGGTCGCGCCGCCATAGCCGCGCCAGCGCGCCAGCGGCAGCATGAAATCGAAGCCGGACTCATCCGCCATCTTGGCTAGTGCCAGATTGTCTTCCCAGGTCGCCGACCAACGATCCGGGATTGTCGTGGCCGCGGTGCCCGACGAGCAATTGGCGGCGAAGATCCCGAGCTTGAAATGGTCGCCGCGCAATGTCGGATTTCGGAGCATTTAGTCCTCGATCAGGTTGACGCTGTCGATCCAGCTCGGATCCACCTCGGGCAGCGGAATGGCCCGCAGCAGACGCCGCGTATAGGGATGCTGCGGCGCCTCGAAGAGGCTGGCGGTCGGCCCCGCTTCCACAATCTCGCCATGACGCATCACGATGACGCTGTCGCAGAATGTCCGCACCACCGACAGGTCATGACTGATCAGCACGACAGCCATCCCGGTCGACGCCCGCAGCGTGCTCAGCAGTTCGAGGATCTGCACCTGCACCGACACATCGAGCCCGGACACGATCTCGTCGGCGAGCACCAGCCGGGGACCGAGCGCGATGGCGCGGGCGATGCCGATACGCTGGCGTTGCCCGCCCGACAATTGATGCGGATATCGAAACAGATATTGCCGGGAGAGCCCGACCTGTTCGAGCAGCGCTTCCGCCCGTGCAAGCGCCTCGGTAGTCGTACGGACACGGCCGTGAACGATGAACGGATCGGCGAGGATCGTCCCGATCCTCAGGCGCGGATTGAGTGCAGATTGCGAATCCTGGAACACCATCTGCATACGCGTGCGCAAGCTGCGCAGCGCCATGCCCTCCAGCGAACCGACCTCCTCGCCGTCAAACACGATCGTCCCCGCGGTCGGACGGTACAGACGGACCAAGGTGCGCGCGAGCGTGCTCTTGCCGGAACCGGATTCTCCAACGACCCCAACCGACGCGCCGGCAGGGACCGAGAGGTCGACGCCCTTTAGGATTTCAAGCATCGGCGTCCGACCGAAAGCCGGCTTGTGCCCGCGGTCGGGCAACGACAATCTCAGGCCCCGGACCTCAAGCATGAGCGAAAACGCGAGTTTGATCGTAAGCGCGGGCATCCTGCTGAAGCTTCTCGCGCAACGCCGCCGGTATCGAACGCAGCAACGCATTCGGCCTGTCATAGCGTGGCGCCGCGTTCATCAGCGCACGCGTATAATCGTGCGCCGGTGCCGCGAAGATCTTTTCCACGGGCCCCGCTTCCAGGATCATCCCGGCATACAGCACCGCGATCGTGTCGCAGACCTTCGCGACCACGCCGAGGTCATGGGTGATGAACAGCACCGCGGAATTGGTCCTGGCCTGCATCACCTTGATCAGCTTCAGGATCTGGTGCTGCACGGTGACGTCGAGCGCCGTGGTGGGCTCATCCGCGATGATCAGCTGCGGCTCGCAAGAAAATGCAATTGAGATCACCACGCGTTGGCACATGCCGCCGGACAATTCGTGGGGATAGAGGCGCAATACCCGGTCCGGATCGCGTATCTGGACCGCGTCGAGCATGTCGCGCGCGCGCTCACGCGCCTCACGGGCCCCGATGCCGAGATGGAAGCGCATCACGTCGACCATCTGGTGTTCGATCCGAAACGCCGGGTTGAGCGCCGACATCGGGTTCTGCAGGATCATGCTGATCGACTTGCCACGCAGCAACCGCCGTTGACGCTGTGTCATCGACAGCAAGTCACGGCCCTCGAACTTGATAGATCCCGCGGTGATCCGCGCCACATCCGGCAGCACGTCGAGCACGGCCTTGCCGACCATGGTCTTGCCACCACCGGATTCGCCGACCAGCCCCATGATGCGGCCGCGCCTTAATTGCAGCGATACGTCGCGCAGGATCGGCGTCGTCCCGATCGACAGATGCAGCCCGTCGATATCGAGTGTCGGAGTGTCGCTCATCGCCGCGCCAGCGGGTCGGTCGCCTGGCGCAATCCATCGCCAAGCGCGTTGAGGCCGAGGACGGCGATCATGATCACCAGCGTCGGATAGGCCATCGCCCACCACGCCTGATAGATATACGGCCGGCTGTCCGCGATGATGCTGCCCCAGGTCGGGATGCTGCTGGAGCTGAACCCGACGAAGCTGAGGATGGTCTCGGTCACGATCGCCCGGCCCATCTCGAGCCCGAACAACACGCTCAGCAACGGAAGCAGGTTCGGCAAGATCTCGTGAACGATCATCCGCAGCCGCGAGACCCCGAGCACCCGTGCCGAGGTGACGAATTCCTGCTCGCGGAGCGCCAGCACTTCGCCACGCACCAGGCGGCATGAGCGGGTCCAGCCGATCAAGATGATTGCGGTAATCACCGCGCCGACGCCGGGGCCGACCACCGCGACCAACACGATCGCCAGCAGCATCGGCGGGAACGACATGAAGACGTCGACGATGCGCGAAATCACCGCATCGAGCCAGCCGCCGAAGAAGCCGGCGATCAGTCCGAGCACGACGCCTAGCATGCCGGACAGCGTGGCGCCGACGAACATCACCAGCAGCGCCGGTTGCGCACCGTAGATCAGCCGGGATAGTAGATCGCGGCCGAGATTGTCGGTCCCGAGCAGAAAGTTGGCATCGCCTCCCGCCAGCCAAGCCGGAGGCAGCAATTGATTGAACAGGCTTTGCGTCATCGGATCGTGCGGCGCGAGCCACGGCGCCAACACCGCCGCGACCACCAGGACGACCAGAACCGTCAGTCCAGCGATGAGACGGATATTCATGTCATCCGACCTTCACGCGCGGATTGACCAGCGTGTAGCTCAGGTCGATCAGGAAATTGAGGCCGATGAACAGCAGCGCGAACACGATGGTTACGCTCTGGATCAGCGGCAGGTCGCGGTTCATGGCGGCGCCGAACAACATGTTGCCGATGCCGGGATAGGAAAAGATCAACTCGACCAGCACTGTGCCGCCGACCAAGAAAATGAAATGCACCCCGGTGATGGTAATGGTTGGGAGCAGCGCGTTCGGCAACGCATGACGCAACAGCACGCGCGCCGCGCTAAATCCCTTGACCCGCGCCAGCAGGATATAGTCCTGGCCGAGCGCTTCACGCAGCGAGCCCGAAAGCACGCGCGAGATGATCGCCATCAGCGGCAAGGCCAAGGCCAGCGCCGGCAGCAGCAGATAACGCAGCAGGTCGAGCGCATCGGCGAAGCGGCCGCGCAGCAGGCTTTCGAACAGATAGAATTGCGTCACGAAATCGGTCTGGCGCGCCGGATCGAACCGTCCGGAGATCGGAAGATTCGCAAACAACACACCGAATGCGAGAACCAGCAGCAGCGCCCACAGAAACTCGGGGATCGACAGCGCGATCGAATCAAAGGCGTCGATCACCGGCGAAACCCATGACTTGCGCCAATAAGTGGCGACCAGCGCGAGCGCGAGGCCGCAGGCCACGGCAATCACCATAGCAACGATGGCAAGCTCGAGCGTCGCCGGCAGCCGACCGAGCACCAGCGTGAGCGCATTCTGCTTCAGGCTGATAGACGTGCCGAAATCGCCGGTCAGCAGGTTGCCGAGATAGACGACGAATTGATGCGGGATCGACTTGTCCAGGCCGTAGACTTCGCGCAACCGCTGGATGTCTTCGGGCGTCGCTTCGCTGCCGATCATCATTGCGATCGGGTCGCCCGGCACCACCCGGAGCAGGACGAACACGATCACAATAACGCCGAGGATCGTCGGCAGCGTGAATAACAGCCGACGCAGCAGATAGGAGACGGTCACGTCGCGCCGCTGCCTGCTTTACTTGCGTCCGAAAGCGGTCGGCAGCACGTATCCGGCGAGATGCGGCTTGAAGTCCAGTTCTGACTTGAACACGACCGGCTGGTAAATCTGGAACAGCGGGAACAGATACCCATTCTCGGCGACGTAGCGGTTGAGCCGCTGGTAGCCGGCGATACGCTTCTGCTCGTCACGTTCTCCGAACAGCGGATCGGCGATCGCATCGACGTCGGGCGATTTCCATGACGAATGCGGCGAGACCGAGCGGATCGCCGAGGCGATCGAGGTCTCGGGGTCGCCCATCGAGTTGCCCCAGACATAGAACGCCGCGGGCGCCAGCTTGTGCGACATGCGCAGTTCGAAATGCTTGGCCGGCTCGTAGACTTCGATATTCCCCTTGATGCCGACCTGGCGCCACATCTCGACGATGGCCTGGACGATCTCGTAGTCCTTCGGCCGGAAGCCGCGCGTGGTCTGGACGGTGAATTCGATCGGCTTCTCGCGTGAATAACCCGACTTCGCGAGCAGTTCGGCCGCCAATTTCGGATCGTATTGAGTGACGATCCCCTGGTCGAACACCTTCTCCTGCGGCACCGACAGCGTGTCGACCGGCTTGCCGTAACCGCGCAACAAACGATCCACGATCAACTTCTTGTCGACGGCGTGCATGGCGGCTTTGCGCACGTTGATGTCGGCCATCGGACCGGTGCTGTGGAAGAACATCATCGCAATGTCGGTGGTCGGCGCGGCGACGCCGCTGAGACCGGACTTCTGGCGCAGCCGGTCATATTCCTCGTATTGAAGGTCCATAGTGACGTGGGAACTGCCGCGCTCGATTTCGGCGACGCGGCTGGCCGCGTCTGTCACGATCTTGAAGATGACTGTCTCGAAGAGCGGCTTGCCGCCCCAATAGCCGGGATGCGCCTTCAGGCGCAGGAACGAACCGCGCTCATATTGGTCGAACTTGTAAGGCCCCGACCCCATCGGCGCGCGTTCGAAGCCTTCCTTGCCGACCTTCTCGTGATGGTGCGGAGCGAGCAGGAAGCAGCCTAGGAATGCGAGACGCTCCAGCATCGTGGCGCGCCACGGCTGCGTCATGTCCATCGTGATGGTCTGGCCGTCGATCTTGAAATTCTTCAAGCCGGCGAAGCTGACCTGGAGCGGCGCTCCGAGACTCGCATCGGTGAGGCGGCGCAAATTCCAGACAATGTCTTCCGGCGTGACCGGCTTACCGTCGTGCCAAGTGCCGTTCTGTCGAACCCGCAGCGAGATCGCGGACTTGTCGGCGTTCCAGCTCCATTGATCGATGATTCCCGGGGCAAGGGTCAGGTCTTCCCGCTGCATCATGTAGGTGTCGTAGATCGTACGGTAGATCGTCTGCAGCGACGGATTGGTCGACGACGGACCGATATTCGGATCCCAACTCGGCGGCGCGACGTTGTAAGCGATCGTCAGCGTGTCACCGATGGCAGCCCGCGCCTCCTTTGAAAAAAGGATCTGACCCAGGCCTTGCACGCCGATTGCCGCACTTGCCGAAGCCGCAGTTCCTGAAACCAAGAAGTCCCGACGTCCGATTTTCAACATCACGTTTCTCCCTCTTGAAAAATGACGTCATCGCGCGTGACGGCGCAGACGACGGCGATTTCCCGGGTCCACCCGTGATCGTCACGATCCGACACCTCCATCGGGAAGTCAATTGATAATTAATTGGAAGTGTGATCATTAAACCATCACATATATATAAAACTGCCTATCGATGTTGCGGCGCGGAAAATTCGGCGACGCAACCTCGACAGATAGGGAACGACACATGGCTTCCACGAGCACGTTGATCGAAAATATTCAGGCCGTCGTCGCTCGCCCTGACGGTGAGCGCGGACCTGTGGTCGTCCTCTGCCACGACGCGGCGGGAATCGACGGCTTCATGCGAGACACGGTCGCGCTCTATGCTGAGGAAGGCTACGTCGCGGTCTTGCCCGATCTGACGGGTTCATCCGATCCGGTCGGGGACCTGTCGATCATCATCCGCGCCGTGCGAACGTGGCCCGACGCGGAGGCAAAGATCGGCTTGCTCGGCTTCGGCGCCGGCGCGGAGACCGCGTTCAAAGCCGCCGCCAGTCTCGACATCGATGCGGCGGTCACCTATGGCGGCGAGGGGTTCAACGCCAGCGCCAAGCTGCGCTGTCCGATCACGATCCAACTGCCCGGCGGGGACAACAGCAACGCAATCAAGCAGGCGTTCGCGGGCGCATCGGACGTCGAGGTGTTCGTCTATGACGGCCTCGGCAAAGACTTCGAGAACCCGGCAAGTTCCAACTACATGAAGGCTCTCGCGCTGCTCGCACATGACCGGGCGATCGGACGTTTTCGCCGCGCGATGGGTCCGCATTACGACCTCGGCGCGCTCTGGGAGCATCACAAGAACTGCGAATTCATCTATTGCGACACTCCGGCGACAATGGCGAGCATGGTGGCGTCGCCCTACGTCAATCACATCCCGACCATGACCGGCGGCGTGGGATTCGAGCAGCTTGCGCGCTTCTACAAATATCACTTCATTCCGAAGAATTCGGCGGAGCGAAACGGCGTCCTGATCTCGCGCACCATCGGCGCCACGCAGGTGGTTGAAGAAATTCTCTCGCGCTTCCGGCACGACACCGAACTCGACTGGATGCTGCCGGGCGTCAAGCCGACCGGAAAATGGATCGAGATCCCGATGATCGTGGTCATCAAGTTTCGCGGCCCGAAACTTTATCACGAGCACATCTACTGGGACCAGGCTTCGGTCCTCGCGCAGGTCGGCCTGATCGACCCTACCGGACTTCCGGTCGCCGGCGCCGCTCAGGCGCATAAATTGATAGACGAAAGCCTGCCGTCGAATACGCTGCTGCCGAACTGGAGCGAGAGCGAAGGCAAGCCGATTCCTTAGAACGGGATTCACGCCGTTGTCAGTCGGTCATGGCCCGCGCCCTCGATTGTCATCGTCCGAAAGCGGGCGATTCAGTACTCACCGACAGAGCAGTCGGATGCACGTTGCCCTACGCTAGCGGGCGACTACTGGTATCGCCCGGTCACGCCGGGCGACGACAATAGAGAGGGCTTACCTCGGGACAGGGCGTCGGAGATGCGTGAATACAACAGCCCGAAGCGGGGCTACCGGTCCCGCGAACGAAGTTAGAGACCCGACGGGTTGGCTGAGGTTCCTGGATACTTATCGAACTATGTGCCTCGCCCCAGAGCCCCCATTTCGTCGAATTCTGGAGGAGGTTCGCGGGTGGCATCCAAGTGACCACTGGCCAAGCAACTGAGGCTGACGTAACTGCGTCACAGACGCCGACAGTTACAGGCACTTGGTTCGACATTCCCCTTGAAGGTCACTTGAAGGTTGCTGCGGCAGGCCTGTCACTTGCCGCGCCTGCCATCGCGCCGACAGTCTCGCACCCTGCGTCTCGCCCGCTGCCTTCATCTTCAACAGTTCACCGGGCCGCAAGCCTTCCAGCGACCGGGGAATGTGCTGGAGCTGGCGCACGTCAAACCCGCCACCAGCAAGCGCCGCATTCACGTCCTTGATACAGGACCTGCATGGCGCGGTTGAGCGGCTGTGGCACGCAGCCATTCAGGCTCGGATGTCCGCCGGTCTCGCGGTGAGACCGGAATGAGGGGCAGGCTCAAGAAAACCGTGGTCCGAAGAAACGGGGCAGGTCATGGCAATGGCGATGGCGAGAGGGGTCGTTCCAATGCCTGATGCATCGCTTGCGAGCACGACTTGGGCTCAAACAGAGCAAACGATTGCAAAACACAAGGTTTTGCGGAAAACTGGTTCTGCGTAACGCGGAACCTACGCAAGGGGAACGAAAATGAAGCGCGCGATGGTTGTATGCCTAATTCTTACCGCCGCTTGGATCGGCCTTTCGGCGGGGCTCGCCGCCGCCCAGACCTATCCGGAGCACCCCGTCAGGATGATCGTGCCGTACGCTCCGGGCGGGCAGTTCGACATTCACGCGCGAGCGCTGGCGAACAAAATGCGGGAGACGCTGGGGCAGACCGTCATCATCGAGAACAAGCCCGGCGCCGCGACCGCACTTGGGACGACTTTTGTCGCGCAGTCGAAGAACGACGGTTACACGATCCTGTTTGCTGGAGCGAATGCCTTCGCCATTGCGCCGCATCAGATCAAGGACCTGAGCTACAAGGTTTCGGATTTCCAGCCGATCTCCCTCGTGAGCATGCTGCCCCAGGGCCTGATCATAAATTCCAACGTCATACCGGCGAAAAACTTGGCCGAATTCATCGCCTTCATGAAAAAGAACCCCGGCAAGTTCACGTATGGGACTTCAGGAACAGGCGGAGCCCAGCATTTGATCGGTGAACATTTGAAGCGCACCGTCGGCATCGACATGGTTCAGGTCGGATACCGCGGCACGCCGGAAGTCTTGCAAGAACTGCTCTCGGGCCAGATCGTCCTCACGATCGACGGCGTCGTCGCTTATCTGCCGAGAACCGGTGCAAATGGTCCGCTGCGCGTCATCGCCGTCAACAGCAGCAAGCGGTTGGAAGCGGTTTCCGAGGCTCCGACGTTCGAGGAGCTTGGCTATCCTCAGATGACATCCGGCTCATGGGGTGCGATTTTTGCGCCCGCCGGCACGCCGCGGACGGCTGTTGACGCTCTACGCAGGTCGATCGTCGCAGCGAACGACAGCCCCGAGATCCGCGAGTTCGTGATCAAGAGTGGCGCGACCCCGACCACCTCGACGCCGGAAGAGCTCCAAGCATTGATTGCGGCGGACTATGTGAAATGGGGTGAAATGCTCAAGCTGCTGAACACGAACTAGATGTCACCCCGGCCGCACGGGTCGTATTGAAGAAGTGAGATCGCTTGTTCGCAGGCTCCGTCGAATTGAGGCGGTTCTATACCGCGCCGCCGATCGCCTTACGGCGGCGGAATCATTGTTCGCGCTACGCATCAAATCCGCATTACTGGGCTGAACACGGCCCCGACGGTGCCCTCGAGACGTCGGCTTGCTCAGCGAGTCGGTTTTCCCAAACCCATTACGTTTGCGATGGGGTTCGTCCGTGAACCTGTCAACGCCGGAGAGATTTTACTCCGGCCAGCCGCTGCAAAATCTTTCCGGCGTTGACACAGGAGGCGCATGAGGGAGATCGCAGAACACCAAGTCTACATCACAGGCAACCAAGTTCCGCAGAAGGTCCACATTGCGTGTGAGGCGATCCAGTTTAGCAAACACCACCGTTGCTCCGATGGCCTTCGCGTGCGCTAGCGCCGCCTTGAGCTGGGGCCGGTCGGTGCGCTTGCCGCTCTCGGTCTCAACGTATTCCTTTGCCAGCGACCGGTTGCCGCCGCTCAGGTATCGCTCGACCGCATCCCGCTGTGCTTCAAGGCCAAGACCGCTGCGGCCCTGTTTGTCCGTGCTGACCCGGAGGTACGAGACGAACCTGGTGGTAGCCACACGGACGCGCGCGTGCGTTGGAGATGCCGCAGCCAAGAGAAATCGAAATATGCTGGCCAACTTTGGCAGGGCCATTGAATAAAGGGCACCTCGAATAATTGCGCCCTGGTCATTGGCCGTTAAATCAGATTCAAGGATCGCACGCGATTTGGCAGCGGAGGCGTTCGATGGGTCAGTTCGGTTTCTTCGATGCGGACAATCGGCTTGA